>JAQCFT010000119.1 GCA_027619545.1 Verrucomicrobiota bacterium | reverse complement strand
TCCTCAATGATCATGAATCCGGGTTCTTCAGCGTCCTTCAGGCGAATGATATCATCTGAACCGGTCGCGGTGAACAACCGGTCGGCCACATCACTGTTGTCGGTAATGGGCTCAAGTCCGGTGTAATGAATCTCCCACCCTTCACCTTGAATGGAACCGGAATCAGGACCTGCAGCAACGTACTTAACAAGCACACCGTCCGGCCCTTCCAGAACCAATGAATCAAACCCTGCATCTCCGCCTTCAAAAGCAATGGCAAGCCATCCATCCGCGTGCACTTCCGGCAATCGGATGGTAAGAGTATCGTCGAGGTCGTCACTGCCCGTGATGACAACCGTCGCATCGACCGACAGTTCTGTCGGCTCGGCCACAAGCTTACCATAAGCATCAAAGACTTGAGCCACATAACCTTGCGGACTCATAGACAAGTCCAGAACAGACTCTGCCTGCTCTGGCGTTAAAGAGACGAACAAACCAGAGACCTGGTCGACCGTTTGAGATGCAACATGGTATGGCAAATCGTGCCTCGCGCTTTCGCCAGGCAAACAGGTTTCACCAGCAGGGGGGGCATTGCCCACATTCAACGTCTCAACCAGACGCGAACAATAGCAAAATAAATCGAAATCTCCCGGCTGATCCGTCACCAAAAGCGATGTTTCGGAAAGGATATCTGAAGCGGGAATAAAATTGGAAATATCGGAAGTTGGAGCATCACCCTGCTCCTCAGTTTCACCGTCTGAAGCATCTTCAAGTGGACCGCTCACTGCAGCCTCACCCGCTGCGTCACTTTCTTCGGCGAAGATACAGTCCTCCTGCGAGGTACCCTCCTGGTTGAACAGAGAATCTAATGCATCAAGATCTCCGTCAATCAACCATTCGGTCACTTCATCCTGTGTTTCATTCTGGATCAATTCACACGACTCCGAAGCGCAGAACAAATCTTCTTCGACTCCAGAAGACGCGTGACTCTCTGATAAAACAGAAAGCCCATCCCCAGAAAGAAGCACACGAGGCTCCAACGCCTCCAGGCTGTAAGACGAACGTGTCACTGTTAACTGTTTAGCCAATGATTTACAAAGCCTTACCAAAAGTCAATCTATTTATGGATGGATCAATCCACCATTTTATCGAAATTCCGTCATCACCCCATCGTTCAAGGCCATTGCAAACTTTCAACCGATGGAATAATCACGACACTTCCCCACCAAAAAAGACAACTGAAAGGCTGGCAAATAGAAATGGCAACAATCAGCTTCTGCAAATGAAGTCCGAGGGCCTATTCAGTGACCCAAGGAGCGCGGGCATTCGTGGTGATTTCCTGATCCAAAGCTTCCATGCGTTGGGTGAGTATCCTCACGAGATCGGGATATTGACTGGCAAGATTGTTTTGTTCACCTACATCGTCTCTTAGATTAAACAACATGATCTGAGTCGGATTCGGTCCACCTTGCTGATTGTTTTGGTTACGTGGTTTCTTGACCAGAATTTTCCAATCTCCCTGCCTGAGTCCTTCCAGATTGCCAACCGATGTGTAGTGAATGAATTCAGTGCGCGGTGACCGATTCAAGGTTCCTTTCCAAAGACCGGAAACATCGATGCCATCAATTTTTCTGTCGGATGGCAATGACTTACCAGTAAGGGCGGCAATAGTGGGAAGCACATCAATCGTTCCTGTCAATTCGTCACACACGGTCCCGGCAGGTATACCCGGTCCCCGCATTAAACAAGGCACGCGCTGCCCGCCTTCGAAAGTCGTTCCCTTGCCCGCACGCAGCGGTCCGGCGGAACCACCATGATGCTTGAACTGCAACCAGGGACCGTTGTCCGTGGTGTAAATGACATAGGTGTTCTCGGTCAGTTTCAAATCATCCACCACATCCAGCAAGCGCCCAACTTCGCTGTCAATATGTTCGATCGTGTTGATGTAAGCATTTTTAGGATCCGGATCACGCACATCGTCGGGAACATAAAGCGGGATATGCGGCATCGTATGGGGCAGATAAACAAAAAACGGCTCATCCTTGTGAGCTTTTACGAAATCAATTGCCTTCTGGGTATAACGCCGCGTCACCGTTCGTTGATCAACGGGCAACTCGACAATTTCCCCATCCTCAATCAAAGGAGTCTTCCATTTGGTTAGAGTCGATTCAGGATCATTCCACAAAATATCCATCCCCTGCCAACCGCCTTGCGGTTTTCCTTTGTTGTCGGGATGGTTCATGTCATTCGAGTATGGAATGCCCAGGTAAGTATCGAACCCGTTCGAAGTCGGCAACACTTCCGGGTGGTGCCCGAGATGCCATTTACCGAAACATGCCGTGGCATACCCCTGAGATTTCAAATGATCTGCAATGGTGTGCTCTTCAGGATGTAATCCTTTCTTGGACTGAGGAAACAACACATGCTGATGCATCCCAACGCGCTTCGGGTAACAGGCAGTCATCAAAGCAGCACGAGATGGAGTACACACAGGCGATGCCACCATAAAACTCGTAAACTTACGACCTTCGGTGGCCAGCCTGTCGATGTTGGGTGTTTTGATGATTTTTGAACCAAAACAGCTCAAATCGCCATACCCCTGGTCGTCAATAAAGATAAGGATGAAGTTGGGTTTGGCGGCTCCAAAAACGTTGAAACCAAAAAGAACCGTGCTCAAAACAGAGCACACCAAAAGTCGACGAAGAAACATTTGCATGATCGTGGATATGATTTGAATAAATGGATTGGCGAGATACTCACATTGTTCCCTGAAAGATGCAAGCGCACTCTGGTGCTCCGAGGTATCGAGGTATCGGGCGCCGTTCAGTATTTTGAAAAGGAGGGACCGGTGCCACCCGGTTCCCAAATCTTCTCCTTGAATCATTCCCGATCAATTGAGATGGAACGCGGAAAGCCACTGGTGTTCGAATGCTTGCAGTATGTCCTTCGCTACCGTAAGGCATGCATATGTCCTGAGCATAGAAGTGGGAGCAAAGCGGCGTTTGCCCCTCCAGATTTGGATTTATAATTTTTGACCTGCGCCCCGCCCCTCCACCTATTAAATTCCTCTCGCATTTTTTGGCACCTGGACTACACTACCCAGAGACAATGTTAAAGAAAACGACATCCATTCTTCTGATGCTGATCTTCGTCGCCGGGCAACTGGGCGCGACGATGCAGGCTGTGGGTATGTCGTTGAACGCCGAAACTACCGTGCCCTGTCACTGCAAGTGCGGTGGAGACAGTTGCTGCGTGGATGCATCTCAACCCAACACACCTGAAACACCCACAACACCTCCACAAACGGAAACTCAGTTGAAGATTTCCCTCCTGGCCAAAATGATCCAGTCATTTCATTTGGCCGCGTTGGACCCCGATGTCAGGATGTCTTCATTCGCCCCTCCGCTTGCGGTGAAGTCGACCGGCATTCCCGCCTACACGTTGTTCTGCTCGTATCTCATATGATCAAAAGATCTTCCAGGTGACGTGTGTACGTTTCCGATGATGATCCTCCTTTGTGTTTGTGTGCGTACTGACACAAACAAACACCATTGATCCAATGAGATACCACCATGAAAACAACGGCTAATTTTTCTATTGCAAACAAATTGATATTAAGTGGTTTGATCGGAGCCCTGACAGGATGCGCCTCCGGAAAGACCAGGCATGATGCAGAGCGGACAGAAGCAATCTCACACCCGATTGGAAGCGGTGCCCTAACACCCGTTCAACCAACGAAATTAAATCATCCCGAACTCAGTCCGGACGCAAGCCTGCAAGATGTGCTCTCCATGGCGGCAATGCGACACCCAGGGATGAAAGCCGCTTTTGAAGCGTGGCAAGCTGCTCTTGAAAAAAGCCCTCAGGTGACGGCGCTGCCGGATCCCAAGTTCTCCTACGGGTATTTCATCCGTGAAGTTGAGACAAGAGTCGGCCCACAGCAACAACGTGTGGGGCTTTCCCAAATGTTTCCATGGTTTGGAAAACGAACCCTGGCAGGCCAGATGGCCGATCACGATGCAGAAGCCGCCTGGCAGGTCTACGAATCAACCAAGCGCAGATTGTTTCAATCCGTCAAAACAACATGGAACGAGCTGGCTTATCTGCATGAATCCATCCGGATCACCCAGGAAAACATTGAACTCATGAAACACCTCGAACGCGTTGCACAGGCTAGTTTCAGAAGCGGTAGTGACGTCACAGGAGTCGTGAAAGCGCAGGTCGAGATTGGAAAGCTCGAAGATCGACTGCTGAGCCTTCAGGACATGATCCTTCCCCTGACCACAAGACTCAACACGGAAATGAATCGCCCCCCGAACACCTTCCTTCCTGTCCCAAAACTTGGAAACACTCAGACCTTACAGCTACCGAGCAAAACCTCTATGGATACCATGCTGTTGCAACACCCGGACCTGGCGGCCTTGCAGGCCGAAGTGGAAAAAAGCCGGAAATCCATCCAACTGGCCCTCAAAAACAATCGACCGGATTTCACGTTGGGGCTGGATTACATCCAAACCGCCCCATCGGCAACAGCAGGGATAAGCGACAACGGCAAAGATCCGGTGATGATCACCGGTGCCTTTAACATTCCCATCTGGAACCGCAAAAACAAGGCCGCTGTTCGCCAGGCCGAATCCAACACTTCCGCAGCACAACTCCGCTTGAAGCAGCGTGAAAATGAATTGCAAACGGATCTTGCCATGGCGCTGTTCAACTACAGGGATGCGGAGCGAAAACTTGGTTTGTATAAAAATTCTTTGACTCCCCTGACCGAAAACGCTCTGCGAGTAGCGGAGCAATCCTATCAGGCCGGGCAATCAGATTTCCTGGAACTCATCGATGCACAACGCTTGCTCCTGGAATTCCAGTTGTCATATCAACGCGCCCTGGCAGATCGAGCCATTGCAACAGCCGACTTGGAAAAGCTCCTCGGCACACATTCACTGTTACCCGACTCCACCCAATCACTTAAAACGACCCAACCATGAAAAGGACTATCCCAACCATCTTCATCACCGCCGTCATCATGTTCATCGGCGGTTTTTGGCTGCGCGGTTTTTTCCAAGGGGACCATGCCAACCATTCTCACTTGGAAAGAGACGCTGCTCGACCCGTAAAGTTCTACACCTGCTCCATGCACCCATCTATCCAACAGGATACCACGGGCACATGTTCACTGTGCGGGATGGATTTGATTCCGGTCTATGAAGGGGATGCGGCCAACACCGGACCTCGTTCACTCAGCCTTTCACCGAGAGCACAAAAACTGGCCGAGATTCAATCCACCCCCGTAGAAAGACGTTATGCGGAAGCGGAAATCCGCATGGTCGGCAAGGTGGAATATGACGAGAGTCGATTGTCCTACATCACGGCTCGTGTGCCGGGACGTTTGGACCGGCTGTACGTTGATTACACAGGTGTCCCAGTGAAACAAAACGATCACCTTGTCTATCTCTACAGCCCTGACTTGCTCAATGCTCAGGAGGAACTGATCGCAGCCATAAGAACAGCAGGAGATCTTGAATCCAGTTCCAGCGGCTACCTTCGCGAACGATCCCAGGAGAACATTCGGTCCGCCCGAGAAAAGCTCCGCCTATGGGGATTAACCGAATCTCAGATCGCGGATATCCAACAAAAGGGAACCCCCAGCGATCATATCACCATCAATTCACCGATGGAAGGAATCGTCGTGCACAAGAACGCTGTGGAAGGCATGTATGTACAGACCGGCACACAAATCTACACCATCGCGGATCTCACCCATGTCTGGGTCAAATTGGACGCCTATGAGTCGGATCTCCCCTGGATTCATTACGGTCAGGAAGTCGAGTTCCGCACCGAAGCATATCCCGGAGAAGTTTTCAAAGGTAAGATCGCCTTCATCGACCCCGTTTTGAACGCCAAAACCCGCACCATCAAAATGCGCGTCAACCTGCCCAACCCGCAAGGCAAACTTAAACCGGACATGTTTGTGCGAGCGGTGGTAAAATCTCAAATCGCCAAGGGTGGTCGCGTCATGGACCCCAATCTGGCCGGCAAATGGATCAGCCCCATGCACCCGGAAATCATCAAGAACGAACCCGGGGCCTGTGACATCTGCGGGATGGATCTGGTGAGCGCGGAATCTCTGGGCTATGTAACCGCTCAGGCGGAAACAGCGCCATTGGTCATTCCCTCAAGCGCGCCTCTGATCACCGGAAAGCGCGCGGTGGTTTACGTCGATCTGGGACAGGGACAATACGAAGGAAGGGAAATCGAACTCGGCCCCAGGGCGGGTGATTTTTACTTGGTCGAATCAGGACTACAGGAAGGCGAAAAAGTGGTCACCAATGGAAACTTCAAAATCGACAGCGCCATCCAAATCCTCGCCAAACCCAGCATGATGCAACCTCAAGGAGGCAAATCCAGCGGCGTTCATACCCATGATCACGGCAGTCACACAGAACATGAAGCAGAAACAACCCAGCCAACGGCCTTCCCGACACCACCCGGTTTGCAAGATTCATTGGACGAATTGGTCAGTCTCTACATGGAAATCCAACACGCCCTGAGCCATGACGATCAAACCGCAGCCAACTCTTCGACTACCAGGATGGAAACCGCATTGGATTCCGTGCCAGGCGAAGTTTTGGAAGGGGAAGTGCAAACAAGATGGAACGAAAGGCAAACCGAACTCCAACAAGCCCTGTCCCACATGAAAACTTCCGGCGAGGACATGGGGTCGATGCGTCAAGGGTTCGAACACCTGTCCAACACATTGATCCAAACACTACGACAATTCCAACCTACAGCCAAAGCTGACGTGTATCTCTACCATTGCCCCATGGCTTTTGGCGGTAAAGGCGGCGATTGGTTGCAAAGCCATGAGGGAACCGAAAACCCCTACTACGGTTCCAAAATGTTTACCTGCGGAGCGTTGAAAGAAACGCTCGTGACATCCGGCATCAACACATCGCCCAATGATTCCCATGAAGAATAACGATTCACCTCAAGGCTGGATCGAACGACTCATCGATTTCTGCCTTCACAACAAATTGATCGTTGTCCTGGGAACCCTGTTTCTCATCGGATGGGGTTTGTTCGTGGCCCCGTTCGAATGGGAGATCGACGGTATTCAACGCGATCCCGTTCCGGTTGATGCCATCCCGGATATCGGAGAGAACCAGCAGATTGTGTTCACGGAGTGGATGGGACGCTCACCACAGGATGTGGAGGATCAGATTTCTTATCCTCTAACGGTTTCCCTGATGGGATTACCCGGAGTGAAAACCGTTCGGAGCTATTCCATGTTTGGGTTTTCATCCATTTACGTGATCTTCAAAGAGGATATCAACTTTCACTGGTCGCGATCCCGCATCCTCGAAAAACTTGCAAGCCTGCCCGCCGGCACACTTCCGGAAGGCACTCAGCCACGACTTGGACCGGATGCCACAGCCCTGGGGCAGGTGTTTTGGTATACACTCGAAGGACAGGATGCCGATGGCAACCCGACCGGAGGTTGGGATTTGGATGAACTCCGATCCGTTCAGGATTACTACGTACGATATGGCCTCCTGGCAGCGGACGGTGTCAGCGAGGTCGCCTCGGTGGGGGGATTCGTCAGGGAGTATCAGGTGGATGTCGATCCCGATGCGATGCGGGCGTTTGATGTGTCGCTGCAGGAAGTGTTCAAAGCCATCCAAATGTCCAACGTGGACGTCGGCGCGCGAACGGTTGAAGTCAACCATGTCGAATATTTCATCCGGGGCATCGGCTTCATCAAATCCCTGAAAGACATCGAGAACACAGTCATCAAGGTACGGGATAACGTTCCTGTCTATGTCCGTAACGTGGCCCATGTCACCTTCGGCCCGGCGCTGCGGCGAGGAGCATTGGACAAAGAGGGAGCGGAAGCGGTGGGGGGTGTGGTGGTGGTTCGTTACGGTGAAAACCCGTTGAAAACCATTCAGAACCTGAAACAAAAAATCAACGAACTCACCCCGGGACTTCCTACCAAAACATTGGACGACGGAACGGTCAGCCAGGTGCGCATCGTCCCCTTCTATGATCGAACCGGTCTGATCAAGGAAACCCTCAACACCCTGCAGGTGGCCCTGACCGAAGAAATTCTCATCACCATCATCGTGGTGATTGTCATGTTGATGCATTTGCGCAGCTCCGTCCTCATCGCAGGATTGTTGCCGATTGCAGTCCTGATGTGTTTCAGCGCCATGAAATTGTTTGGTGTGGATGCCAACATCGTCGCTTTGTCCGGCATCGCCATTGCCATCGGGGCCATGGTGGACATGGGGATCGTCATCTGTGAGAACATCCTCAAACAACTGGAAGAAGCCGCACCGAATGAACACCCCATCGTTGTCATACGTAAGGCATCCAGCGAAGTCGGACAAGCCGTATTGACGGCGGTATCAACCACCGTTGTCAGTTTTCTCCCCGTATTCACCATGGAAGCGGCGGAAGGCAAACTCTTCAAACCGCTGGCTTGGACCAAGACCTTTGCCCTGCTCGCTTCGGTGGTCGTCGCGCTGACCGTGATTCCCCCGCTTGCCCAGATTCTTTTCACCGGACGTATCACCGGTAAAACCGTGCGCCGCTTTTCTTTTGGCACCATGATGGTGCTGGGTTCCATTTTGTTGCTTGTCCAACTGGTTCGATGGGCAAGCGGAGGCGAACCTCATGCGATTGGTTGGATGATCGGACTGGCAGCCCTGCTCACCGGGCTATATCACCTCCTGGCACACCGCCTGCCCGCAAAGGTTCAGCATCGCGTCCCCAAAGCAATCAATTACCTGGCCGCAGCCATCGTCTGTTTTACCCTCACCTCGCACTGGCTTCCATTGGGACCGGAAAAAGGGATGATGTCGAATCTGATCTTTGTCATCGCATTGATTGGAGGCCTCCTCGGACTCGTTGCTTTGGTTCAACGAAATTACGGTCCCATGCTGACATGGTGCCTGCGTCATCGTTTGGCGTTTTTAACCCTGCCCATCGCGTTGGTAACTTTGGGATGCGGCGTTTGGTTGGGATTTGACGCTTTGTTCGGCTGGATCCCGGGCTCGATCCGGACATGGCGCCCGGTGTCCATGCTGGCGCATCAATTCCCGGGCATGGGCAAGGAGTTCATGCCGGCTCTGGACGAAGGATCGTTTCTCTACATGCCCACCACCATGCCGCATGCATCCATCGGAGAGTCCATGGATGCCATGCGCAAACAGGATCTGTCCATCCGACAAATCCACGAAATCGACACTGTGGTCGGCAAACTCGGACGCGCCGACACATCACTCGATCCGGCTCCGGTCTCCATGGTGGAAACCATCATCAATTATCACCCGGAATATTTGCTGAATGATCAGGGGCACCGTTTGACCTTCCAGTTCGATGAGAACAAAATCGATTCCTTCAGGGATCTTAACGGCAATCCAGTGCCCGCGCCGGATGGAGAACCTTACCAAGTAAAGGGATCCTTCCAACGTAATGCCTCTGGAAATCTCATTCCGAATGATTCCGGAAAACCATTTCGCATCTGGCGTCCGGCGCTCAATCCGGAATGGAATGAAGGCCGCGCTCCCTGGCCGGGGGTTCAAAGCGCGAATGATATTTGGGATCTGATTGTTGATTACGCCGAAGTGCCGGGCTCCACCTCCGCGCCGAAACTTCAACCCATTGCCGCTCGGCTCGTCATGCTTCAAAGCGGTATGCGCGCCCCCATGGGGATCAAGGTCAAAGGACCCGATTTGGAGACCATCGAACAGGTCGGTTTGCAACTGGAACGACTGCTCAAGCAAGCACCCAAGGTCAATCCCGCCACCGTGATCGCCGATCGAACCGTGGGCAAGCCTTACATGGAAATCGAAATTGATCGGGAAGCCATCGCGCGTTATGGCATTCGCCTGGGTGAGGTGCAGGAAGTCATCGAAGTGGGTATCGGCGGCAAACGCATTTCCACCACGGTGGAGGGACGTGAGCGGTATCCGGTTCGAGTTCGTTACATGCGCGAATTGAGAGATCAACTGGAATCACTCGGACGAATCCTCGTTCCGGCTCCGGACGGCTCACAAATTCCGATCGAACAACTGGCACACATCAACTACCGACGCGGCCCTCAAAACATCAAAAGCGAGGACACCTTTCTGCTAGGTTACGTCCTGTTCGACAAACAACCCGGTTTCGCCGAGGTGGAAGTCGTTGAATCGGCACAGAACTATTTGAAACAGCAGATTGAAACCGGTCAGCTGGTTCTGCCTCCGGGAGTCAGCTATACCTTTGCCGGCAGCTATGAAAATCAGGTGCGTTCGGAACAAAAGTTGCGACTCGTGCTCCCCCTGGCCTTGTTAGCCATTTTCATCATCCTCTACCTGCAATTCAAATCCACCGCCACCACCATGATGGTGTTCTCGGGCATCCTGGTGGCGTGGGCCGGGGGATTCCTGATGCTATGGCTGTATGGACAGGATTGGTTCCTGAACGTGAGCCTTCTCGGAGTCCCCATTCGTGAGCTGTTCCAAATGCACACCTACCACTTGAGTGTTGCAGTCTGGGTAGGATTCCTCGCCCTGTTTGGCATTGCATCGGATGACGGCGTCATCATGGCCACCTATCTGGATCAATCCTTTGAAAAGCATAAACCAGGCACCATAGCCGAAATCCGGAAAGCCACGGTGGAAGCAGGCAAACGCCGGGTACGCCCCTGTCTCATGACCCTTGCCACCACCGTGCTGGCGTTGATTCCGGTGCTCACATCCACCGGACGCGGATCGGAAATCATGGTCCCCATGGCCATCCCCACCTTCGGAGGCATGAGTGTGGTGGTCATCACGATGTTTGTCGTGCCCGTGCTCTACGCAGCCGTCAAAGAGTTTGAAATCCGTCACAAACTGGACGCACGTTTCGCCGGTGTTCTGTCCGTTGCCAGTTTGTTTGTGTTGCCTATTTTGAGTGGAGTGATATTCGGTAAAGAAAGCAAATGACCACAGCTTCATCCATGATTCAATATTACGCGGCTCGTGCACGCGAGTATGATCGGATTTATGACAAACCCGAACGCCAGTCGGAACTGCAGATACTGAGAACATTCATCGAGGAAACCTTCCGGAATGAACGCGTATGTGAAGTAGCTTGCGGCACTGGCTATTGGACCCAATACGTTGCAAAAACAGCCACAAGCATCTGGGCCACGGACCGAACTGAAGCCACCTTGGAAATGGCGCGAACAAGAAAACTGGGCGCACATGTAAAATTCGACTGCCAGGATGCTTTCAACCTGCCCCTCCCTCCTCAACCTTTCACTGCGGGTTTGGCTGGCTTTCTTTGGTCCCACATTTCGAAGCCCGACATCCAAAAGTTCTTGAGCAGTTTTCACAGCGCATTGAAACCGGGCTCCATCGTTGTTTGCATGGACAACGTCTTCGCAGAAGGCAGCAGCACCCCCATATCCAGAACTGATTCGATCGGCAACACCTACCAAACCCGCCGGTTGGAAAACGGAAGCAAACACGAAGTCATGAAGAACTTCCCCACCGAATCCGAACTCCTGAAAGCAGTCGAAGGAATCTCAACGGATGCAACGGTTCAATGCTACAAGTATTATTGGACTTTGACTTACAGAACTTCGCTTTCCCATTGATTTCCTCTGTCATTAAAATAGTCATTAAGCAATGATTGCTGAAGATTTGAAACAAAAGGTCGATAGTTTGACGCCAAATGAGAGAAAGGAGCTTTCGTTTTACTTGATCAAGCGCGATTTGGAATCTGATGAGGATTACTGGAATACAGTTCGTAAGAACAGTCAGTGTAAGGATCCATCAAACTGGGTGGACGCTGATAAACTTTGAATCTGCCAACCAGTGATTGGAATGTACTATTCGCCGTCTTCGAAATAAAACGACTCCTCAGGTTTCGGAGGCCAACTCCATATCCGGTGAAATCCGGAATGGTGCTCCGGCAGCCGGACGGGCAACCGTAGTATGGGAACGTTTCGATTGAATATATTGGCAAAGTCCTTCCAGCCGGATTTGCGCTCAGGTATCCCCAAAATGCGTCCACTGTTCCAGAGCTGGCCATCACGTGTCAGCAGACCCGTATTCTGGAGACCCAAACCAATCGCCCAAGGATCGATGGAATCAGGCAGTTTCACCCATTTGGTCACGAATCCAGGAAAGTCGGATTTGAATTTGCTCTCAGGATCCAGGGCCAATTGATTGTATTGATTGCTACCCATCCCCCACCAGGAACCGTCCTTCTTTTTGGCAAACATATGGTATTCGCCAGCCATGATGTCCACCCAATCGGAATCTTTCCCCAACCTTCCCAAACCTTTTGAAGCAACATACTCGTATTCCTCCCAAAACTCATTTCGCGGCACATTATTTCCGTAAAGCCACAAGGAACCGTCTTCATGTAAACCTAAAACCATTCCATAGCTGGGGACCATTTTTGTCCACTCAACCTTATCGGCTAACAGGAGCGGACGTTCATTGGGATTTCCTGGCGCAGGATTGGAATAGGGTTCGTTGCCCCAAGTCCAAAGGGATCCGTCTTTCTTGAGAGCATATGTTTCCGAATGGATGGTTTTTACCTGTGTCCAGTCGGTGCCCAATCCAACCCGTAAAGGCGCCGAGGATTTTTTTGGATAAGGAAGTCCTTCATCTCTGGCCCGTCCCTGCCCCAATTGATCCCAATCATTGTTGCCCCAAGCCCAAATGGTCCCATCTTCTTTCAAACCGACGACATGGTTGATTCCGGCGGAAATATCGACGAAACCGGAATCTGAAAACGGTTGATAAGGGTTTCGGTCTACTTGATTGTTGCGAACAACACGATCTCCAAAAACACGGATGGTTCCATCATCCAATAAGGCAATGATGCGCGCGTCACATTCAACTATTTGACGAATGGTAAAATCATGAGAAATCGGGATTGGAACAAGTGAAGGCCTGGTGAATCCAGTCCACTGCTCCAACCTCGAACC
>JAQCFT010000118.1 GCA_027619545.1 Verrucomicrobiota bacterium | reverse complement strand
GGCTTGAAAGGTGTCGTGATGCATGATTTTTCGCCCTTCGTTTTCAAGCTTCATTTCCTCGCGGGTGTAACCGGATTCAAGAAAGCTGTCTACATGAGGCAGGACGTTGAATGCGATTTGATGAGGGTAAACCTCACGCGTCACCGGCTCGTTATTCGCAATCTGTTTGACCTGGCTTTCCAATTCGACAATGGCTTGAGCACCGGTTCCGGACACGGCCTGATAGGTGGAAGCAAACACCCTTTTTACACCAAAGGCCTGATGTAACGGGTAGAGTGCCATCAGGGTAATGGCTGTGGTGCAATTGGGATTTGCAATGATTCCCTGATGGTTTCTGGCATCCTGAGGATTGATTTCCGGAACCACCAGCGGCACTGTGGGATCCATGCGGAAGGCGCTGGAATTGTCCACTACCACAGCACCTGCCTGCACGGCACAAGGACCAAAATGCTTGGATATCCCACCCCCCGCACTGAACAAGGCGATGTCCACGCCTTCGAAAGATTGCTCGGTCAATTCCTCTATGACCAACTCTTCACCCTTATAGGAAAGTTTCTTACCTGCAGAACGTTTGGAAGCCAAAAGGGTCAGTTTGCCAACCGGAAAAGATCGGCGTTCCAGAGTCTTGATCATTTCGACGCCTACCGCACCGGAGGCGCCCACAATGGCAACATGAGGATTAGAATTCATAGTTTCGATAACAAAAGAACAGTTTATGGCCGAACCGCAAGCCATTGTCAAACAGAGCATTTTTCAACTGCCTTGCTCTCCGATATGGAAGTTGCATCAAGCAAATTGGATTTATACTGATCGCCAAAAGTATTCGCGCATAAGGGCTCGCTGATGCTTCTTATTCTCACGCCCGCTGCGCTAGAGACGCAGTGACTCAGAGTTTTTTCTGAAATTACTTTTGGCAAACGTGATACAACGCAGAGATCCACCTGGAACGCAGAGCTGAAACATTCGCCATTCATTCGGGCATTCTAACCCGGATATGAATTGAACTGATGGAAAAACCATTTCTTGCCTGGTTCAAATAGCCTGTTCATTCCCGGCTGGGAAACCCATTTTTGTTACAAGTGAAGGGTCCTTGTGATCAATATGAAACAGGTCGTTATTTTTTATCCACACATCGCCCCGAGGAAAGAGGCTGCGTGAAAATAGGTTAACACTTATCTACCAACCAGTTCATAGTCGGAATATTTTTTGGCAAGTAAAATGCTATGTGCGGTTTATTGCTAGAGACAGACAGAATTCAGCAGAAACAACATGCATTTAGAAGATTACGAAACGGGCGAGTATTACGACGAATTATTCGCCAAACCTGGCGAAGCCAGACCAGCAGCGAGACCGCTCATCGACCACCTGAAACGCCTTCCCAACGAAGAACTTCTTCAAAGACAGCGTGCAGCGGAATTGTCCATGATGCGCATGGGCATTACCTTCAATGTTTACAGTGACAACCAGGGAGTGGAAAAAACTTTTCCCTTCGACCTGATACCCCGGATCATTCCCGGCAGCGAATGGAAACACATTGAAGAAGGTCTGAAACAACGCATTTATGCCCTGAATCTGTTCATCCACGACCTTTATCACGAACAGAAAATCCTGAAGTCAGGTATCGTTCCAGAGGATCTGCTGATGTCTTCCAAAGGATTCCGCCCCCAGTGTGTCGGCGTCAAACCTCCCAAGGACATTTGGATCCATATTACAGGCACGGATCTGGTTCGGCATTCGGACGGAGTGGTCTATGTGCTCGAAGATAATTTGCGATGCCCATCGGGAGTCAGTTATGTGCTCGAGAACCGGCACCTAATGAAGAACTTGTTCCCGGGCGTATTCGATACCGGAAAAATAAGATCGGTCGATTCCTACCCATTTCAACTGCGGGATGCTCTGGATTACTTGGTGCAAAAAACCTCGAACAACCCCAAATGTGTGGTCCTGACTCCGGGACCTTTCAACTCGGCTTACTTTGAACACAGTTTTCTTGCCCAGCAGTTGGGTGCGGAGCTGGTTATTGGAGACGATCTGGTGGTTTTTGAGGACAAGGTCTGGATGCGCACCACCCAGGGTTTTGAGCGTGTGGATGTCATATACCGACGTATCGACGATGATTTCCTGGATCCGGAAGCTTTTCGAGAAGATTCCATGTTGGGAGTTCCTGGATTGATGCGTGCTTACAAGGCAGGGAACATCGCCCTCGCGAACGCTCCCGGTTGCGGTGTGGCCGACGACAAAGTCATCTATGCCTACGTGCCGGAAATCATCAAGTATTATACCGGCGAAGAGGCCATCCTGCCCAATGTGCCGACCTATGTTTGTTCTGATCCGAAGCAACTTAAATATGTGTTGGAACACATGCCGGAACTGGTGGTCAAAGCTGCGAATGAGAGTGGAGGCTACGGGTTGATAGTGGGGCCGGCCTCAACAAAGCAGGAAATCGCAGCTTTCGCGGAAAAGGTAAAGGCCAACCCTCGTAACTACATCGCCCAACCCACGTTGTCACTGTCAAGAGTGCCAACCATCTGTGACGGCAAACTTGAGGGGCGTCATGTGGATTTAAGACCCTATGTGCTATACGGAGAAAATATCCATGTGCTGCCGGGAGGACTGACACGCGTCGCCCTTAAGAAGGGTTCCCTGGTGGTGAACTCTTCTCAAGGCGGTGGCAGCAAGGACACCTGGGTGATGGAGGATCAAGCAGTATGTTAAGTCGAGTTGCAGATTCCCTATATTGGATGAGCCGTTACATGGAGAGGGCCGACAATGTGGCCCGGTTCATCAGTGTCAACCTGCATCTCATGCTCGATTCCGATGTAGGAGAAGAACAACAGTGGCTCCCACTGATCCACACCTCGGGAGACCATGAAGCATTTTTCAAAAAGCACGATGTTGCGTCTCAGGTCAACGTGGTTCATTTTCTGGCCTTTGACGAATCCAACCCCAACTCCATTCTCTCATGCCTCCGCAGTGCCAGAGAAAATGCCCGCACAATCCGTGAAATCATCACCTCTTCCATGTGGCAACAGGTGAATGAATTTTATCTTTTCGTTCAAGAATCGGTTTCACGCAGGGAATCACTGGAATCCCTGAACCGTTTCTTTGTTCAAATTCACCGTGGAACAGCCACTTTCATGGGGTTAACGGATTCAACATTGACACGTGGCGATGCCTGGCATTTTTCGCATCTTGGCCGCATGTTGGAACGGGCCGATAAGACATCCAGAATTCTTGATGTCAAATACTTCATTCTCCTTAAATCGGTGTCGGAGGTGGGAGCTCCCATCGATGACATTCAGTGGGGGGCGGTATTACGCTCAGCCAGCGCCTTCGAAATGTATCGAAAGCAATACGTGCGGGTGGTTCCCGTTCATGTGGTGGATTTCCTGCTGTTCGATCACGCATTTCCCAGATCTGTGCGTTATTGCCTGGCTTCCGCACGCAGTTCGCTGCACGCCATTTCCGGCACATCGGAACTGCAATGTCACAATATGGCGGAGCGCATACTGGGATCGGTTTGTTCGGATCTGGTCTATTCCAAGGTTGATCATGTCATTGAATCCGGTCTGCATGAATACATTGACCACCTTCAGTCCAAAATGAATGAGGTGGGAAAAGAAGTGTTTGAAACCTTTTTCGCGCGCAAAATACCCCGTAACACCCAATCCAACGTTTTTCGCGCCAAGCATGGTTCACATGACGTTTTTATGGGAGGTGGTTCCCAAATCAATTTGCAATAATATCCACCGCTTTTTTACTTACAGATTTTCAATTTATGTCTATCCATGTCGCCCTGAATCATCAGAGCATTTACGCTTACGATCGACCGGTCACACATCATCCGCACCTGATCCGGCTACGTCCGGCACCGCACTGTCGCACCAGAGTGATTTCCTATTCACTGAAACTCTCATCGAAGGACCATTTCCTCAACTGGCAACAGGATCCGTTTGGCAATTACCTTGCCCGAAGCGTGTTCCAAAAGCCTTTGAAAGACCTCCGTATCGAAGTTGATCTCGTCGCGGAGATGGCGGTGCACAATCCATTTGATTTTTTCCTCGAATCATATGCCGAACAATTTCCATTCAAATATGAAACGTGGCTCCAGAAGGAATTACGCCCGTACTTGGAAACTCCCGATCGTACACCGTGCTTCCTGAAATTCGCCCGCAGCATTGATCAGAAAAAAATCCACACGGTGGATTTCCTGGTCCAACTCAATCAAAGGCTGAACAAGGAAATCAAATATCTCATCCGGCTCGAACCCGGTGTGCAAACCCCGGAGGAAACATTGACCAAACAATCGGGTTCCTGCAGGGATTCGGCATGGTTGATGGTGCAGCTTCTCAGATGGCTGGGGCTGGCCGCACGCTTTGCATCGGGTTACCTGATCCAATTGAAAGCCGACCTCAAATCTCTGGACGGACCTTCCGGTACAGAAGTTGATTTCACGGATCTCCATGCATGGTGCGAAGTGTATCTGCCCGGTGCAGGATGGATCGGTTTGGACCCAACCTCCGGCCTGCTGGCTGGAGAGGGGCACATCCCTCTGGCCTGTACCCCTGATCCTACCGGAGCAGCCCCCATCACTGGGTCGACCGATCTCTGCAAAGTGAAATTCAAGCATTCGATGCAGGTTTCCCGCATATACGAATCGCCACGCGTCACTCTTCCCTATGAGGAAACCGTCTGGAAGCAAATCCGCTCCTTGGGTGACCGAGTAGATGCGCGCCTGCGACAAGGAGATATCCGACTCACCATGGGCGGTGAACCTACCTTTGTCAGCATTGATGACATGGACGGGGACGAATGGAATTATACAGCCCTCAGCGATAAAAAGCTCACGATTGCCAAAGAACTTTCCTGGCGTTTAAAAAGCAAGCTGGCTAAAGGAGGTTTATTGCACCATGGCCAAGGCAAGTGGTATCCAGGAGAATCACTGCCACGTTGGGCCTTGAGTTGCTACTGGAGGAAGAATGGACTTCCGGTTTGGGAAAATCCGGCTTTGTTGGCATGGAAAGAGGCATCGGGCAGCGCCACACAGGACGATGCCAAACGATTTGCTCATACGCTGACAGAACTCTTGAATGTGGATGACAAACACATTCTCCCAGCCTACGAAGACATTTGGTATTACCTGTGGCGAGAACGTCGATTACCCTCCAATGTGGATCCGCTCCAATCCAAATTGAGCGAACCAGAAGAACGCAAGCGTCTGGCCAAAGTATTCGAACAGGGGCTGGACAATATTGTTGGCTACACCCTCCCCTTGCGCTTGCATCCATTGACAGGAGCCTGGGAAACGGGTCCGTGGTTCTTGAGAAGGGAATATTTATTCCTGACTCCCGGGGACTCCCCGATGGGATATCGACTGCCGCTCGACTCACTTCCCTGGCAGGATCCATCGAGTGTGGAATCCCTGCACGCCCCCGATCCAATGACTCTTGGGAAGGAAACCGGATCAACTTCAGGTTTTGAAACGGGCAAACACAAATACGGTGGATACCACACAACCCTATCCGCCACCGATAGAGGAATTGGGGTATCGCAAGGCATCCAATCTTCCGCAAGCTCAGGTCACCCACACGAGGCCGAACTCAAATGGCAACACCCATCTGGCTCGGAAACAGATGCTGATCGATCATCGAACCAGTCCATCCCGCAACAAATCGTCCGGACAGCACTGTGCATCGAGCCTAGAAACGGCATTTTGCACATCTTCATGCCTCCCATGCCGACAGCAACTGATTATTTCAGATTGATCCAGGCAGTCGAAGCCACCGCGAGGAAATGTGATACACCCGTGATCATTGAAGGGGAAACACCCCCATTCGATCCGGCGTATCAATCCATGAAAGTAACGCCAGACCCGGGGGTCATTGAAGTAAACGTGCCCCCATCCGACAACTGGGAGGAATTGTGCCACATGACCGAAACGGTTTATGAGGAAGCTCGTCAATCCAGATTGGGCACTGAAAAATTCCTGATGGATGGACGCCACACCGGTACCGGCGGCGGCAACCACATGACACTGGGCGGGACAACTCCTTCCGACAGCCCTTTTTTGCGCCGTCCGGACCTGCTGAAAAGTCTCGTGACTTATTGGCAAAACCACCCGTCACTTAGTTTTCTGTTCAGTGGGATGTTTATCGGACCGACCAGTCAGCATCCTCGAGTAGATGAAGCACGCAACGATTCGCTCTACGAATTGGAGATCGCCAATCGGCAGGTTTCAAAAAAGCAACCCATCGCCCCCTGGTTGGTAGACCGTATCTACCGGAATTTGTTGGTAGATTTGACCGGTAACACGCATCGTGCGGAATTCTGCATTGACAAGATGTTTTCCCCGGACAGCGCTTCGGGACGCCTTGGCTTGCTCGAAATGCGGGCATTTGAAATGCCCCCCCACCATCGCATGAGTTTGGTGCAACAACTGTTGTTGCGATCAATTATCTGCCGTGTATGGGAAGATCCATACGAACAATCCATGGTACGTTGGGGCACGCAAATCCACGATCGGTTCATGCTGCCTTATTTCAATCAACTTGATTTCCAGGACGTCATCCAGGATTTACAGGACCATGACTTGCCCATGGATTTCGAATGGTTCGCCCCACATTTTGAATTTCGCTTTCCCAAGCATGGCGAAATCACCCGTCGAGCCATTCATCTCGAACTGCGGCACGCCCTGGAACCCTGGAACGTATTGGGAGAACAAGGCAGCCTGGGTGGCACTTCCCGATTCGTTGATTCCTCTCTGGAGCGACTCCAGATCAAAGCTTCAGGCCTGATCGATTCCCGTTATTGGGTCACATGCAATGGCAGACGTATCCCTCTTCATCCAACCGGAGTATTAGGAGAGTTTGTCGCGGGTGTCAGATACCGTGCATGGCAACCCGGTGAATGCCTCCATCCCACCATTGGTGTGCACGCGCCATTAGTGTTTGACATTCACGACTCCTGGAACAATCGCTCAATTGGCGGCTGTCAATACCACGTGGGTGATCCTGCAGGAAGGAATCACGAGCAGTTACCCATAAATGCCTTTGAAGCCGAAAGTCGTCGATTAGCACGTTTCTTCAACATCGGCCACACAGGAGGCGCCTGTTCCCCTCTTCCCATGGAGCAAAACCGTGATTTCCCCATGACACTGGACCTGCGAATGTATCCACAACAAAAAGAACTCTGATAATCTCTACAAAGTAAGCCTGTCTGAAAATTCACCTTTCCTGAAGACGATTGGCCTGTCATTTTCCTGATGTCGACCATGGAACCAATCACGATAGATCCAGCTTCTCAATTATTGTCAGGGTGGCAGCCTGCCTCGAAAACCTTTGATGAAGTACGAGATCCAAATGGAACCATCCGTCATCATTGGAAACGCTTTTTCGATGGACTGGGGGGGCTGGGAAAAGAAGCGTTGGAGGATCGTTGGAATCTAAGCCGTCGTATCTTGAGGAACCATGGAGCAAGTTATCACGTCACGACCAAGGAAGGTGAGAGTGAGCGGCCGTGGGAACTGGACCTGCTGCCATTCATCATCAGTGAAGCGGAATGGCAGCACATCGAAACAGGCATCATCCAGCGGGCAAGACTGCACAATCTGATCCTGCAGGATATTTATGCCCGGCCTCAATACTTGTTGAGGAACGGAGACATCCCCCCGGCACTGCTCTTTGCCAACCCTAACTTTTTGAGAGCCTGCCGGGGCGTCCCCATTCCGGGGAACCAATACCTTCAACTGCACGCGGTGGACCTTGCACGTTCACCTGACGGCACTTGGTGGGCATTGGATGATCGCATGCAGAGTCCCAACGGATTGGGGTATGCCCTGGAAAACCGTTCCATCATCGGTCGCATACATCGAGATCTGTTTGATCGGGATAAGGTCGCGGGCCTTAGCTCATTTTTCAACATTCTGCGCCAGAACTTCCTGGCCTTGAACTGTGTCCATGACGGGTATCCACGCGTGGTGTTTTTGACTCCGGGCGTCCACAGTGATGCACATTACGAGCACACACTTCTCGCGAGGTATCTGGGATTCACACTCGTCGAAGGAGGCGACCTGACAGTTCGCAATGGAGACGTTTTTCTTAAAACAGTCGAAGGCCCCCAAAAAGTGAATGTGGTCGTCCGGCGCGTTAACGACACATTGTGTGACCCTACTGAATTGGATCCCTCCTCCTATCAGGGAACGCCGGGCCTTGTCCAGGCAACACGCATGGGCAAAGTTGCCTTGGCAAACGCATTGGGATCGGCTGTCGTCGAAACACCCGCCCTGCTCCCCTGCCTCACTCCACTTGCCAGACAAATGCTTGGACAGGATCTCCTGATACCCAATGCAGAAACTTGGTGGTGTGGGGACGTACGCCATTGCCGATACGTGTTGGATCATCTGGACCGATTGATCATCAAGGCGGCTTTTCCCACAAAAAATAGATCAACCTTCAGCGGAATGGAACTCTCCGGCAAGGAACTGGCATCCCTGCGAACAAAGATTCAGGCACGCCCATATAACTATGTTGGACAGGCCCCCATCGAATTGTCCTCGGCACCCGTGTGGAACGGTCAATCCGTCGAATCAAGACCCATCGTGCTCCGGGTGTTTGTGGCAGCCAATAAGGATTCTTATGCCGTTTTGCCGGGTGGATTGACTAAAGTCTCGCCATCCAGCCATACCCCTGTGAAAGGATTAAGGCTGGCAGGCGGAAGTAAGGATACCTGGATCGCTCGGGATTTGATTCCTCCACACAACGAAAGCCCCATCATCCTGGAATCACGGCCTGCCGGACGCATGCAAACAGGTGTTCCCAGCCGTACCGCCGATAATTTTTTCTGGTTGGGACGCTATACCGAACGGTTGGAACATCTCCTCCAAATGCTTCGCTCCGTTGCCACCCGACTAACGGAAGAGCCAGAACCACGAGCCTTGTTACAAGCCAAGGAGATTGTCGCGGCATTACACAGAATGGGGTTCCCACCCTGCGGAGACGCCACTGTGGAAAGTCCGGATGGAATGTTAACTGCACTTTTACAAGTGTTCTATCAACCAACCATCACCGGTGGAGGTGCCGATTTGTGCCAAAGGCTGATTTATATCGCCTCATCACTCAGGGATCGTTTTTCCACTGCCGCATGGCAGGTGATGACTTCGATTAAACAGTATCCAGGGAAACAGCCATTACGCTATCGGGGAGAACACTTGTTGACTTCCATCAGGGAACTCATGACGCTCCTGTCAGCACTTTCTGGAATCGAGTCCGAAAACATCGTGCGAGGTCATGAATGGCGATTTTTGGATTTCGGAAAGCGGCTCGAGCGTTCTCAAAATCTTGCCATCCTCATGCGTCAGGTCCTGGGACAAACGATCGACAGAAATTTACTGCTCAATCCCCTTTTGGAAATCTGTGACAGTTCCATGACCTATCGCCGTCAGCATTATTCAGAACCAGAACTGGAATCAGTCATGTCATCGCTGTTGCTGGACGACAAAAACCCCAGGGCTTTGAAATTCAATATCCAAGTCATGATGGAACACAGCATGCATCTTTCCAGTCAGACACAACCAAACGGACCATCTCAGATAAACGTCGCACTGAAGCACATGGAACTGTTGTTTGAACCTACCTGCCGTGATTGGAAATCTTCTGCGGATAAAATCATCCCTGTTGATACACTGGACACACAACTGGAAGCATTGGTAAAGGCTTGTGAAGAAACATCGAACTTATTGACCCATCATTATTTCAACCTGGCTTAAAACTCAACCGCGATGAAATACCATTGCTATAAAATCAGCCACAGCACACGTTATCAATATTCAGCCATCGTTTCCGAAGGGGTACATCTGATCAAATTGAAGCCGAGAACCTTCCCGAATCAAAATTGCCTCGAATATTCACTGAACATTCTGCCGGCGGATGCACAGTTTTTTGACTTCACGGATTACTTTGGCAATTCCAGCACACATCTGACTGTATCGCGCCCACACCAGGAACTCATCGTGACCGCTCAATGCCGCGTGGCCGTGGGACTACCCTTCTGGCCTGCCCCGGATGAAACCCCTTCCTGGGAAGTGGTCAGAAACCAAATAAAAAGTGATCGTGGTGCCTTGACGCTGGAAGCCGTGGAATACGTGTTTGATTCTCCATTGATCCAATCAAACAAGGCAGTTGCGAAATTTGCCGAAGCATCATTCACCCCGGGCAGGCCTATCTTCGAGGCAGGTTTGAATCTCACGCAGCGTATCTTCAATGATTTCCAGTTTGATCCTGCCGCAACAGAAGTCGCAACACCTGTGGCGACGGTCCTGTCACAGCGCAAGGGAGTGTGTCAGGATTTTGCTCACCTGGCGATTGCTTGTTTCCGTTCCCTGGGATTACCCGCAAAATACGTCAGTGGCTACCTTGAAACCGATCCTCCGCCGGGCATACCAAAGCTGATCGGAGTGGATGCATCCCACGCATGGCTGGCCTTTTATTGCCCGGGAATCGGATGGATCGAACTGGATCCGACAAATGGCTGCATCCCGGCCATGCGTCACATCAAAATCGGGTTCGGCAGAGACTATGGTGATATCGCCCCCCTGACTGGCATCATCAAGGGACCGGATGATCACACGCTTCAGATTTCCGTCGATGTGATGGCGGACGGTGAGCTGCAGGAATATGCCTCCAACCCAATTTAATGGTGGGTCAGTAAATCGATACGATGCGGTTCTCTTCCAAGTTGGATCACCTGGTTTGGTTCCTGAAAGTCCAGTGCAGAAAGCCCCAAGGACGAAACCCCGAATTCCTCCAGCACATTGACAATTTCTTCCGCGTTTTCAGGAGATGTGTGCATGAAAAAATAGATATCCGTCTTGTAATCACAAGACCATGCCAGGGCTTGCGCGCCCACGATGAGGAACTCAACTTTGTGAGAGTTCAACAATGTGATTAACTCTTTCAAGTCCTGGTAGAGTTTCACTTTCGCTTGCATTCCCAAAATGCGGTTAACTCAAGCAGAATATCCATTCGTTGAACAGGAGTAAGGCTGCGAAAACAGGCGTTATCAGCTTCTTCAGCTCCCCGATTCAACAGATACCTGGCCAACGCGCCTTTCCTTTGCGGAGCGCATGGATATGATTGTGAAACAAAGGCGTTAAACAGCGCTGTGTTCCTTTGGCATGGGGTTCAAATGTTTAGGATTGCGCCTTTAAGTCAGGGGTTTTAGTCTCCGACGTTCATCAGAAATGACGCCATGAGGTTTTTAAAATTAAATCCATTGTGGGGTGCGCTTTGTGTGGCCTCCCTGGTGGTTTGGGCTGGTTTCGGCGGGACATCCTGCGGTACCACTCATCAAAGGGCGGTGGTTCGGCTTCCCCAGATCGAGGGGGCCGCTTTTGTCGGGAATGCCGCTTGTTCGGATTGTCATACGAATATCGTGGAGACGTTTCCCGCGAGTCCGCATGCGCGGTTCCACCTCGCTGAAGCAAATCATTCCGGGGAGTCCGGATGCGAGTCCTGTCATGGGGCCGGCAGTCTTCATGTCAAGGCCGGTGGAGGTAAAGGGGTGTTTATTCATAATCCGGGGAACAGTCCGGATTCCTGCCTGGAGTGTCATCGGGAAATTCATGCAAAATTCAGTCTACCGAATCGACATCCGGTGATGGAGGGGCAATTGAATTGTGTCGATTGCCATGATCCACACGGACGCGACATCTTCAAACCGTCCTCCTCAAATGGTCTTGCATTTGCCCGCTTGAATCAAAATTGTTCGGAATGCCACCAGGAGCAGGCCCGCAATTTTGTGTTCGAACATGAGGCCATGCGGGAGGGGTGCACTGAATGTCATGACCCCCATGGTTCGGTGAATCCAAAGATGCTGGTTCAGCGTGATTCCAATCTTTGCTTGAAGTGTCATGCCCAGACTCAATTCGCCGGTTCCGGGGATATTTTCATCGGCAAGGAACCGCATGGTTTCAATATGCAGGCGGGCGGTTGCTGGACCGCTGGTTGTCACACACAGGTCCATGGGTCCATGGTCGATCCCAAATTAAGATTTTAACCTCAGGAGCCCCCTTATGAGATACCATCAACAATCCTTTCTTATGCGCTCCATTCGACGAACCTTCGGTTGGCAACTAGCCGCTCTGATGCTGGGTGGTGCCGGTTTCACCTTGGGATATGGACAAGAATTGCCACCTCCGGCGGATCGCAAGGTTGACTTCACAACCGATATTCTTCCGATCCTCAAGGAAGCCTGCTTTCAATGTCATGGACCGGAAGAAGCCAAAGGCGATTTCCGAATGACGACCCGGGAAAACCTGCTGAAAGAAGGCGATTACGGTGTCAATGTGATCCCTGGCAACAGCGCTGAAAGTCCCCTGATCCAGTTCGTCGCTCATCTGGAGGAAGATTCGGAAATGCCCCCGATCGGCAAGGGAGACAAATTATCCGATGAACAAATTGGCTTGTTGAGGGCATGGGTTGATCAGGGCGTGGCATTTGAAGAGATATCGGAGGAATCGTTTTACTTCCGGGTCACTCCTGAGTTTCGATTCATTGGAGTGGATGGAAACAAGTCCGCTTTTCGTGAGCATAATTGGATGCGAGATGGAGTGAATGGTGGTTTACATGATTTTGAATGGAAACAAACCATGGAGGGCGGGAAAACCTTCAGCGGTTCCGGACGTGTGATGGCCCCTTATGACCAGTACGCCATCGAAGCGGAAATTACGCAGCGGGATTTGGGGTTCTTCCGTTTTGGTTTGAACCAGTCACGATCATATGACGATCCTTATGGCGGTTACTCCCCTGCTTTTGGTCTGGGCCCCTGGGCGGTAGGGCGTGATCTACATACTGATTTTTCCAACGCTTGGTTCGAATTGGGATTGGATCGTCCCGACACGCCCAAATTTACATTCGGATACGAATACCGGGCACGAGACGGTGCCAAGTCCATGTTGCAATGGGGGCCGGCTTTTGATGCGGCTTTCAACGGCCATAATGTTTAT
>JAQCFT010000117.1 GCA_027619545.1 Verrucomicrobiota bacterium | reverse complement strand
ATAGTTCCTGCTATATTTTTGTTGGTTTGTCTGTCATTTCGAACGAAAACAGTGCGATAAAAGTCCAAATTAAACGACAAAAACCTTTACAAGCGCGGAGTGATGATTAGTCTCTCCGCAACCAAAGTCTTAATTATGATGCGTATTTCAAAGTCCATTTTGTTGGCAGGTGTAGCTGCTGTGGTTTTGGCAACCGGATGTGCCGGTCCTGAGCAGAAACTCGGCCGTGGCATGAGAAACGTGACCGAATTTGCCCGTCTCGGGGAAATGCGTCACTCCATGGAACAAACCGCTCTCTGGGAAGGTCCTGAGCAATCCTACACCACCGGATTCATCCGTGGATTCAACCAATCCGTCAAGCGTACCGCAGTGGGGGTTTACGAAATCGTTACCTTCCCCATTCCGAGCTACGATCCGGTTGGCGTGAAAGACGAAGTCATTTATCCCGAGAACTATACTCCCAGCCTGGTTTCGGACTCCACTTATGCAGCTGACAGCGATGTCGGATTCAGCGGCGGTGACATGCTTCCGATCGTTGGAAGCCGTTTCCGAGTCTTCGACTATTAATCGACACTTACTTTCATCGAAAGGCGCCAGCTTGATTGTTGGCGCCTTTTTTGTTTAAATCAAAGCCTTCTCCCAAATGCTCCAAAAACAATCACCCTGCAAAATCAACCTGTTACTCAATATCCTCTGCAAAAGGGCGGACGGTTTTCATGAGCTGGAAACGGTGATGTTTCCGGTGCCGCTTTATGATATCCTGAGTTTCGAACCGACCAAAGCAAAAGGCGTCCAACTGACCATCGAAGGTTCTGATCTGAGTCCCGGACCGGATAACTTGATTGTCCGCGCCGCAAACGCTTTCTACCAAAAAGCAGACATGGAGCCCTCCGTCTCGATCCGGCTCGAGAAGAGAATCCCCATGGAGGCAGGTCTCGGGGGCGGTAGTGGGAATGCCGGAACCACACTCATTGCCCTGAATGAATTAACCGGAGAACCCCTTGATGAATCAGTTTTGCAGGAGATCGCATCTACACTTGGTTCGGATGTGCCCTTCTTTCTCCACCATAGTCCCGCCATCGCCGAAGGACGTGGAGAAAAGGTGATCACTCTGCCTTCCTTTCCGGCGTTGGAGGGTAAGGCATTATTTCTCGTAAAACCCGGCTTTGGAGTCTCCACCGCCTGGGCTTATCAGAATTTGCAGCGTTTCCCGGATTTGTTGAACGGTCAGGCCGGACGGGGACAGAAACTGGTCCATGCACTTCAGAACAGGGACCTTTCTGCATCTGCCGATTTGTTCTTCAACAGTCTTGAAGGTCCGGTTCTGGAAAAGTATCCCTTACTTGAAATATTCCAGACGACTCTCCGGAAATTAGGAGCCGAAGTGACTTTAATGTCGGGGAGTGGTTCCACCACCTTTGCCCTCTTTTCGAACCAATCCGCCGCGGATAAGGCTTCGGAGGCGTTTATTGCCGAGATGGGCGATGCCCACTGGACTCAGGTGGTGGACTTGAATTGAATTGTCGGAATCTCCGCACCAATCAAAAAACCACGGTTACGGTGTTTGAAATCAATGGTCCTCCAGTACTGCGTACTTCGTAATCCAAGATAAAGGAACCTTTCAGGTCTGTGGTGTCCGTGTAGCTGGTTCCGGATGGCTCGTGACTGACAGTGCCCAGATTGATGAAAGCTCCTCCGTCCAGTCTCCTCCAGATCTCAACGCTGGAAACCCCTGCGCCACCTGACCATATCAAGTCAATGTTGGCTTTGCCCTTTCTCTTGTATCCACTGGCCGACAAAACGATAGCATCGGGTGTCGTTGCCGATGCAGTGTTGGATACGCCTGTGAAACAGGCGGGATAGGCTTCCACCTGGAAAGAGTCCAAAGAGCGGTTCCCTTGGCCATCAAGCCAAATGAACCAATGCCGTTACCGGCACTGCTGTCCGTGTCATTGAGATCGGGCAGTCAGAGAAAATGTCCTGTTTCATGTGCGATGACACTGACTCGACCGATATTGGAACCGCTAGTGCCGCAAACAGCCGGACTAATGTGCTACGTTCCCACCTTCATTGCTCGTCCATCGCCCAAAAATGGACTATTTGTGCGACCACATACGGTCCGCGTAATCATGCTGGTGGCCGTAGCTCCGCCGTCCTGCGCGTTGACCGGAGCCGCCGAAGGCCAGCCATCATGCCGCGCCCTTGCATTGCGGACGGTTTCGGATGGCAAGATTCAGGGTTTCAACTCATGGGCGGCTGGTTGATCCAATCCGACACGCACTCCGCTGGAACCCAGCCGTCCGGTGGTCTGGTCCTGATGCGCATAAACATACCTTAGCGTTCTCGGTGATCCCTTTAGTTTCAACTACGGCTTTCTCATTTTGAGAGCCTGCCAATTTCCATGGTGTCATCTGGATTTTATCCTTACACTCCCGCGATAGGTTTGATTACATGCGAAAAACGAAATCATTCAAGATATCGATCGCGCTAAGTATGCTGCTGATCGGCGTGTGTGGGTTGACCTTGTTCTGGTTTGATCAGGATGTGATGGATGTGATCCCCATTCCCGTTGTCAAACCTTTGCATCCTGCGGTTTCTCTGGAGTGGGAATCCAAAGTACTGCCGCCTGGTGCGCGGGATCAAAAACATACGGATCACCCCGGATACACACTCGCCATTCAACACTGCACCCGATGTCATCTGTTGCCTTCACCTTCCCAGGTGCCGCGTGAAACCTGGCCGTTTGTGCTGACCTGGATGTCGAATTATCTGGGTTACGCCAATATCTACGGACCTTTTCAAAACAATGTGGACAGCGCCTTGATTCCTTCCGAACCGGTCCTTGGTGAAAACGATCTTCAAACTCTTGCCGAATACTATCTGCTCTTCGCACCAGAAAGCCCTCATGATTTCCAGGGGAGCGGTGTTGTTCAGCCAGTTCCGTTCGTTCAATTCGCACCCAAGCCTCCGCCCATGGACTTGCCTCCGGATGAGTTGATCACGTTGACGCATTGGGATGTCGGGCAACAAAACTTTTACATCGGCCGGGGAATGCATCGAGCCTTGCAGGTTTTCGATCGCGCCGGACGTTTGATGCTGAACCTGGCTAGTGAATCGGAGCCGGTTGGTGTGGAGCCATTGGCAAATGGGTTTCGTCTTACCCTGCTGGGCGATTTTTTCGAGGACAAGGAGCGAGGCCAATTGGTCGACATCACGGTTTCCGGAGCAGACGAATTGCAATCCACTGCTCGCATCGAGGGGTATCGTCGTTTGACGCAATCCCTTTCTGTGGATCTGAACCAAGATGGTCACGAAGATTTGTTGCTTGTTGGATTCGGTGCGGGAGTCCTGGGAAAGGTTTCTGTTTTTTGGGGAAACAGATCGGGTATGTTTCAAGATGAAACGACCTTGTTCGACAAAGCCGGCGCGTTAAATGCCAAAGACCAAGATCTGGATCGGGACGGGCGTTTGGATATTTTGCTGCTGACCGCTCAACAACATCAGGAACTCCTGTTCTTTCGACAAAACGAATCTGGATCCTTTTCCAAACAAATCCTGATCAAACAATTCGCCGGATACGGTTACAACCAGTTCGATCTTGTGGATTGGAACAGGGATGGTCGTATGGATCTTTTGATGGTCAACGGTAACAACATGGAAATTAAAAATGCTCCGTTGAAACCTTATCATGGCATTCGGATTTTACTTCAAAAGGAGGAGGTGCTGGAATTTGAGGAACGTCATTTTTATCCCATGCACGGAGCAATCAAAGCGATTGCTGAGGATTTCGATCTGGATGGTGATCTTGATATGGCAGCCATTGCCTTTTATCCCGACTGGTCATTGGACAATCCCCGAACCTTTGTTTATCTAGAGAACAAAGGAGCACAAGGGTTGCAGCCATCTGTTCCGGCCAAAGAACATTGGGGAAGATGGATGACAATGGATACCGGTGATTTCAATTTGGACGGGTTTCCTGACATCCTTCTGGGCGGGGCTTACGTCAAACACGGGGTGCATTCGGAATATCAGGAGGCCTATCAAAAACTACCGCATCCCAGCCTCATGGTCATGGAGAACCGGGCAGGGGAGATGGAGCCTTCGATGCCTTGATGCGGATGTTTTGTTGCCCGTCGGAAAGCATGTAGGTTTGCGTGCTCCCCCCCGGCCATCGAACAAGCAACTTCATTGGCTTTGAGGGGCTGAATAGCAGGCACGTCGGTTCATTTTGTGATAACCAGCCACTCCCGGCGGTGATTTCGTGCAGAGGTCCCAACGTTCCATTGGCAAGGACCAGGCGACAGTGAACGCCGAATCCCTGCAGGTTATCGGGTGGCCCATCGATAATTACTTTGATGGACTTTCGCATGTTCGATTGGTTGAGAAAAAGTTTGGTGTCCTCTTCGTTTTGGGTGATGATGACATCCGGGCGATTGTCTTGATTCATGTCGCCAAGGGCGATGGCTCGGATATCGCCGTGTAAATCAATGCCTGTTTTTAATGAGGTCGATACCTCAAACGTCCCATCACCGTTTCCGAGCAGGATCCAACATGAACCCGATGTCTGATGTGGAAAACCGGCGCGTGTATGGGAATGATTCTGGCCGATGATCAAGTCGATATGGCCATCCCCGTCGAAGTCACCCGATTGGATGCCGAACACCGGGGCGTATTGTGTTTCGACAGGCAAAGCAATGCCTTGAAAACGACCGTTGCCATGGTTCAAGAAGAGCATGGATTGAAAGGTGGTTGCTTCCAGTATCTGTGATTCGGATATTTTATCACCCAGCAGCTGCTCGACTGAGTGTTCGCTGAATGCCTTGAATCCATTTATTCCGGCAAATAAAAAGGGTAGTGCCTGACCAATCTCAGCCAGTGAACGGCTGGGAGCAAGGGTTCCGTCAGAGTGGTAGATTGTTTCTAAAAAATCAAAAGTTCCCGGTCGGGTCCAAGCTCCGTAGTAGATTTTGAATGGTTGTTGTCGGGAAGCTTTCCATGGACTGTTGAGCCCCCAGTTTCCGGTGGCGATATCAAGCAGGCCATTGCCATCAAAATCGCCGGTGGTGACACCTTTCCAGAGTCCTTTCATACCAGCAAAGCCCCAGTCTTCCGTGCGGTTTATGAGTTTGCCGTTTGTGTTTTCAAACACATGTACCGGACCCCACTCGCTGGTGATGACCAATTCTGGAAAACCATCCGCTGTCAGATCACTAAAGACGGCGCTTTGCGGAAGTTGGATGGATTGGAGGACGGATGTGTTCTCTTCATCAATGATCCACCCCCCTGGTGCCTGACGCAGCAATATCGAGGGATGCGAATTTGGATAACTGCCGCTGATGGCATGTCCCCCGATGAACACACTCAACGAACCTTCGCCCAAAAGAGGACCAGCCGCAATGGTGCCTGCTCCCGGCAGGCGGTTTGAAAAAAGACTTCGGTGCTGACCTTTGAGATTGTGTTCCGTGAGCGCCGGGCGATTTTCACGTTCGTAACCGCTGAGTCCCATGAGAAGATGAGTGCTGTTGCCGACAGGAAGAGCAAGCATGCCTGTGGCATCATTCCACAAAGTGATAGCCAGGTCCTGAAGCATGTAATTGCCGTCGGATTCAGCGTAATATACCTGTGGTTTGTGTTGGTGGTCCGCTCCGATCACGATATCCGGACGACCATCGGCATTCAAATCGGAACACACCAACCCAGGTCCCTGATAACTTAAGGACCATGGCAGCAAGGGTTGTTTTAAAAGATCGTTCGATGGAGATGTTGCCGGGCGATGCTTGATGCGTTCGGAGGCATCCTGGAACATTGGATTGTTTTCGGCAGTGTGCGATGTGGATGGAGAGTGTGGCGGGGGGATTGTTGTGGAACGGTGGATCATATATCGATGATTCGCCTGTATGTTTCCAATATTTGTCTCTTCTCCGTCATGCCAAAGAATCTTCAACGAACCATCGGTTCGATCCACGTCGATCGCAAATACCACATCGGTTGTACCTCCCGAGAGGTAACGACCTCCGCTGATGATTTCGCGTGATTGATCAGGTAATGAAGATTGAATCATTTCGAGTCTGGTTCCGATAGCTTGGGTATTGGGCTCGTGCGCCGTGATCCGGACGGCAACACGTGCTCCTGGACTATTGTTGCGATACAACTCCGCCGGCGCGTTGAGTGGGTTGACGACCAGATCGAGATCGCCGTCTCCATCCAGATCCCCGGTGGCAAATCCCTGATGTACACCTAAGTGATGGGTTCCCCATGTATCGGTCTTTTCCTCAAAGGTACCGTTACCACGATTTCTAAACGAAACAATGGGCATGTCCAATTTTGGGTATAGCCGGATATGTTCCATCATTTCCTGCGTGAAAGCGTTTTGCCGAGCCGCTTCGGTTTGATACCTGCTCCAGTCATGCTGGCGAGATTGAATCATGCGAAGTGTATCCATGTCCTGCATGTCGTGTGGATAACCGGCGGTGATCAAAAGGTCTTGATACCCGTCCAAATCCACGTCCAGAAAAATAGGGCACCAAGACCAGTCTGATGCCTCAACTCCGGCAAAATGTGCAAGTTCCGAGTAATGACCTTTACTTTGTTGAACCAACAGGGTGTTCCAGTTCTCCTGACGATAGGGGCCGTTCAGCGAGGGGATGTTGGCTACCATGTTGACGGCGGGTTGCTGCCTTTTTCGGCGAATCGGATCACGGCTGAGCATGTCCACCACAAACAAATCCAGGTCCCCGTCGCCATCCACATCAGCTCCATCAACTCCCATGCTGCTCGCTGAGGTTACAGCAATGGACCAGGCGGGAGCGGCGTCGAATCCACCCGATCTGTCATTGATCCATATGCGATCGGGCGTCCAATAGTCGTTGCACACATACAGGTCAGGATGTCCGTCCTTGTTGAAATCACGAAACATTGCCGACAACCCCCAGTCTTTTGGGGCTTCGGACAATGCACTTCCATTTTCCCGGAATTTTCCATCGATCCAACTCACCGGTGTCATGTGACCCGAACCGTCATTCAGATAAAGCCGATCCGGTTCACCATATTCATGCAGTTGGCCTTCATGCACAAACAACCGATCCTGCAGGCCTTCCGGAGGCAGGATCTTTCCACCCACACGCTTGATGGGTACCCGTGCCCGATCTCGAATGTCTTCCGAACGGTTGTTGGTCACATAGAGATCCAGTGTGCCATTGTTGTCCACATCCGCCAGTGTCATGCTTGTTGCTGAAAGTGCGGTTTGCGTTCCTGAGTGTTCGGTGCCGTCGTGGAATTTGAAGGCTCCTTCGTTGAACCAAACCCGTACACCGGATCCAACCGTGCTGATCAGGAGATCCAATCGCCCGTCGTCATTGAGATCTGCAAAAACTCCGCCTCGAGTTGGAAATCCCGGGTCAGTCATCGAATCAGGAATGTCGACACGTTCGAATTTAAAGTCACCGAGGTTGCGGTAAAAATGGTTGAATGAATCGATACCGCAAAAAAACAAATCCGGAAGTCCGTCGTCATCGACATCTCCGACTGCTACTCCCGATCCGTTGAATAGCAATCGATTTGCCGCACCTCTTCGTTCATCCAAATCATTACGAAAAGTCAAACCTGTCTCGTCGGATTTCATGAGGCTGAATCCGTGTGAATGATTTTGTTCAACTTCGAGGGATTCCACCCGTATTTTAATGGAATCTGGCAAGACTGATTCCTGTGTTTGTAAATGCATGTCAGGCCACATCATGGAACATAAAAAAAGGAACGCTTGGCACAGACCTTTGGACATGTGACAAAGATTTGATCCAGTGGGATTACGAAATAGGTAATTACGACAAAGCATGGCAATAACCGGCACATTTTGTGCTCGCATTTATAGCAAAACAACGATTGATAAACAACATGAACAAGGCCTCCGAATATCTTCAGTCAGCGGACTCCGTGGAGTCGCTCGAAATCACGCGCTTGGTGGACCTGATGATCAGCGATGCCATCGAATCCGGTGCCAGTGACATCCACATCGAACCCTGGGATGCCAGTCTGGTCGTGCGGATAAGGTTGAACGGGGTGTTGCAGGAGTTGTTGCATCTGCCGGTCGAACTCATGGAGAAGGTCGGAGGCCGGCTCAAAGTCATGGCCAATCTGGTTAGTTACGAAATGGACCGTCCCCAGGAAGGCCATGCACAGACAGGGCAGGAGATGGGGGGCGTCGAACTTCGCATGTCCTTCTTTCCTGTAGTTCGGGGGAATCATCAAGGGGGCGTTTTGCGTGGGGAGAAAATCGTCATCCGCATCTTTGATCCCAACCGACGCAGCTTCAATCTGGACGACCTGGGATTCGAAGCGCCCACTTTGGATACCATGAAACAACTGCTCTCCAAACCCAGCGGCATGATCCTCTTCACCGGCCCGACCGGATCTGGTAAGACCACCGCCATTTACGCCGCATTGACGCACCTGGTTGAAAAACACGGACCGGCCATCAGCATCAGCACGGTGGAAGATCCGGTGGAATACAACCTGCCCATGATAAGTCAGGCCCAGATCCATCACGCAAAGGAATTCACCTATCCGGTCGCTTTGCGATCCCTGATGCGACAAGACCCGCAAGTCATCATGGTCGGCGAGATCCGTGATGCGGAAACGGCCAATATCGCGGTGCAGGCCGGACTCACCGGGCACCTGGTCATCAGCACCATTCACAGCGGCAGCACTGCCGGGGTCTTTGCGCGCATGATCAACATGAAGATCGAACCCTTTCTTCTGGCATCCAGCGTGATTGGCGTTCTTGGACTCCGCCTCATCCGAACCACCTGTCCCTACTGTGCCCAACCCTACCAACCCGAAGTTTCATATCAAAAACTGATACCCGACACGCTCCTGGAAGAAGCCAGTTTACGTAACGGAGGAGGATGCGAACATTGCGCGGGAACCGGATTCAGTGGACAAGCCTCTGTCACTGAAATGCTCGAAGTCGACGAAACCATGCGCGAAGCCATCATGGATAAACTCCCCACCCGCAAACTCCAGGACATAGCCATCGAACGAGGCATGAAAACCCTCTGGCAAGCCGGCATCGAGCGCGTCATCCGCGGCGAAACCCCCCTGGAAGAAATCATCCGTTCCATCCCAACCGATAAGTGATCTCGCACGAAGCAAAGCCACGAAGTATTTAAAGGGAACTCAATATTTTTATCAAAACCTGATTCTTTGCTTCGTGACTTAGTGTGAGGCAAAGTGTGAAACCGTTTCCCTATTATCTAACAATCGGTTCAAAAAGGCGATATAAGTCTGAAAAACCGACATTGTGATTAGAAAGTGAAACAGATTTTAATATATCGTGGTAATTGCCTGTAGCAAGTGAGTTAGCGGTTATGTGAATTTGTAGTAAAAAGTCAATTATTCCATTGACACCAATCCACAGTAGCATTACTGCTTGGTTATTGCTTTACCGTATCTCGGGTCCTGCCTGAATAGCCCGACACAAGGTGATCAAGCCACCAGGTTCCAGCAACTGGAACATACGGAAAAAACGGAGCAATGAATCATTTTCAATCAACGTATTCTGCTGTGCAGAACTACGCCAGCGGAGCTGTGATCTGATGAAATTTAAAAACGAAAAAGAAAGGAACAAAATGAAACAAATCATCCAATCAAAAAAGTTCATCGCGATGGTGGCTGTCTCACTGTTGACGACTGTTAGCATCTATTCTGCCGCTCCGGCATTGGTAACTGCTGGATCTTGGGTGGCTGCTGGACAAAAGGCATTTCGTCTTCTTGAAGTTGGGGGAACTTTTATTACCTGGGGGCAAGTTGCATCCTGGGCCAACCAGATCGATGATATCAATGACCGCATTGAAATACGTCCGCACCTGACAGAGAGCTGGACTTATGAAAAAAGCGGGCTTATGCACGGTGAGCCTGCTTGGGAGAATCAACATGATGCTTCGGATTTCACCGGGTATGATCCGATGAATGGCATGACACCCATTGGAGGCGCCTCTTTGGCGTTGCCATGGTTTGATATCGGCAATTATGCCTATCACCAAATAGATTTCTATAAAGTTATCAAAGACGACGAAACGGGAGACTATTACAAGGGTAACAGCAAAAGTGTTGCGAACAATGTGTGGTATTCGAAAGATACGTGGAACTTTTTATTGAATAATCCGTTGGCAGCTCAAAAAAAGGACGATTGGTGGAATTGGTTGTTCGCTGACACGTGGACACAACCCGGTTACTGGATCACTTATGCCCGCTCAGAGCGGTGCATCTATCCTAAAGTTTTGATAGAATCTAAATTCAAAGAAGGAGGAGTCAATGACGGAGACCTCAAGGACAAGGCTGAAGAAGAGAGTTTGAGTTATATAGCAAGTGTTGATTTCTGGCTGAATAAATTAACATGGATCAATGACCTCAATCATCCCGACAACGGAACTTGGGTGAAGGAAGGATGGGAAAGTCATAAGAAAGCTATAGGTTTTCCCGCTTACAAATATGACTATAAATCTGAACCTGTTTGCCCTGAATCGTGTTTAATATCAGATGTCGGAGTCTCAGGCGGAAAACAATATTGGTGGCATACAAACTTGGTCAAATCTTCGGTTAAAGCAGAGGAAACGCCAGTTTCCAACCTTGATAATCAAAACAATGTCATTAATCCACTTCTGATCACAACAACCAATTGGGTTAACAAGAAGTATACATATGTATTGGATGACAAAAACCTTTGAAATCTATGGAAGGGTGATTTATGGAAAACAACAAAATGCTGAAAATGATTGTTTTCATGTGCGGTTTGGGAGGGCTAATACTTGTCCTTTTGCTCTCATTTCAAAATTTCGTACAAAGGCAGTCAATCGCATCTAATACAAACAGGGGAAATCTGAATCAAGATGATTCAGTACAAACAAACCGTTACCAGCATAGGAAATTCAATCCTTCTTTTCCGGGCATTGCATTGAACCCAGGCGCTTCTACAAGCCAAAACCATGATACAGAGAGTGAAAGGTTGTGGAATTGGAAAGTCAATTTTCCGTGGAAACCAACTCATGATCCATATCTTAAATCTGATCCAGGTCGTTACTTGGCAGAAAGCAAAAGGCCGGGACCTATGAGTGCGACAGATATGTTTACCGGAGCCAATCATTATGTATTGAAAAACTTTTTTGATGATGAATCACGATTTTCTCCTCAATTTGAGAAGTTTTACCGAATACTTGAAGAAAATGATCGCGGGCATGATCCCGTAGCAGCAGCAGCCGTTTTTCACTCACTACGAAGCTATTACCACGCGGCATACGAACACGGTGAAAACGATGAAATCAATGAAAGCGATAACATTCCAATACGACGTCTCAAAGTCAAAACATGGGGCCAATATGCAGATAAGCTTCTGGGTTCACTTCATGTTAAACTCATTACGTCAAGATGGCATCGTCCAGGATTCCTTTCCGATGAGGGAAGAGCTGATGCTTTTGCATTGATTGAACGTCTGCTTGGTGGAGTAGAAGGTTTGGATAAACTGCCCGTTGACGTCATGGAGTACGCGATAGTAAGTGGTATGAATTCTACTAATCCTGAAGCAGCAGGTGTAATTTCCGGAGAAGAGGAACTCTTGGTGCCTTATGTTGGATGGACAGAAGAACATGCCATGATGGAAGGCGAACAAAGAAGGCAATTTCAAACAAGCTATGAACAGGGGGATCCATTCCTCAAGGCAGCAATGCCGGAGTTGTTTCCACCAGTCGATATCATAAACGGTCAACTTGTCGACAAAGACGGAGATCCCGTCAAATGGTCAGAAAGCGGAGAGATAGCCCTCATTAATGAACGTGGTGAGCGGGTGCCGGTCGTTGTCGAGGACGATGGGAGTATTTCATTACCCACGCCCCAGGAGGTCGAGCTTATGCGCCAGAACGGTGATGTCAGGCCTGCCACTTTGGATGAAGCTTCACCCATCATCCAGAAAATCATGGAAATGAGTCAACCGCCTAAATAGGCAGGAATATCCTAGAAGGCATCTCATAAATAAATATTGTACTTTTAACGATAAAGTATAGTAGTTATGGATGGACTTGAGCGAAGCACAATGGAATGTCGTCGAAGACATCTTGCCAGAAGACCCTGTAAGGGAAGATCGACGCGGTCGCCCTTGGAGTGACAGGCGAAAAACACTCAATGGAATCCTTTGGATATTGCGAACGGGTGCGCCATGGAAAGACATGCCTTCACGGTATGGTGCCTATCAAACCGTTCATCGTCGCTTTCAAAACTGGGTTCAGGATGGAGTTCTCGAAAAACTCCTTTTGGCCATTGCCAAAGATCTCCAGGAACGAGGCGGTTTGGATCTCAGTGAATGTTTCGTAGATGGCACTTTCGTGCCGGCCAAAAAAGGGGGTACCTCGTCGGCAAAACAAAGCGAGGCAAAGGCAGCAAGATCATGGCAATTGCAGACGGCGCTGGTCTTCCTGTCGCCATATGCGCAGCCAGTGCTTCGCCAGCTGAAGTAACGCTGGTTCAGTATACCATAGAGCATCGAGTTGTAGAGAATACACCTGAAAAACTGATCGGGGACAAAGCTTATGATAGTGATCCATTGGATCGAGGAATTGAGGAATTATTCGGAACTGAAATGATAGCGCCAAATCGACGGGGGCGGAAAAAATCCAATCAAACACAGGACGGTCGTAAGCTGAGACGATACAAACGACGATGGAAAGTCGAACGTCTGTTTGCTTGGCTCTTCAACTTCAGGCGACTGGTTGTGCGTTACGAATACGATGCTTTAAATTTCATCGGGTTCATCCACCTTACCTGTGCGATGATCCTAATGCGGCATTTATGAGATAGCTTCTAACAATCGGTTCAAAAAGGCGACATAAGTCTGAAAAACCGACATTGTGATTAAAAAGTGCAACAGATTTAAATATATCGTAGAACTTGCCTGTAGCAAGTGAGTTACCTGTTATGTGAATTTGTAGTAAAAAGTCAATTATTCCATTGACACCAATCCACAGTAGCATTACTGCTTG
>JAQCFT010000116.1 GCA_027619545.1 Verrucomicrobiota bacterium | reverse complement strand
GTCCTGGTGAAGAATTCTATCGGGTTTCCGAAGATGAAGACTGCCTGAACAATCTTGCCGAATCCAATGGTCACCTCTCGACCAAAGACCATCTTCGTGACCTGTTGATTCTTGATCTCAAGCGTCAGGGGGATCCTCGAATGTTTGGCGAAGGTGATGTGTTTGATGCTTACCCCTACCATGATAAAAACACGGCTCATTTTTTCGAGCGCTTCATGTCCGGCGAATCCATGAAAGCCGGTTGGGTGGAGCCTGGCGATTTTGAACCACAGGGAACAAGGTGATGAATAATGGACTAGATATGCGATAAGATGTCCTAATACATAGCTTTTTCTGCATTTTCTTGTCGTCGTATGGTTCTTTTTGAGTTTTTATCAGTTCGCTAAAAAATTTGTAAACTAATTATAATAAGAATTTAGTGAGTTTCTCTGCTTAAGTGTGAATATACGCTTCCTTCTCATTCATTGCTGAGGTAATCATTTTTTTTTCACCTGGTTTGCATGTTTATGCATGCGCGCCGCAATGCATCTGCAAATTTTAAAAGGTAGGGCAATTGGGTTTAAAAAAGATTTCTTATGCAAGTGGCTGATAATTAATGATTAATTGGATTGTTTTTTGGCTGGTTTATCAATGGTATGCTTGTTGCTTTATTGCTTCCGAGCCGTGCCTGCACTCAATTGTACTCGGTTGCCTAGGTACCTGGAGTCAAGGTTTGGTGGTTTTTCTGTTATTCAGAATCACCAGGGAGGAAAGAAATTAATAGTCAACCCCTTGGGGGTTTTAGCCTGAACAACAAGTTTTCAATGCATAAAAAAGATATGATACGGTCACTAATCGAGAGGACGGGCGGTTGCCTGCTTTCTTTGTTGCTTCTTCAAACAAGCGCCACTTTTGCCCAAGCTGTTCCCGAGGATGAGTGTGTAAACGACACGGAACCACCTGCCATTGTACCTCTTTCGGAACGGGTCGATTTGACCACATGGATGACCGAATCATATGATGACGGGGACTGGGCGGTTTATGACAATGGCAACTCTGTTCAGCAGAATGATAACGGGTTGCCTACCTTTTTTTACAGTGATTTCAGCGCCATGGGAGGTCAGGCAGGGTTGAGGCTTACTACCCACGTGTCGGTGGATACTCAAGAAGACAACGACTTTATTGGTATTGCAGTTGGGTTCAACCCCGGAGACACAACGAATCCCAACGCAGATTACCTCTTGATCGATTGGAAGCAGAACGCTCAAAATCAAGATGGGTGGGGCTGGGCCAGAGCTGGTCTTTCTGTTTCTCGTGTCAAAGGAATCAGCAATCATATCGATCTCTGGCAGCACACCGGAACGGTTACGGAAATTGCAAGAGCCGTGTTTCCATCTGAGATGAGAAGAGGGTGGAATGATATTCAAGTGTATTCTTTTTCCATCAATTACAGTGAAGATCGTTTGCAGATATATGTCGACGGTGTTCTGGAGTTCGACATTGCTGCTCCCGCCAACGATCCATTCCCAGATGGACGGTATGCTTTCTATGATTTCTCTCAAAAAACTGCTCGCTTCGCCAGTGTGAGAGTCGCTCCGGTTAATGTTGACATGGTCGTGGAATGCGATGCCTTCGGCCAGGCCAGCAATGTGAGTATTGGTCAACTGATGGCGGTCGACAATTGTGACGAAGACCCAACTCTCACCAACGATGCTCCCGCTGTATTTCCATTGGGAGATACCATTGTTAACTGGACCGCCACAGATGCTGCGGGCAACTCGTTTACCTTTCCACAGGTAATTACGGTTGTTGATACTGCAGCTCCAGTGATCACTGAAGTGGATGATATCACCATCAATCAGGACGATGGCGAGTGCCATGCGGTTGTTAATTTCGATTTGGAAGCTTTTGACCTTTGCTCAACGGTGACGGTCTCCAGTGAGCCAGCCTCCGGATCCATTTTCCCTGTCGGAACCACGCCTGTTCTTATCACAGCGATCGACGGTGAAGGAAATGTTTCCACCAGCTCATTCAATGTGACTGTTTTGGATGTGACCCCTCCTGTCTTGACCATCCCTACAGACATTCTGGTACAAGCAGCACCAGGTGAAACCTCAGCCAGCGTTGCTTTCAATGTAACGGCCTTTGATGAGTGTTCCGCAACGGTTGTTACTAATCCTGCTTCAGGATCTGTCTTCAATGAAGGTTCCACGGTTGTCATCTGCACGGCCACCGATGCCAATGGCAACGTAGTGGTCAAAGAATTCACTGTGACCGTGATCACCAATCAACCTCCTGTGGCCCAGTGTCAGGACATTACTGTAGCGAATGATCCGGGGTTGTGTGCTGCTGATGTGCTGCCCGCCTTGGTTGATAACGGATCATTTGATCCGGATGCCGGTGATGTGCTGACTTATACACTGACGCCTGCCGGACCTTACCCCGTTGGGCAGACAATGGTGACATTGACAGTGACGGACCCATCTGGTTCATCCGACAGTTGCAACGCCATGATTACCGTGACCGATTCCGAAGCTCCCGTTCTCAGCTGTCCGACCCCGGTCAATGGTTCTGCGTTCATTCTGGAGTGTGACGGCACCGGTTACGTGGCTCAGATTGAAGCTTGGGCCAACAGTGTGCTGGCTGGAAATACGGAAGCCGTTTTGTTGGCATCTGACAACTGTGGAATTGTCTCGCAGACTTTCAGTCATCAGTTGACCGCAGACTGTGGATTGACTGGATCTGGCACCGTTACCTTCTCGGTTGCTGATGAGGCAGGCAATGTTGCCAACTGCACCGTTGAGATTGCGGTTCATGACTCCATCGCACCATTGGCAGTCTTTGAAGTCAGGGACATTTACCCAAGTGAGGGCGCCGTATCCTTCACTGCGGGAGCTGAGGGCGATGCTTGTGGCAATCTCACCGTGGAGATTACTGAGGTTCTCTGCCAGAGGATCAATCCTGCAGGTAAAGTTATTGATCAATCTAATGCCTGTGAATACGTCATTGACGGCGATACCATCACCATCACCAAGAAGGGTGGCATAGGGAACTTCTTCACCATCACTGCCACGGTCACCGATGAATGTGGTAACGCCGGCGTGATTCAGAGAGTGGTCAACGTTGCTCTCGCCAATGAAGGTGTTGGCAATGGCGTTGATGGAAACACCCCGGGTCATGATGACAATGGAGGAAACGATGATCCTCAATTCACACCAGGCAATCCCGGTGGAAAGAATAAGTAAGTCATCCTGAAAGCTATTGGTTGCACCCATTAGTTTAACAAGAACATCAAGGGCGTCTCTTTGTGGGGCGCCCTTTTTTTGGGTTTGATTATTGTTTGAGGGGAGACATTATTTGCATCGGAGTGTTGCTCTGTAGACGAAATGGGTGATGGGTGGGGGAGCGTTGTTGTGCTCTGGAGCGGGGTGGCTCGACACCTCTGCGGAAACCTGTATATACCAATATCATTTACGGAATAAAGGCATTGCAGCCTACCTGCTACGGGCAAATACTTTCACAAAATGGTTAGGTTGGGATAGGTGAAATATCGCAGCCTTTGCCTAAAGAATCGAGAGCGGTGTCGTGACCACCGCAGGCCAAATGGCGTTTGAGACGATGAAAAATTTAATTGTAGGTTCGGGATTAGCGGTGGTGGGAACAATTGCTGTCTTCTTTTTGTTTAGCGGCGATGACCCATCAGGCGGTGATCCGGTTGCTATTGTCGGTGAAACGAAAAATATCGCGGAACTGCCTGTAAAATCTGAATCCATCACACCCAATAAGCCGTCCCTGGACCAGGCAAATTCACTTTCTAATGATCAGGACAAACTGATCGCTTCTGAGTCGTTTGAATCAACCTCTGGTAACCCGATGCCAGCTCAACCACAGAGTTCGGTGGAATCGCTTCTTTCTGTTCTGCGTGGTTTCAAGGATTCCGAGGAGTTGGATGTGGATGGATTATTGACCTCTATGGCGGAAGTGTTGCCAGGTCTGGATCGTAAAGATCAGTCCAAAGTCCTGGCGGGGGTGGGGGAGATCCTGGCGTTACACCCGGATGCTACCGAGGAGGTGTTGGGGGGATTGGATTCATTTCAGGACAGAGGGATGGTAGTCCGGTCGGCAGTGCAATATTTGGTGGAATTGGAACCCGATTTGGCGGCTGAATGGAGCACGGGGTTGCAGGATGCCAGTTTGAAACGACTGGCGGTAAATCGCATGAGTGCTGCCTGGGCAGAGAAGGATTTGGATGGAGTCATCGAGTGGGCTGCCGGTTTGGAGGATCGTCAGGATTTGGCAACAGCGTTAGATGGCATTACCTGGACCTGGGCACAACAGGATCCGAAGGCTGTTCATGAATATGCTTCTCAGATAGAGGATGATGACTTGCGCAATCAGATGTTTTTATCAGCAGCCAAAATGATGGCATTCAAAGATCCCGAAGGAACAACCGAGTGGGCGGCTCAGTTCCCTGCCGGAACTCAGGAGCGCGAACAAGCTTTGTCCTACTCGTTGTTTCAGTGGGCGAACAAAGATGTGATGGCTGCTGTGGACTATGCTTTGGGACTAGAGGATCCAAAGGTGCGCGACAGCGGGTTGTTGTCGGTGGCGCGTTCGTGGGCAGTGAAGGATCCGGCGGCGGCGACGGAATGGGCGGAGTCGTTCGAGAGTGAATCGTTGCGTCGTCAGGCATGGGCCAGTTCGACGGCGCAATGGGCGCAGAAAGATCCGCAGGGCTTGGCTCAATGGATGCAGGGTCGATCCATCGATGAAATTCAAGGGCATGTCATGCGTCAAGCCATAGGCATGATTGGTCGGAAAGATTCGCAGAATGCTCTGGACTGGATTCAAAGCCTGCCTTCCACCGAGCTGCAGAAAGCAGCTTCAGAAGCTCTTTTCGAATTACAGAACAGGAGCAACAGGTAAATCGAATTCAGTCATGATGAATGGGTGCTTCTACGCAATTTGGGTAGGGGTTGCTGGTTTTTTTGTCGTGATTTAGGACAAGGTCAATAGATCTTTCTAAATCCTCTGTCAGCTCTCCGGCTGTTTTGGTCTGGTTTTTTTGATTCTGTTGGGTAGGATTTCATCATGAATTTTCCCAAATGGATTGCCTCGATGGTGGCAAGTTTGCTTGTGCTTGTGTCAGTAAAGGCCGCTGAACCGGTTTTTGACCTGGTGGTTTATGGGGGTACCAGTGCTGCTGTGACATCGGCCGTGCAGGCCAAGCGGATGGGGAAATCGGTGATCATCGTATGTCCGGACCAGCATCTGGGTGGTTTGACCAGTGGTGGACTTGGTTGGACGGATACCGGTAACAAGGCGGTGATTGGCGGTCTGAGCCGTGAGTTCTATCACCGTGTCTGGCAGCAATATCAGAAGAATGACGTCTGGCGTTGGCAAAAACGTGAAGAGTATGGCAACAAGGGCCAGGGGACGCCGGCGATTGATGGTGCGCAACGCACGATGTGGATTTTCGAACCTCACGTGGCCGAGACAGTATTCGATGAATGGATCGCAGAACTGGACATTCCGGTGCATCGCAATGAATGGTTGGATCGGAATGTGGCAACCAGTGTGGTGAAAGAAGGTGCAAGGATTCAATCCATTCGTATGCTTTCCGGGAAGACTTATCGGGGGCGAATGTTTATCGACGCAACTTATGAGGGGGATCTGCTGGCGACTTCGGGTGTGGATTATCATGTCGGTCGCGAAAGCACGGACACCTATGGCGAACAGTGGAATGGTGTTCAAACAGGCGTGCTGCATCACGGTCATCATTTTGGCGCTGTGAAAAAACCATTGAGTCCTTACCAGATTCCCGGTGATCCATCCAGTGGTGTGCTGCCTCGCGTTTCATCCGAACCGCCCGGGGATTACGGTGCGGGGGATCATCGGATTCAGGCTTATTGTTTTCGCATGTGCCTGACGGCACATCCAGAAAACCGCATCCCCTTTCCAAAACCCGAAGGTTATGATCCGGGGCAGTATGAATTGTTGTTGCGCATCTTTGATGCAGGGTGGCGGCAGACATTCAACAAGTTTGATCCGATTCCCAATCACAAGACGGATACCAATAATCATGGCCCCTTCAGCACTGATAACATCGGTTTCAATTATGATTATCCTGAGGGCAGTTACGAGCGACGCCGAGAAATTATTCGAGAGCATGAACAGTATCAGAAAGGATTGATGTATTTCATCGCAAATGATCCGCGCGTGCCGGAAGACGTTCGATTCAAGATGGCCCGCTACGGATTGGCCAGAGACGAGTTCAAGGATAATGGTGGATGGCCCCATCAAATTTATGTGCGTGAAGCAAGGCGAATGGTGGGGGATTTTGTGATGACCGAAAACGAACTGCTCAAACGGCGTCCCACGCCCCGTTCAGTTGGGATGGGATCCTACACCATGGACAGTCATAACGTGCAACGCTATATCATGCCTGACGGATTCGTGCAGAACGAAGGGGACATCGGGGTGTCGACCCAGGGCCCTTATGAGATCAGTTACGGTTCCTTGATTCCCAAGAAGGAGCAGTGTGATAATTTGTTGGTGCCGGTTTGTGTGTCCAGTTCGCACATTGCTTTTGGTTCGATTCGCATGGAACCCGTATTCATGATTCTCGGTCAATCGGCCGCAACGGCTGCCATGATGTGTTTGGAATCCCAGAGTCAACTTCCCGTGCAGGACCTGCCTTATGATCGGCTCCGTGAGCGTTTGCTGGAGGATGGTCAGGTGTTGGAGATTGCGACACAGATTCAGTCTGGAGCAACCCAACTGGAGGGAATCGTGGTGGATGATTTCGCTGCTATACGCAGCCGGGGTTGGCGGATGAGTCATTCGGTACAGCCTTTTTATGAACGAGGCTATCATCATGACAATAATGAGAACAAAGGGAATGAGTCAGCTCAGTTCGAAACCGAACTCAAACCGGGTATCTATGAAGTAAGAATGACTTACACCCCCAACCCGAACCGGGCGACGAATGTGCCGGTGGAAGTGCATCATGCATCGGGTGTGGTTCGGGTGACCGTGAATCAGCGTGAAAAACCAGAGCTTGATGGGGCGGCGGTTTCGTTGGGGAGCTATACGTTCGACAATCAAGGCAAGGTAAGCATTGGGAACGGCGGGACGGATGGCTATGTGATTCTGGACGCTGTTCAATGGATTCGACAAAAGGAGAAATAATGCCAAAAATTCGATCTCATTCCTTTGTTTCAAGCTGGCGTTTGACAATGGGCAGGGTGCTCGCTTCGGTTTTCCTGACGGGTGTCATGGTTTCTCAGGCTGCCTCTGCGCTCGAGGATGCATCCGCACATTGGTGGGCGGTCAAACCGGTGGAACGCCCGGAAGTCCCGTTGAGGGCAGGGGATGAATGGAGTCAGAATCCCATCGATCGATTTGTGGATCGAGCACTACAGAATGCCGATCTGACGCCCAGCCCAAAGGCAGATCGTTGTGAACTCATTCGGCGCGTTTATTTTGATTTGATCGGCCTTCCGCCCAGTGCGGATGCTGTCGAACAATTTGCCAACGACACCAACCCCAAAGCGTGGTCGAACCTGGTCGAGGAATTGCTTAACAGTCCGCATTACGGCGAACGCTGGGGGCAGCATTGGCTGGATGTGACGCGATGGGCGGAATCCGATGGGTATCGTCAGGACGCTTTCCGGCCTCATGCCTGGCCTTACCGCGATTATGTGGTGAACTCATTCAACCAGGATAAACGTTATGACCAGTTCGTAAGGGAACAATTGGCAGGTGACGAGATTGCTCCTGACAATCCGGATGTGATGATTGGGACTGCCTATTTGAGAAACGGTATTTACGAGTATAATCAGCGTAATGTGGAAATGCACTGGGAGTTGATTGTGGACGAGCTGACATCGTTGACAGGCGAAGTGTTCATGGGAGTGGGTATCGGTTGCGCCCAGTGCCACGACCATAAATTCGATCCGATTCCCCAAGAAGATTACTACCGCCTCAAGGCCATGTTGGCACCGGTCAGTTGGAAGTTCGATGTGCCGCTGGCGACTCCTAAGCAAAAGAGAGAACATGAACGCCAGCTTCAGGTCTGGCTGGAGGCCACCAAAGATTTACGGGAACAGATTGACGCCATTGTCGAGCCTCAGATCAAGGCCAGGCAACACGCCGCGCTCATCATGTTTCCCGAAGCCATTCAGGCTATCTTCGCGATGCCGAAAGAACAGCGGACACCGTATCAGCAGCAGTTGATGGACCTGGCCAATATCCAGGTGGAATACGAACGTGAACGTTTTGATGAAACCAAATCCATCAAGGGCGAAGAATCCGAGAAACTCAAACAACTGCGCGCAGCGTTGAAAGCTTACGATTATCTCAAGCCTGCTTCCTTAACGCCGGCTTTCGTTGCATCGGATGTGGGAAGGAACGCACCCAAGGTCCTGCTCAAAAATCGCGCCGGAGCGCGTGACATTGATCCCGGCTTTCTGAGTGTGCTGGAGCCGGCCTCCCTGCCAATACAATCTCCGGCTCATGGCAACACGACCGGTCGACGTTCCACATTGGCGGAATGGTTGACCGATGAGAAACATCCGCTGACACCGAGGGTGATCGTCAATCGCATTTGGCTCAAACACTTCAAAGATGGTTTGGTGGCGTCTCCCAATGATTTTGGTGAATTGGGAAAAGCGCCCAGTCATCCTGAATTGCTTGACTGGCTGGCTTCCGAGTTTCTGGCCTCCGGCTGGAGTTTCAAGCACATGCATCGTTTGATTGTTCATTCATCCACCTACCAGCAAACTGCCCGACGCGAGCCCGGGGCAAAGGAATCGGAAACCGATCCGATAAACCGTCTGCTTTGGCGTTATCCTCCGCAGCGTTTGGATGCGGCGCAAGTGCGTGATGCGATGTTGACTGTCAGCGGTGAACTGGATCGTTCGCTGGGTGGACCTTCGGTCAAGGGTGACCGGCAGCGCCGCAGTATCTATGTGCGGAAGATACGCAATACGCCCGACGAAATACTGAAAGGGTTCGATTCTCCCACAGGGTTCAATAGTACGCCTGTTCGGGATGCGACCACGACTCCGGGGCAGGCATTGTTGTTGATGAATGGCGATTGGATCCTGAAACGCGCCCAGCAATTCGCCGGACTGCTTCGTTCGACTCTTGGTGATGATGTTGTCGCGATGGTCAGGGAGGCGTATCAACGGTGTTACGGGCGTCATGCGGGTGAAGCAGAAACCCACATGGCCGTGACTTTTCTTCAGGACAACCGCGCAGAAGGGGACAGCCTCGTGGATATGTGTCAAATGTTGCTAAGTTCCAATGAATTTCTCTACCTCCACTGATCATGAAACAGCCTCACTTTGAAAATATCCAGACGCGACGTGGTTTTTTGCAACGCGCGGGCATGGGCTTTGGCGCGGTGGCGTTGGCAGCCATGTCACGTGATGCGGATTTGATTGCCGGCATCAGTGATCCTTTTGCGAGGGGAAATCCAATGCAGGCCAAGGTGCCGCATGCACCGGGGCGCGCCAAGAATGTTATCTTTCTTTTCATGGAAGGTGGGCCGAGCCACATCGATTTGTTCGATCCCAAGCCGCTTTTGAACAAACTCGCGGGTCAGAAATTGCCCGGGAGTTTCCCTAAACCCATCACCGCGATGGGGGAGCAGAATTCCCCGCTTCTGGAATGCAAGCGTGAATGGAAACAGCATGGCCAATCGGGTTTGTGGATTTCCGATTGGCTTCCTCATTTGTCGCAGAAAGCCGATGAGTTGTGCGTGCTGCGATCGTGTGTTTCCGATGGCATCAACCATGCAGGCGGCGTTTGCCAAATGAATACCGGATCGGTATTCGGGGGGCGTCCTTCACTCGGTGCCTGGGTTTCCTACGGGCTTGGCACGGCGAACAGAAACCTCCCGGGTTTCGTGGTGATCAAGGACAACAAAAACATGGTCGTCAATGGTGTGCGAAGTTGGGGGGCCGGATTCATGCCTTCCCTTTATCAAGGAACCCTTTTTGAACCGGGAGACGAACCCATCCTGAATTTGAAGAATCCTGAAGGAGTCACCGAATCCCGGCAGTCCAGAAAGCTGTCCTTCCTGGAACAGCTTAATCGCACGCATCAAAAGGGACGCACATCCAATACCGATCTGGACGCGCGAATTCAAAGCTATGAGCTGGCCTTCCGAATGCAGGCCGAAGCTCCGGAGGCCATCCATCTTGCGGGAGAAACCGAAACGACGCGCCAAATGTACGGCATGGATCAGAAAGAAACCGCCGTGTTTGGTCAAAACTGCCTGCTGGCTCGCCGACTTGTTGAACGAGGCGTCCGTTTTGTTCAGCTTTACCATGGGGCCGGATCCAAGTGGGACAGTCACGACCAGATTGAAAAAAACCACACCCGACTTTGCAAGGAGATGGATCAACCTGTGGCGGCGTTGTTGACAGATTTGAAACAACGAGGGCTGCTTGATGAAACATTGGTCATCTGGGGTGGCGAATTCGGCCGGACCCCCATGTCTGAAAAAGGGGATGGACGTGACCACAATCCAACGGGCTTTACCATGTGCTTAGCCGGAGGCGGAGTTCAAGGTGGCACGGCGATCGGCGAAACGGACGAATTGGGACTGCATGCAGTAACAGAAATATCCCACGTGCATGATTTTCACGCCACAATTCTTCACCTGCTTGGAGTTGATCATACCGAACTCATCTACCCTTACAAAGGTCGTCCCGAACGCATTGACCAAAATGAGGGGAATATTATCGGATCGTTCAAGCAAATGATCTCAAAGTCTTCGACCATCTGATCGATCTGCGGTTCTAAAAAAATTTCCAGTCAAATCAAACGAATCCCATCCGCATCAATGCTGATTTTTCGTTCTTTGTAGAGGGTGCCGATGGTTTGTTTGAAGTCCTTTTTGCTGACTCCAAAGGTGTCGCGAATTTCTTCCGGGGCGCTTTTGTCGTTGAGTGGCAGGTAGCCCTGATTTTGATCAAGGGATTCCAGGATTTTTGTTGAGAGGGTGGTGACACGTGCGCCTCGGTCCGGATTCAGGGTAAGGTCGATTTTTCCATCCTCTCGCATGCGCTGGATGTAGCCTTTAATTTTCATTCCGGACGACAAGGAGGTGGTGCTTTCGTCGTGATAAAGCAATCCGATGTGACTTTCATTGATCAGTGCGTTCCAGCCCATTGGGGTGGTGTCGATCATCCACAACCGCACGGATTGCCCATTTCGGTAGTGGGGTGTTTGTTTTTCCAGCCAACGATTCAGGCGCATGGTGGCGATGATGCGTTCGGATTTTGGATCCAGCGCCACTTTGACAAGGACCTTTTGACCTGTGCGAACGGTTTTGGGTTGCTCGCGAAACGGCAGCAGCAGGTCCTTGGAGAGTCCCCAGTCCAAAAACGCGCCGACTTTGGGGTGTACGCTGGTAACTTCAAGACAGGCAAAGTCACCCACAATGGCTTTGGGACGTTCCGTGGTCGCAATCAATCTGTCTTCGGAATCCCGATAAACAAAAACGGTAAGGGTTTCTCCTTCCTTCATTGCTGGGGTGATGTAGCGGGAAGGAAGCAGGATATCACCGTGCTCTGCGCCATCCAGGTAGAATCCCTGGGGCGTCCGGTGGAGAATGGTTAATGAGTTGAGGCGACCGATTTCTGCCATAATGTCGAGGCCAGTTTGACAGATGTTCAGGGAAGCACCAGATAATTGATGTTTTGACTGGATATGGATATGCAGCCACTGCAGTTGTGGAGCTATGAGATGAGCGGGATGGCGCGGCCAAGAATGGGAACATAGTAATTTTTTATATTCCTGCGTCGATTCGGAGCATGAGGTGGATTGATGTGTGAATTGGGTGAATGGCTTCATTGAGAGGAATGTGAGTTGACCTTTTTCATGATAGGGCGTAGAAACGTTTAAATCCCGTTACCGTTATGAAGATTCCATGCGCTACTTCTATGGTCTGCTCTTTGAGTGAGAAGACTCGTAATCATCGTGTCAGGGCATGCCGCCGTCACGGTTTCACCTTGATCGAATTGTTGGTCGTCATTGCCATCATCGCTATTCTGGCGGGAATGCTTCTGCCCGCATTGAGCAAGGCAAAAGCCAAGGCCAACCAGACATTATGTCTCAGCAACCAGCGGCAATGGGGGATTGCCATACAGATGTATGCGGCGGATTGGGATAATTCGTTCCCGGATAATTCTCAAGGTCAGCATTTGAGCTGGATGGGGCCATCGATGGCGGATTTCTGGAAGAACTACCTGATGGAATCCAAAAAAACCGAACAGGAGAAAGACAAATTCCACCTGATCTTTTGTCCTACGGACAAGTGGCATCGTGTCGCGGATCTCTGGCGCAATGGCGATCCTCAGGCGCATCTCAAACCAGTTCTGACGGGATACTTTTATTTGCCTGGACGCACGACTTCCAGCGCTGAATACAATGTCAGTGGTGTCGAAGACTGGGTGAAACGTAAAAAATTGGGTGGGCGTTTCAAAAATGCACCGATTTTGACCGATCGCCTGCAGGGACTGGGAAATTGGAATGTGGCCAATAATTCCGGAACCGTTGATTGGTATACGGAGAGTGATGGAAAACGTGTTCCAGCCGCCACACATCGGAACCAGGATGGTTCGCCTGAGGGGGGCAACTTTCTTTTTGAAGATGGGCATGCCGAGTGGTTTCGGTTCAACATCAACAACGCTCGGGCCTCGATCGATCTTGGAGCGAGGGTGGGATCATGGTTATGCTTTTATAAGATACCTATTCAGGAGTAGGCTGGACGATTCCCTGCGATATGGATCCGACTGGTAAGGGTATCCCAAAACCGGGGTGAGAGGGTTTTTTCTTTGGGAAGTTGGCCAGAGTGGATGTGGGCAGCTCGTGAGTTAGCCTCTTTTTTGCAAAAGAAGCTACGTGAGGTGCATACGCGCTTGCGGATGGCATCAGGCGATCAATTCGTTGATGACTTTTCCTCCGAACTGAGAGAGTTGTTTGAATCGGCCGGCGTGGAAGTAGGTGAGCTTGTTGTCGTCCAGCCCCAGCAGTCTCAGCAGGGTGATGTGGAAATCGCGAATGTGGTGCACTTCTTCCACGGCGGTGGCGCCGATCTCGTCGGTGG
>JAQCFT010000115.1 GCA_027619545.1 Verrucomicrobiota bacterium | reverse complement strand
CCCACGAGCGGAACCACTCGGGCGGCTGGGCCTCGGTCCTGCCGTTGAGGCCCTCGAGCATGGCGTATCGGGCAAAGGCGCCCAGGGCCGGAGCCGTGAGGTAGAGAAGCGAAATGAACAGCAGCGCCCAGAACGCGCTCCAACGCGCGGCAGCCACGTTCTTGACCGTGTAGAACCTGACGATGACATGCGGAAGCCCGGCCGTTCCCGCCATGAGCGCCAGCGTCACGCAGAACACATTGAGCTTGTCCCAGCCGCCGATGAAGGGTTCGGTGTAGGAGGCAAAACCCAGATCGGCATGGATCTGGTTAAGCTTTTCCAGCAGCGCGGTGCCTTCTCCGAGGAGCACGCTGCCCAGCCCGACCTGCGGAATCGGCGTGCCGGTATACTGCAGGCTGATGGCGATGGCAGGCGTCAGGAAAGCGGTGATGAGCACCCAGTACTGCGCCACCTGGGTCCATGTGATCCCCTTCATGCCGCCAAGGGTGGCGTAGACGAAGACAATGGCCACGCCAACATAGACACCTACGTTGACGTCCACTTCGAGGAATCGGGAGAACACGATTCCGACACCCCGCATCTGGCCTGCAACGTAGGTGAATGAAATGAACACAGCACAGATCACGGCCACTATTCGGGCGGTGTCCGAGCGGTAGCGGTCCCCAATGAAGTCCGGAACGGTGAAGTGACCGAATTTGCGCAGGTAGGGAGCCAGGAGCAGGGCCAGCAAGACGTATCCGCCCGTCCAGCCCATGAGGTACATCCCGCCGGCATATCCCAGCGTCGAGATGATCCCTGCCATGGAAATGAACGAGGCGGCGCTCATCCAGTCCGCCGCCGTGGCCATGCCGTTGGCCGCGGCCGGGATGCCTTGGCCCGCTACGTAAAATCCTCTGGTGTCCGAAACCCTGCTTCGCCAGGCAATGACCAGGTAGAGCCCGAATGTGGCGCCAACAAAAAGGAACGTCCAGGCCTGCACGCTCATGACGCATCTCCATGGATGGTTGCCAGCTCCTCATGATGCTGCCGATCGAGCCGGTTGAGCAGCAGGGCATAGATCAGGATGAGCACCACGAACACGATGATGCTGCCCTGCTGGGCAAACCAGAACCCGAGCGGAATGCCGCCCAGGGACCAGGCGTTGAGTGTTTCGGCCCAGAGCACTCCGGCGCCAAGACCAGCGGCAGCCCAGATCAGCAAGAGAACCGCCATGATGGCCAGATTGCGCCGCCAATACCGGTTGATGGCATCGGCAATACGGGGATTGCGGGCAGGAGGAGGCGTTTCCATGGGTTTCCGGGTTTGCCCCCAGAATACGAAAACAAACGACGTTTGCGGATCACCACCGCCGTTGACGAGTGATAGGGCCATGCTCACCGTCACCTCCGATACCCTGGCCGGATCACACGCCACCTGCTCCTGTGGGCACGACCTGCACAGTGTCTGGGTCAGCCCACACCCCGTGCACAAGAAGCGCAAATTCTGGTACGGCGTATTCTGGGGTGTATCGGGAGGCCGGCCAGACCGGATCGAGTGGAAATGCCGTCTGTGTGGCGACCTCCTGGCTCAATCCACCGATGAGATCCTCCTGATCCGCTACCGTCACGAGTAATTTTTCCTCGTCATGTCCCGGACCTACTCCGAAAAAGAAATCGCCGCCCTGTTGCAGCGCACAGCCCAGCTTCAGGCCCAGGAAGCAGAAAGCAAAGATGGCGCGCGGGAAGGGCTGAGCCTGTCCGAGCTGGAAACCGTTGCGCGGGATGCAGGGCTGGATCCACAGCTCCTCCACCAGGCAGCCCTGGAAATGGCCCATTCCGGCGGGCGAACCTTGGGAAAGAACCGCACAAGGACACATGTGCGCGTGGATCGGGTCCTCTCGGCCGAGCTCTCGGAAGCGGAATGGGAGGATGTCATTTTCGCATTGCGCCGACGCTTCGAGAGTGACTCCCTTGATATGGGAGGAGCAGGATCCCTGGGCAAAGGCAAGATTGAACAGATCGGCCGTTCCCGCGAATGGCGGCACACCAGTTTTTCGGGCGTGCAGACCAGCGTGCTTTTCCGCCCAAAGGAGGGTGGTACCCACATGGACATCAGCCAGCGGGTGGGGCTGTCCAGTACCAAGGTTGAATCCTGGGCCTACGGAACACCATTCGCCCTGTTTTTTGCGGTCATCACGGGCGCCGTAGCCAAATCCCTGCTCATCGGAGCCGCTGCCACCGTGGGGTGGTTGGCCTTCCTGGTGCCTTTTGTCTATTACCTCGACAACCGCTGGCGCGAGAAAAAGCACGATCAGCTGGTGGAGATGGCCGACGAGCTGCAGGAGATCGTCATGCGGGATGAGAGGGCTTCGTTGCTTTCGAACAACGCTGTCAAAGATGGCGCTCCCGTCCTGCCGACGACTGTCCTGATCGACATCCCGGAAGAAGAAGCTTCAGCGGCATCGTCCCCCTCTGGGCGAATCCGGAGCCGATAACCCGATCATCGCTTTTCATCCCGGATAACCTGGAGAAGTCCCTCGGCCAGCGTGGACATGCGAACGTAGCCCATCCTCGAAAGGTGGACGGCGTCGGTGGTGAGTTCCGCCTGCAACCCGTTGGCGCCATTGTCCATCGCGGCAAAATAATCGAGGTACCGGAACCCGATGCGCTCGGCGTAGGAGCGCAGCAAGGCATTCAGACGGGGAATGTCCGTGGCCGGATCGGGACCCTCCCGCCAGGGATAGTGGGAGGCCGGAAGTACCGAGCAGATTACCGGCTCGATCCCGTGTGCCCACGCCAGTTCGGCCATGGACTCGATGTGGCCAGCAATGGCCTCCAGGGGAATCGGGCCCTGATTGAGCGCAATGTCGTTCGTCCCCGCGAGGATGAACACCACCCGCGGGCGGAGCGCCAGGACGTCCTGCCGGAAGCGGACCAGCATCTGCGCCGTCACCTGTCCGCTGATGCCTCGGTTGATGTAGGGCTTGCCTTCGAAGAACTCCGGATAGGCCTCGCTCCAGCCCTCCGTGATCGAGTCCCCCATGAATACCACCCGGTATTCGTCGTCAGCTGGTGCAGCGAGGGCAGCATTGGCCTCGGAATAGCGATCCACGGCCGCCCATTGCTGGGCTGACACAGACTGTTGTGACATCATCATCAATAGGAAAACCAGAATGAAAACCCGGCTCAAGTGCGCGCCCTTTTTAACGATCCGTACCATTGGAAAGTGGTATGGGAACGGCAAGATGTCAACAAGGCAACCCTGAAACGCTCTGTCTTTTTCTCTTTGATTGATGATGATACCCGACTCGAAAACGCCGCGGCTAGATCTTGACCTCGGCAGTAGAGTCCGCGGTCACCTCCACGGTATCTGCCGGGGCAGGCGTCTCTTGGGGCGCCGTGTCGGGGGCCTGACATCCGGGAAGGGTGAGAAACAGGAGAAGCAGCGGAAAGAGCAACTTTTTCATAGGAAGGTTCCATTTGTCATGTGGCATACGAACACATGGAAATGCCCAGGGACCGACCATGCAACATTCTTCAGATATTGTGAGGATTCCGCGATGCCACCTATCTTCTGCGCCAGCGGCGTGGTGTGCCTCAATGAAGTACCCTGATCATCTCGGTAGCCGTGAAGCTGCCGGCTTCCATGCGGATGAAGTATGACCCTGCAGGGATCGCATCAAGAGGGAGGAACGTCTCGTGGAGTCCTTGCTCCCATGCACCCTGAATCAGCGTTCCGACCTGTTTGCCCATGACATCCCAAAGCGTCAGGCGCACAGTTTCGGATTGCACCAATCTGAAGACCAGTGTGACGCCACCCGCTGAAGGATTGGGATATGGCATTCCAAGGAATGGAGTGTCCGGGACGATCCAAGATGTCTCGTTTTCAGATTCTGGAACTCGAACTTCAATACTCTCAGAAAGGGGCGAAGACACCCCGTGAGCGTCTTCCCACCCAACGCGGAAAACATGGAGTCCGGGTTCGGGAGACTCGAGTGAAAAAAAGGGGTCTCGCGTGACCTGAATGGCCAAGCCTTGGGCAGTCCGATCTCCAAAGGGACGTCTCGCGTTGTAGACCATCCACCGCCCTGGCAAACCATCCTCATCGGAGTAATCCCAAGTCAGTTCGACGTGGTTGTCGCCGGACAGGTTTGCCGAGAGTTTATTCGGAATTGCGATTATGGGAGCCCTGCGCAAGGCGAATCGCATCGGGTCGGGTCCGCCCAGCAAAGCCCACCCTTCATTGAATGAGAAGGCTGTCTGAGACACCACGTCCGGGTGGCCATCCGCATTGATGTCCATTATGGCGATGAAGCGCGGCCATTGCCGGTCATACAGTCCTTCCGGAATCAACTCGGCATTGAATTCCTCTGAGACATCGTCCCACGTCACCCACCCCTTTTCATCAAGTCCTGCGTTTCTGAGGACCGCCAATCTCCACGTTCGGTAGTCGGTCACAACCAGGATGAGATCCTCGTCGCCATCCGTGTCCAGATCCACCAGATGGTAATCCATGACACCGTATTCGGGGGGCCACCATGCGGAAGGAATGGGTTGGTGATTGGCGGCTTTGAAGACCATGGTGCCATCCCCATAGAACAAACTGTAGGCATGGCCTCCCCAGGCCAACAGATCGAGAAACCCGTCCCCATTCACGTCTAGCAGCTCCATCGTGAAATGGAAGGAGTTGATGTCCTCCGGAACCAGCGGATAATCGAACGCAGGCCTCTCCACAAATACACCATACCCCGTATTTTCCAGAATGAAGGATCCAGCGTTCCAATCTGCGATCACTACGTCCGGATCTCCATCCAGATCAATATCACCGACGGCAAATCCGTGCCAGTACCCAGCTCGGTACGATCCCGGCGGATAGTGCCGTGTGCCCGTCATCATTCGCTGTTGCCTCCATCCTCCATTTCCGTCGGACAGGACGAAATCAACAAAAGACAGATGGCGGTCCTCCTGCTCGGGGTGGCTCACCACGATGAAGTCCAACCATGAATCCTGATTCAGGTCGACCGCCATGGACCGTCGCGCATAGGGCTGGCCCATGTTGTTTCTGATCCTGTCTGAGGCATCGTCAAACCGCCCGGTAGTGGGGTTGAAGAACCGTAGCACAAACGGTTCGGAAGCATCCTCAGCGGTGGCGAAAGCAATGAATACATCACAATAGCCGTCGCGGTTTATGTCGGGCGTCAACCAGATCGGAATGACCCACTGGTTCGTGGTTCGCTGATTGGTGTAGAAATCCTCTGGCTCCCCCCATGGTATGCAGGTGAATTGGGTTTCCTGAATGGATGTGGGCAAGAAGCCTTGGGCGGCACTTCCCAGTACCATCCCCTGGGCCGGTGCCTCAACAGTAATGAAGCATCTGATCAGCACTACGACAACGGTCGCCGTGACCGTGGACACGCGACTCAGGGCTGTTCCGTCTCTCGATTTTACAAACATTTATGACGTTCACCTCCCGGCCTCGGGGGAGGCTTCCAGATGAGACAGGTTGTTCACTTGTATGAACAGGGGCACCATCTTGCTCTTTAGGGCTGCCAGGCCTAACGCCAGCATACCGTGATGGGGCCCAAGGTCCGCCTGCACGGCCAAGCTGAAGTCTCCGGACAACCACGAAATGAACCAATGTGAACTGCTTCCCAAAAAACCAAACAGAATGAGCGCAGCAGCACTCCACCGAGTTGCTGTTCGAGCTCGCCTCACGATGTGATGGCTGTGGAACTCACTGATCCCAATGGCCAGGGATTGCGTTCCATGAACAAGCGTGATCAACCCGTGTAGCGCCATCCCGGCATGCCAGAATGACCTTCCACTTGAGGCCATCTCTGCCACGCCCACGACTAGGAGAAGAATACCGATCGCTGCGTCCAGCATCCGGTTTTTGGAGATGGAAACAACAACATCCCGGATCCTGGGGACTATCCGCGACCTGCCTGTTTTCCCCAACGAAACACCCACCTCAAGTAAGGTCTTCGATCGGTGCAACGCTTCAGCAAACGCACGGACAAGTAGAAGGGCGGCCCACATGGTCATGGAATAGTGATCCAGCGGGTGGCCGTCCGCCAACTCATCGAAAAGCTCTTCTCATGAAAAGTAGGCCCCGAAGCAGAGGAACAGGAATGACACGATCAACCGCAGGGCATCACTCCGCACCACGATGCCCAAAGTCGAACTCTCCTGTGGCAAGGGCTTCAATGTTCTTGGCGACGTCCCTTGACTCCTTAGCGTGCAGGAAGGACGCAAGCAGCCCACCGTGGCTCAGTGCCCTCCCCAACTCTACCGTGCTGTCATCACGTTTTGCAATCAGGGATGCCCAATTGCTGCGTGGGGTTGAGGCCAGCGCCTGGGAAAAGGTCCATGCATTGTCCCTTGCCTTGCCCATGGCAAAATTTGCCAGCATCTCTTCCTTCTGGCGCGCCACTTCCAACAAGCTCCTGAAATGGGACGACATGCTTTCCAGCTCATCTTCCACTACGGGCACCAGCGATGCCAGCACATCATTAATCGAATTGAAATCGTTTCGAAGAGCCTCGTGCTGCTCCCCGTAACAAGTAATCGCTGCCGAGATGCCCAAATCAAGGTGTATATGGGCAGCCATGCCCAGCATAAGATGCTGTAACACGCACAAGTGATCCTTTTCGGCACTTTCGAACTTCAACAGCCAGGACCGCGTGGGCGGCTCACCTTGCTGATACGCGGAATAAGCTGCAAGAAACCGGTTGGCAAAGACTACGTCCAGCCGCTCCATTCGGGAACCATCCTCGAATCGTCCATTGGCAATACCATCGCAGACAGTCTGGGTTACCCGGTTGTAAAGGGCGGCAAAGTAGCCGATGCGGCTTCCGGTCTCCATGCTGAGCAAAATGATCTCTTCAAGTTGCTGGATGACTTGATCTATGGACCGGGCGGGTTCAAAAGTCATGCGTGGAGTCTTTGGATGGGAAGAATAGTCTTCTAATGGACAAATCTTCTCTCTGCAGAACAACACCAAAACCCCTCCAAAATCTCTCAATCTCGATATTATCCCACAGTGGCTCCGGAGAGGTTCAGACTGCCCGATTCATTGCAGGATCCTTGATACCGGCCGGAGGTCAGCACCGGCTTGTCCCGCCTTCCGAGTTCACCGACATTGGGGTAGCTTACACTGTCTACTCGCGCGCTATTTCAGCAGCACCACTCGCTGGGTAGCCACGAAGTCTCCCGCTTCCATCCTGATGAGGTAGACGCCCGAGGCAAGGCCATCGGCGTTGAACTGTACCGTGTGGTAGCCTGCCGCCTGCATGTCACCTGCAACCAGAGTAGCCACCTGCCTTCCAAGTAAGTCCGTGGCCGTGATGCGCACAAGTGACCTTTTTGTCAACTCATAGTGGACGCTGGTCGTACCAAAAAAAGGATCGGGATAAATCTTGAATCCATCCTCTAGGAGAGGGTTTTCTCTGAAAACATCACGGCCCAAAGCTGTTGCGCTGAGTACGCGAAAGGAGCGAATTACCTTTCCTTGTGCGAACCCCAGGTTATTTCCTGACCTCAGTCGAAGATAAAGGTCTTTCGAGCCCTGTGCAGGGACAACAAAGAGGCTGTCTGAAAAAACTGTCCAGCGTGTATAGTCAGCTTCAAAATCAATGTCTGATGCTTGTTCGATCTCGGTAAAATCACTGCCCGGAGACGGAGACCATCGAAGAAGAAACCCCGCCGAGGAAATGACGCTTGTGGTATCTGCAGCCTCAAAGAAAACGAAGCCGGAAGGTGGCTTTGTCCTGAGAGGTTTTTGGGCGTTTACAGAGTAAAAAACAATGTCGTCATCCAATCTCATGGTTGCGACATAGTCGACAGGCGGAACCCCGTCAATGTTTACAGGAAACGCTTTAATGTGATATTCCGACGAGGGTGGACATTCTCCCGGTTGACACGAGGCTACATCCGAAGGCTGAATCCTCGGGAAGTATTCGGCCCGGCTAATAACGAAACCCTGATCCGTATTCAAATAGAGTCTGTACCCGCCCGAACCTGACAACGCGTGCTGGATGTCGATCCGGCCGTCATCGTTTATGTCCACGGGAAAAAGGACTCCCTCTCCATGAATGGTATCAACCGCCGAGTCGTACGAGATATGGTCGTGAGTCACATCCTGGAACTGTCCTAATCCGTTGTTTGCAAGCAATTGGATTTTCGAACCCTCGTAGTAGGGGTTGGCCCGAGTAATGGCCGTGACCAGGTCTACGTCTCCATCACCATCGAAGTCCGTGGCTACCGTATCGTTGAATTTGGTGTTCTCTGGTCCGTACAAGCCAACTGGAAGCGGCTCAAGAGTCCATTGGGATAGTCCGAAAGAACGACCATCGGACAGCCATACATAACCGGGGGGATCGGCACCCTCGCTGAGGAGAACAGCGATATCATCATATCCGTCTGCATTGAAATCAGCCGACGTCGAGGACATTACATAATGTCTTGCCCTCATGGATATTTCTGAAGGCAAGACACTTGACCCGTCAACGAACCCGCCTCTGCTGTCATTAATAAACAGCATTTTCCCCAAGTAGATATCGTCATACCCATCTCCATTCACATCGCCGACGCTAACGTCATGAGAAAAAGAAAATCCTGGGTGCGGCTCGGTCTCCGTTTGTTCTCCGACGCCTGTGTGGGCGTGCAGAAAGCTCCCATCTGACTGCGATAGCAAAACCGGGAAAGGCTCATGTTTGTTGTAATACGATCCGTCTGCGAGCCTGGTGATGATACCCATCGACCCAGAAACCACGTCCGGTGTACCGTCGTCGTTGAAATGACCCTTCTTGATTCGGTACGGCATGTGGATCCGAAGAGGAGTCCCGGAGAAGGCTTCAGAACGAACAAACGTATTGTCCCCCTGATTGAGGAGGATATCGATTGACAGAAGCGTGTTCCTCTCGATGGTATGAGGGAAAACAACCCATTGAAGAGCCAGATCCTCCCGGCCATCGTTGTTAAAATCACCGGCAACGGCAGCATCCAGAAAAAGCGCATAATATCCGCCAGGATGCCAACTAGTTGTGTCCGGGTAGAAGTACGGAGGGTAGGTTTCGGGAGCCAACGAGGCGGAGAGCCACGAAAAAGATGACACACCGTAGTAAGGGCTGGAATATGCCCCGATCTGTTTCTTGAGCCCACGCCTGGTCGTGTCAAATACAATGGAAGACGCAGGTGTTTGCGCTTGTGCAGCATCTGCTCCGAGCAGCAATTGGCAGGTTAGCAAATACAGACCCACTATCAGTGATCTTCGCCAGAAAGGATGCAAAGGAAACCGAATCGGACGCTGTGAACTATTCATTGTGCAACGGTGCAGTCGGAATCTTTGCAAATGTCAGTAGATGCCACCAAACATGGCAAAGCATGAATCAGGACCAACGCGCCAAAAGCCATCATCGCCGACAGCTTGGCGGGACGCAGGGTAGAAGGGTTAAGCCAAGATCAGAGGCTGCAGTTACCCCTTTCAGGAATGCGCATGCTATTTCAGGAGCAAAACGTGTTGCGCAGCCACAAAGTCTCCTGCTTCCATTCTAATCAGGTACATGCCTGAGGCGAGGCCGTCTGCATTGAGCTGTACCGTGTGATAGCCTGCCGCCATCGTCTCACCCGCTAGAAGTGTGGCAACTTTCCGACCCAGAATGTCTGTAACCTCAATTAGAATTGGTCGAGCATCTGGTAAGACAAAAGCAAGATTGGTCGCCGAGGTGAATGGGTTAGGATAAGCTTTCTCGAGTGCAATTTTCGAGGGTAAAACAGGAGGCTCAACACCAACCCCAGATAGTACGCTTACATCAAGTCGATCAACATCACTGGAAAGACCGTCGTCCACGATCAGCCATATAGATTCGCTTCCAGGAGAAGTGAAAAACGGCTCAAAGTCCTGCTCGAACGAATAGTCTCCTCTTGATGAGACCCAAGCATGATTAAGCGCGTGACCATCAACATCGTAAGAGTTTTGCGCGCTCAGGACAATGAAAGCCGGAGCAACTACCGGTTCGGGTAATGCGATAGATGAGATCTGGGCGACGGGAGGAGTATTGGAGGAAGGAAGCTGAGAAATGTTGTTTCCCGACGTCAACCGAATCCAATCTCGACTTGCAGAAGAAGAACCCGTGATTGGACTAAATATGCTCGGATAACCGTCTCCTGATGCAAACAGCTCGTCGTTTTTATTAATCCAAAAAGCAGCTTTCCCACCAATCTCTATTTCGCGCCAATTGCCTGCCCTCAGAAGACCCGTCGCCTGTTTTTGTGTACTACCAAGGCCAAGCTCACCCCACATATTGGCACCCCACAGAACAACATCTCCTTTGGGATTAAGCAGGGCCACATTGGGCTCTCCGCCAGCACTTAGTCCACCACCTCCTACCGATATTCCAGTCCAATCGATTCCTAAAAACATCTCAAGCTCAGCATTATTGATGACACTATATTCTGTGTCCACCGAAATGCCTTCTTGAGAGTTGTACGAGTAGAACGCGTAAGGCGAAGCTGCAAACTCCTCGGCATTCGTGATCTGCACTTCGGGAGCGAGGGGCGGTGAGCCGTATTCATAAGATCCCAGTCCAATACTAAAGACGGTCCCTAGGGAATCTGATGCAAGAACTCGATTGTCTCCCTTAACTCGCTTGATCCGCTTAACCCCGGTCATGATAGGCGCTTCGTTATCTGAGGAGCGCAGGGTACCCGCGTCATCAAGTGTCAGGTACTCGTGACCAAAAGGCAGAAAATCAACTACACCCCTTTCTAGCAGAATTGGGGTTGATTGAAGGCTGTTTTCGGGCACACCAAGACCTCCATTTCCTCTCCAGCCGCAGCCATAAAGCGCCCCGGACTCCGTCAAGAACAAGGTGGTTTCGACAGTAACTTTTGCCTGCAAGATCCTTTCTGAAAGCTTAATCGTGTTTGATGTGGTAGCTCGATCGGAATCGCATAGTTGATGATAGTAGTTCCAGCCGCTGAGGGTAAGGGATCCATCATTAAAAACTATAGCTGCATGCCGATCATACAGGCTAGATGTATTCACGTTGGTGGCCACCAACACACGCTCCTTGGAAAGGGACGTCTGCCCCATTCCTATCTGCCCCGAGGAGCTTTCGCCTATGGCAAGAACCGACTCGTCCACTTTCCTGATTGCCATATGCTTATCACCAACTACAACCTCCAAAACATTGTCTGCAGCATGCATCCAGCGATTTGTCTCGTCCTGGGAATACTTGGAACCGAGATTACCATCCGGAAAATATGATAGCCAAAGCGTGTTAGATGAATCGATTATTGCCGTGGTCCACTTTGAGCTAGTTATTGAGCGAGCACCATCGAACACACGAGTGAGTTGGTTATCGGAACAACAACGATATCCTAGCTCTTCTTCGTAGTTGGCACCGAAAGCATCCATGGTCCCGTCTGAATAAAGAATTAGTCCACCCCCGTGCGTTGTCGTGACATTTGCGACATTAGAGTCAAGCACCTTTTGGGGTGTCCAAAGCTGTGGGTATTCCTCTGACCAATATCCAAAGGCGCCGAACATCCGGCTGTTAAGGACCCAGCTGTTCCGGCCGAAAACCCATAAACTCCCATCCCTTTTAACAAAAGCCCCTGAGTCCCCCCTCGACGACAGCTCTACTACATCGGCAGCGATAAATACTGGTGTTCTTATTTCTTTTGGTTGAACCTTCTCTCCAGCCCCAAGTTGTCCCCAATCGTTAAGCCCGAAGACAAACAAGCTGTCACCAGAGTTTGTAAAGAATGAGGTCTGCTCACCCGCCCAGATACGCTTAGTCCGATTTGCAACCCAGATTGGGATTTCTGTATAGTTGGTCGTTGCTGCCTGTCCGTGCCGGGAATTTCCGAATACCCAGAGACTTGAGTCCTCTTTGATGTAAAGAAGATGATCGTCTCCTGCAGCAACACTCGCTACTCCAGAGTCAATTAGTAGCCCATTGTTATAAAACCTTTCCAGGTTTGACGAGGATAAATAATCCCATGTCGGAATATCCGGCGACCACACCAGGGAAAGACCATAGAGTAGCAGATTGCCATCTTCAACGATCGCCGTTCGATACGCACCAGCAGATATGCTTTGAGCAAAGGTCTCGGGCGAAATTAAGAGCAGAGGGGCAAGCAGTAGGAGTAGAGGTCTTGCTTTCATCCAGTCACGAGATAGGAGTTTTAGGATCCCGCCTCTTCCAGCCTCCGGTCGGATCAGAAGAAAATAAGCTGGCAAGACGTTTAGGCTTGGGCGCCGAAACCTAGCCCAAAAATTCTTGCGTTTGAGCGCCGTGAATAGCCAGAAAACTTACAATATCTCAGAAAAACGACTTGTTGAGTAGCCACGAAGCCCGCTGCTTCCATTCTGATGAGATAGGCCCCGTAGGCAAGGTCGTCTGCGTTGAACTGTACCGTGTGGTAGCCTGCCGCCTGCATGTCACCTGCAACCAGAGTAGCCACCTGCCTTCCTAATGATTCGGTTGCAGGGAAGCTCACTTCTGCAGTTGTGGACAAGCCGTACGTGACCGTTGTGGTCGGGTTAACGGGGTTGGGGTAGGCTGCCCTCAGGACAAAGTACTCGGGTAAATCAAAGGACTCCCCGTCTACGCCTGACACGGTCGTGAATTGTCTTACCTCACTCGAGTCGCCCGTAGTGATCGTGCCACCTACCACCTTGTTTGCATTCACTGCCGCCACGCGCCAGAGGTACGTCGTCTGAGAAAGAATGGCTGATGTAGGCCAGATAGAAGTGCTCCCCTCTTTTGAACCGGCTTGGTATAGGTACTTGTCGTTGTGTACCTGACTTCCCTGGGAGGCTGACAACATTCTGTCAACCGCTTTCTGACGTGGCCGTGGTCTGTAAAAACAACCAGCCCCACACATCTTTCGCTGTAGGAGCCAGTTTTTACGGACGTTGTGGCAAGTTCGAATTGGGGGTGACGGGCGGATTATTCGCCCTTCGGGCTCACCAGTCGCAGCCTTCCGCTGCTCGTGTCAAACCGCCTACGACGGTTCTCATCCGCACACCTTACAGAAAAAGGCTCCCAAAACGGCACTGCGTGCCATCTTGGGAGCCTTTATGAGGTGACGGGCGGATTCGAACCGCCGTACAGGGTTTTGCAGACCCTTGCCTAGCCACTCGGCCACGTC
>JAQCFT010000114.1 GCA_027619545.1 Verrucomicrobiota bacterium | reverse complement strand
GATAGCGATCGTAATTTCTGGATGGGCCCCAAAGAAGCAGTGGAATACGGATTAGCCGGTAAGATCATCAAATCCATTAACGATCTTCCTTGAGTAGATTAAGTCTGATTGCAAGGCCCCCTCAACCGAGTCAGGAAGGCCAGGCTTCAATTAGAACCGACGCAATTGTAAGGAGCAAATAGATCGAGTGACATGGTTATGGATCATTTTGGGGTTCCTGGGTCTGGTAGCTGTCTTTGATATCTACCAAAAGAAGCATGCCATCCTCAGGAACTTTCCGATCATCGGCCATTTTCGATACATTCTCGAAGCCATCGGACCGGAACTACGCCAGTACATCGTCACGGACAACGACGAAGAACGCCCCTTCACCAGGGATCAGCGTCGGTGGGTTTACGCAACGTCCAAGAAGCAAAACGATTACTTCGGTTTCGGAACGGACAACGATCTCGAGCAGACGCCGAACTACATCTTCATCAAACACAGCCCGTTTCCGTTGAATCTTCCAATGGATGCGCCGCACTACCGGATCCCCTGCGCAAAGGTGCTGGGAGCGCATCGAAAGCGACGGAAGGCTTTGCGGATGCCCTCGACCATCAACCTTTCGGCCATGAGCTTTGGCAGTCTCAGCTCGGCGGCTGTGGAGGCCATCAACCGTGGCTGCGCCCTCTCCGGCGCATGGCACAACACAGGCGAAGGGGGCATCTCCAGGCATCACTTGCATGGAGGCGATCTGGTCTGGCAGATCGGCACAGGCTATTTCGGTTGTCGAAACAAGGTCGGAGGTTTTGATCTGGAACGTTTCCGCAGTGTAGTCCAACAATACCCCCAGATCCGAGCCATCGAAATCAAGCTGAGCCAAGGAGCCAAGGCCGGACTCGGCGGCGTGGTCCTTGGAAAGAAAGTCACCCCTGAAATCGCCGCCATCCGCGGCGTCGAAGCAGGCAAGGATTGCCTCAGTCCTCCCGCTCATACGGCTTTTTCAGATGCGGACAGTTTGCTCGATTTCGCCGAATTATTGGCCGAAACCTCCGGCTTGCCTGTAGGCATCAAGTCCGCAGTCGGTCAAATACCGTTCTGGACTCAACTTGCCGACCTCATGAAATCCGGCACCCGCGGTCTGGACTTCATCACCATTGATGGCGGCGAAGGTGGCACAGGCGCGGCGCCACTGGTCTTTGCGGATCATGTCGCACTTCCATTCAAGCAGGCATTCAGCAGGGTCTATCTGCAGTTTGCTGAACAGGATTTACATAAGAACCTTGTGTTTATCGGGTCCGGGAAACTCGGCTTTCCCGAATCTGCTCTCGTGGGATTTGCGCTGGGCTGTGATGCGGTAAATGTGGGCCGTGAAGCCATGCTGTCCATCGGCTGCATCCAGGCTCAGCGATGCCACACCGGACATTGCCCGGCCGGTGTCGCCACTCAGAATCAATGGCTGATGCGGGGATTGGACCCCAATCACAAATCCGTACGCCTAGCCAATTACATCAAGGTATTGCGAAAAGAAATCCTCAGAGTTTGCCATGCTTCCGGCATTTCTCATCCATGCCTGATGGACTCGCATCAGGTGGAAATCTCCGATGGACACCTGGGTCTTCGCTCTCTGGAAGCCATTTACGGTTACCCGGCCCATGTCCGCCCCGGCAGTGCCGAATGGATCGAGCAGGTCAATGCACTGATGACGAAAACCACAAAATCGCATGCTGCTTGACCGTCACCTTTCCATTAGGGTCTCCGCAGATGTCGTAAATTGTGAAAGTCAACCTTGGGATAACTCACCGAATTACTTTTCTCTATTGGATGGGTCCTTTCTTGGCCGCATGATGTTCATCAATGCTCCAAACCTGCGTTCATCGATGACATCTGAGGATAAAAAACAATAAAGCAGCTGACGGTCTACCAGCTTGCGAATCAGTCGAATTGACCCCATAATCTCCCCTTACCGATGAGTCAACCACCTCCATCAAAACACATTCAACGTGCTCAGACTGTTTTTTCGACTGAACTGGCAGCGTTGGAACATGTACGGAATTTAATCGATATCTCCTTCCATCAAACCATCGATTGCCTGGTGCAAACCATGGAATCCAAGGGAAAAGTCGTGGTGGTCGGCATCGGTAAATCTGGTAATATCGGGCGCAAAATCGCCGCAACCCTGACCAGCACGGGGACAACCAGCGTGCTGCTGGACAGCGTAGATGCCCTGCATGGTGATGTGGGGGTTGTCAACGACGGCGACGTCATCCTCATATTGAGCTATTCCGGGGAAACCGAAGAATTGCTCAATCTACTCCCCGCCCTGAAACGCTTTCAGGTGAAGTTGATCGGGATGACCGGCGTCCCCCAATCAACGCTGGGCCAGTCATGTGATTGGGTATTGAACGTGGAAGTTCCCAAAGAAGCCTGCCCATTCAATCTGGCGCCCACTTCCAGCACAACGGCCATGCTGGTGATGGGAGATGCCCTGGCTATGGCCACCTTGGAAGCGAGAGGATTCAAGAAGGAGGATTTTGCCACGAGGCACCCGTCAGGAGCGATCGGAAGGGCTCTTTTGCTGAAAATCAAGGATGTCATGCGCAGTGGCATACGCAATCCCGTCACCAAAGCAACGACAACCATCAAACAGGCTTTACTGGTCATGGGAGGCGCCAAGGCCGGATGTGTGAGCGTGGTGGATGATGAAGGTAAACTCGCAGGCATATTTACGGACGGAGATTTAAGACGCTACCTAGCCCGTGACGAGCACCCTCTGGATGCCTTGATAAAGGAAGTCATGTCCCCCAACCCGATCACCATACGAGATGAAGCGCTGGCGGTCGAAGCGTTGAACCTGTTTGACCAGAAGCCAATCGATGATTTGATCGTTGTCAATGCCAAGGGAGAACCAGTTGGTCTGATCGATACGCAGGACTTGCCCAAGATGAAGATGATGTGAGTTGAATCTAGTGCGTCAGACTTCAAATTGATTAATGGTTTATCCCTGGTCCAGACTGCACACTCCCGTCAGCAAGCAATACCAGATGTTCTCCAGACGGCAACCGGGCTTCGACAAGAACCGATTCTGGCATTGAAACAGATGCTTCCAATATTTGTGGGAACAAACGCCAACTTGCCGGAAGGAATCTTATTGAAGAGTCAGGTTGCAAGTAGCCTTCATCCTCAAGTGTTTGCAAAGTAACACCATTTTGGTGAACCATGTCATTCTCCTCATGATCTTGGAAATAGCTGGAAAGAGCCAACTGCAAACTCTGTAGATCGGGTGTTTGCTGCGGGAATTGTATGGACATTGCCTCGTGGCCGGTTCGGGAAGGTTCCCAAATCATAAGAGTCAAAATCCCAGTGACACAGCAAGCCACGAAAGCTTTGGTGATTTCGCCTGGACGGATATCAAAAAAACGCTTCATCATACCACTTTCGTTAAAGCAACCTAATCCACATACAATCAACCTATTACCGATACGAGTCCCTCAATCCATAGCTTATTCCAGAAAGATTATCCAAAAGTGGTCAAAAAGTTTTTTTCAAGTTGCATAAAAACGGTGTAACCGGCCTGAACACCATCCCGTCTACCTGTTCCTGTATGATTCATTTATTCAAATCTATCACATTAATCGTCGCCCTCATGGCGATCTCTCTCACATCTTATGATGCAGCGGCTCAAGGTCGTGGCGGTCAAGGCGGCCAAGGCGGACGTGGCCAGGGTGGTCCTGGTGGCGGACGTGGCAATTTCGATCCTGCTGAATTCCGCGCCCGCATGATGGAACGTTATCAGGAACAGTTCGGATTCTCAGACGCGGAATTCAAAGCCGTCCAGCCCCTGATCGAAACCATTCAGGAAAAACAGCGTGACGCCCGCTCGGGTGGACGTGGTTTTGGCGGTTTTGGGGGCCGTGGCGGTCGCGGAGGTCAGGGCAGTGGCAACGCTGAGCTCGACGCCTTGCAATCCGCAATCGATTCCGGCAGCAACATCGAAGCCAAACTGGCAGCTTTCCGCAAATCACGTGATGCCAAGGAAGCCGAGCTGAAAAAAGCTCAAGATACCTTGAAATCCGTCCTGACGGTCAAACAGGAAGCGGTTGCCGTAGTGATGGGCCTCATTGAATAGGCTGGTCCCGCGAATCATCACTGATCTTAAGAAACAAGACTCGACATGACTGAATTGTTGAATCAAATGGTCGAGTCCCGACAGCTCTCCGCTTCCGACGCCAACTGGCTGATGAAGCAAAAAGGCAACGGGGCGGAGAGCAATTATGAAACCGAACCCGAGGTGTTGCAGTGGCTCGCCGAGGAGTATTCGGTTCAATACAATGACCTGGAGCAAGTGGAAATCGATAAGGAAACACTGACTTTGTTTCCTGCCAGATTGCTGCTCAAGGAAGGCTTGCTCCCCCTGAAGCGCGAAAATGGTTCGGTGGACATCGCCACCAGTCGACTTTTCGCCACTCAAGGTCTGGATACCTTGAAATCCCTGACCGGACTCAAACTGAACCCGGTCCTTGCTCCTTCAGAGGCCATTCAGAGGGAAATCAAAAAACGCCTCGGCGTCGGGGCGGATACCATCGACACTCTGAAGGATGACAGCTCCTTTCAGGTGGTCGATGAAGATTCCGGAGAAGATACTGATCTGGAGAATGCGGCGGAAGACGCCTCGATCATCCGGTTCGTCAATCAGGTGCTCAGCGACGCCATTGATCTGCGCGCCACGGATATTCATTTGGAGCCTTTTGAGGACGAATTGCAGATTCGTTACCGTATCGATGGCGTTCTTCAGGAGGTTCCAGTACCCGCCGAAATCAAGCGCTTTCAACCTGCCATCGTTTCACGCGTCAAAATTCTGAGTCACCTCAATATCGCAGAAAAACGACTCCCCCAGGACGGCCGTATCAAACTGAAGGTCAAACAAGGGGAAGTCGATGTCCGTGTCTCCATCATCCCCATGCTGCATGGAGAAGCCGTTGTCATGCGTTTGTTGCGGCAAGATGGCTCCATCCCAGGGCTCGACCAGATCGGGATGGCAGACCGGGAGTTGCAACTTTTCAAACAAGTTTTGGGAGTGCCCCATGGCATATTCCTCGTCACTGGCCCCACCGGCAGTGGCAAAACAACCACACTTTACACCGCCCTGAATACCATCAATGACATGGTACGCAAAATCATCACGGTGGAAGATCCGGTGGAATACCAGATCAGGGGCATCAACCAAATCCAGGTTTCTGAAAAATCCGGACTCACGTTTGCCAGAGGACTGCGTGCCATCCTGCGCCATGACCCGGACGTTGTCCTGATCGGTGAAATTCGAGATGAAGAAACGGCGCGCATCGCCATTCAAGCTTCCTTGACGGGTCACTTGGTATTCTCAACCTTGCACACCAACGATGCCCCGAGCGCCATGACACGTTTGATCGACATGGGGGTGGAACCTTATCTGGTGGCGTCTTCCCTGGAAGGGGTTCTCGCCCAACGACTCGTCAGAACTCTCTGCCCGCATTGCCGTATAGAGGACACATCCGAACGCGTCAAGGCCCTCAGGGAAACCATGAAGTGGAAGCCCGACGCGGTCATCTACAAAGCGGTGGGTTGCCGCGAATGTCGTCAGACAGGGTATCACGGTCGACGTGCGGTCTTTGAAATGATGGGCGTCAGTTACCCCATCCGTCAAAAAATCCTCAAGAATTGTTCCAGTGGTGAGCTGAAAGAATTGGCTCGCAAGGAAGGCATGCGCACCCTCAGTCAGGATGGGTGGCGACTGGTTGAAATGGGCATCACGACTCCTGATGAAGTCATGCGTGTCACCAAGGACGAGGAACTTTCAACCTTTTAAGCAAACGGTTTAACGTGGCAACTTTTCAATATAAAGCGCTCAAAGCGGATGGCGGAATTGCCACCGGAGACATCGATGCCGGCGGCAGACAGGACGCCTTCCGCAAGATGGAAGCTCTGGGCCTGAAGCCGATCAAGTTGACCGAACAACAGGGAAAGGCAGGAGCCAAAAAATCCTCGGGATCTTCCCTCTCCCTGCCATGGAAATCTGGACGCATCACCTTCAAGATGCTGGAAAACTTCACCCGGCTACTTTCCAGTCTCCTTTCCGCAGGCGTCCCTCTGAGTCGGGCTCTGGTCATCCTCTACCGCGAGGCAGCCTCTCCCGCAGCAGGCGAACGTTGGAAAGCCGTGCACGATCTGGTGGTCGACGGCATGTCCCTGGCCAATGCCATGAGCCGGTTTCCGGACACGTTTCCAAAGGTTTATGTCGCCATGGTGGAGGCGGGTGAAACAGGTGGTTTCCTGGACCTGGTCCTGGGGCAGATCGCCGATTTTCAATCACGCGACAAGGAACTGCGCGGCAAAGTGCTGTCCGCCATGATTTATCCCGTCGTACTCCTTTGCCTCGCCTTGGGTGTGCTGGTCTTTTTGATGATGTTCTTCATCCCGCGGTTCAAAGTGCTGTTCGAAGGATTCGATGCGGCACTTCCCCTTTTGACCCAGGTCATTGTATCCACCAGTGAGTTTTGCCAATCTTATGGCTTCTTCATTGCCATCGGCGCAGGTATAGCAGGCATCGGCATCCGAAACTGGCTGGCCACGGACCGTGGGCGGCGCAAGTTCGAGCAAAGCATGCTGAGCCTGCCCGTCATCGGGCCTTTGAATGCCCAGTTCGCCATGGCCCGCTTCTGCCGCATGCTGGGGACTCTTCTGAACGCCGGTGTTCCTTTGATTCATGGCCTGAATGTGGCCCGCCGATCCATCGGCAACCAGATCCTGGTTGATGCGGTAGCGGAATCCATCGAACGCGTCAAAAAAGGTGACACGCTGGCCCGCAGCCTTTCCGATTGCCGCGTCTTGTTCCACGGATCCATTCTGGAAATGATTTCCGTGGCGGAAGAAAGTGGACGATTGGATCAGGAACTGATCCGCCTGGCGGCAACGACCGAGAAGGATCTGGATCAACAATTGAAAACGGCGGTTTCTCTCATGGAACCCCTGATGCTTTTTCTGATTGCCGGTTTTATCGGCACGATATTTATCGGAATGGTGATTCCCATTTTCACCATCCAGGATTACATTAAGTGAACAAAGACAACTTGAACTGATTATGAAATTGCACACACGAATCAACAAAACACGTCGCACCCGTCAAAAAGGATTCACACTGGTGGAAATGCTGCTGGTATTGGTCATCCTCGCCGCCCTGGCCGCAGTGGTGGTTCCCAAATTTGCCGGACGTTCCCAACAAGCCAAAGAAACCGCCGCACGCAGCCAGATTTCCGTTTTCGAAACTGCTCTGGATATTTTTGAAACCGACAACGGATATTACCCATCCGGCAGCGATGGCCTGGACGAACTGGTCAACCAACCCAGCAACGCCACCAGCTGGAACGGGCCCTACCTCAAGAAAGGCATCCCCAACGACCCCTGGGGCAACAGTTACATCTACGAATTTCCAGGCAAACAAAATGCAGCGGGTTATGACATCATGTCGATGGGACCGGACGGGCGTGTGGGCGGTGGTGATGACATCACGAACTGGGACCACGTCAACAACAATTGATGCCGAAAGCATATGACGAAGTTTGTGGACGACGGAAGGCATCCCATCTCCATGTTCACAGACCGTTGTCACATCGCAACTTTTTATGAAAATCCTAAGCCCAAGCCATCGCTCCAGCAGTCGCTTGGGCTTTTACTCCCTGCCATCCCGCGGGTTTACCTTGATCGAACTCATCATGGTGATGGTGATCCTCACAGCGATCATGACCGTGGTGTCCCCTTCTCTGAACAAGTTCTTTCGAGGCACCATCATCAATGATGAAGCACGCCGAATCCTGGGCGTCACCCACCTGGCCAGACACGAGGCCATTTCCAGCGGAATGCCCATGCAGGTATGGTTCGATCTGGAAAATCAGTGGTTTGGCGTGAGGGAGCTTTCCGGTCTGAATGCAGGATCAGGCAATCCATTGAACCAGAGTGAACTGAGCGGGCCGTACGTTTACCAATTGGATTCCAACCTGGAAATTGAATTGGACCGCAACTCGACCATCACCCAATCCATGCCCAGCATTATCTATTATCCGGATGGGCAACTGGATATTGCAAGCCTGCCCGGTTTCTATTTGAAAAACAAAAAGCTGGAAGAACAAAAACTCCAGATCATCCGCGCTCCAAACGGACTGCGTTACGAAATAAGAAAAGGCGATGAAATGCTCGTTATCCAAAACGACCTTCTGGCGCAAGACCAGCTCATGTCGTATTGATCGAAGGCACGAGGCGGGATTCACCTTCGCCGAAGTGCTGGCAGCGATGATCTTCATGGCCATTCTGCTGCCGGTCGTCATGCAGGGCCTGGTTCTTGCCAATCGTGCTTCCGTTACAGCGGAACGCAAACGCATCGCCGCGCATCTGGCCAACAGCATGTTGACGGAATTGATTGCCACCGACCAGTGGCGTCAGGCAGGCAGCCGGGGCAATTTTGCTCCGGACCATGAACTTTACGAATGGGAACTGATTCAATCGGGTTGGGATCAGGACGACATGCAGCAATTGACCCTCGTTGTCACTTACCCGGTTCAGGGGCAGAGTCGCCGCGTCCAGCTCACCACTCTGGTGGATGACAACCAACAATGAAAACCAACATTCTAAAAGGCTCTTCCTCACGTTCAACGCGCTCGGGTTTCACATTGATGGAGCTGCTGGTGGCGAGTGTGGCATTTGCCATGATTGTGTTGGTCATCAAAGTCACCCTCATGGAATCCATGGAGATGAGGGAACGCGGCCAGAAGCGCATGGACCAATTGAACACCCGCATGCGCATCATGGAAATCATCGAATCGGATCTGAAACAATGCATGCTCAAGGAAACCTCCTTCGCACAGGAATTCCGGGGAGAAACCGTCAGTGGTGCGATGACACGCACCGATCAACTGGAATTCTACACCGCTTCCGGCATCATCCAGACCAATCAACCCTGGGGCCATCTGCAGAAAGTCCGGTATTATCTCCAACAACCCATCTACGAAGGCCGGAGTGAAATGGCGGAAGGGTATACCCTGTATCGGGAAGTGACACGCAATCTTCTTCCGGCCACCGATTCCATCGTCAATCCCCAGGCCATTGCCAATGAAATCGCATCCTTGAAATTCCAATACTACGACGGTGAATACTGGCAGGAAACCTGGGATTCCACCGTGGACGAAAGCAAATTACCGAAAGCCGTGCGTGTCAGGGTCGAGTTTCTGAGGGAAGACGCCAACGGCCAATTGGCCAACCGCCCCAACAACATACCCTACCCGTCGCTCCAAACCACCGTAGCCCTCCTGGCAACACCTCAAATCGAAGAGGAATCCGAAGATGGAACGACTCAAACAGACAACAATACTAATGGCCGGTAATCACGACGGCCCTTTTTCGCATGAGTGAATTCAACAGTGTCCATTGCAATGCCTGCGGTAAGATCATTGAATACCCACAGGAAAAAGAAGGGAGCACGTGCGCTTGTCCGGATTGTGGAAACCAAGTCTGGTTTTCTCAACTCGCCGAACACCTTGGCCACGCAAAACATCCCTCAGCACAAGTATCCAGTCGGATCTCAAGCCATGCACAAGGGAACAACCCACCATGGACGCTTGGCATGCTGGCAATCCTGCTTTTGATGAACATGTATCTGGGTTACATGGTCATTGGGCTCAAGAAAGAGGTCATCGCCATCAAGAACAGGCCAACCACAACATCCGAATTCATCCTGACCTCCACCAACATGATCGTTCCCGGGGCGGCTAGACAAGCCTTGAGCAAAGCAACCACCAATCAGGAATTGGTCGACATGCTGATCGAGGCAGTGGAGATCATGGACAATGAAGTGCAATTGCAACTTTCAACCATCCAAAACGAAGCCAGCACCCACGCAACCAGAATATCGGAATTAATGGAACTTTCCAACCAACTAAACACTTCCATTGACAGCCTTTACGACGATATTGCCAATATCGGCAACACGCTGGACCAACTTTCAACCGGAGTGAACCAACTGCAGGAAAACCAGACCCTTATTCAAAACTCATTGCTACAGAGCCAATAGGACCCCATCAAGCATACAGACAGGAACTGAACTTTTTAACGAGACCAAGTGAATGAAATGTAACCGAAATTTGTGCCACAACGTCTGCTCTAGTTACCTTCCTCCATTATATGGATGGAAGTGACATGACACTGAATGACAAAGCGAATATCCATGACAAACCGCAAGCAAGGTCGAACCGAAGGTTCGGTCCTCATTATTGTCATGTGGGTCGCACTCGGATTGGTCAGCGTCACGCTTTACTTCTCGCATTCCATGTATTTCGAATTCAGGGCGGCGGAAAACTACTACGAAGGTCTTCAGGCGGAACAGGCCATTGATGGCGCCCTAAGATATGCGATGCACCTCCTTGCCAATGCGGATGAAGAGGGCGTGCTGCCGGAATCAAACACTTACTCACGTGAACGCAGCACTGTGGGCGAAGCGCTTTACTGGTATATCGGCCGGGGCGCCCAAAACGCTTATGCAACCGTCCCCGAATTCGTACTGACGGATGAAGGCGCTAAACTGGACCTGAACCTGGCCACACAGGAAATGTTGGAAAACCTGCCCAACATGACACCCGAATTCGCGGCGGCCATCATCGATTGGCGTGACGAGGACGAGGAGGTCAGCGAAGGCGGGGCCGAAGGAGACGTTTACGTCCGCATGATCCCATCCCGACAAATCAAAAACGCCCCGTTCGACACCGTGGACGAGCTCATGATGGTTTACGGAGCCTCCCCTGTTCTTGTTTATGGCGAGGATGCCAACATGAACGGCATCCTGGACCCCAATGAAAACGACGGCAACGCCACACCGCCAATGGACAATCAGAACGGCACACTCGATTTCGGGTTGGCGGAATACGTGACCGTGTTCAGTAAATTCCCCGAGGAAAACAACGACCAAGGTCAGGGAAATACTAACGGGGGCACCAACCAACCGGATCAAAATCCCCCCAATAATATCAACATTCAAGGGGATGAACCCACCCTCAAAGTCAATGTCAACACAGCCAGCGCAGCCGTGCTGGCCTGCCTCCCCGGGATGGACCAGGCCAAAGCTCAACAGCTGGTCTCCTACAGGTCCACTCAGGCCGGCCTGGGTTCCGATACGGGCTGGGTCAGTGACGCCGTCGGCGATGGAGATTTGACCGAGGCTCAGGAATATTTCGCAGGATCCAGTCAGCGGTTCATGGTGGATGTGGCTGCTGTCGGCAAAAACGGCCGGGGATTTCGTCGCACACAGTTTGTGGTCGACACCAGCGGGGAAGAACCCGTAGTGATTTTCCGAAAGGACCTGGCCCGACAAGGTTGGGCTTTGGGGACGAACCTGCGAGAAGAACTAAAGCAATACGTGCAACAACAACGTCAACGATGATCGGTTGGAAAAAAAAGAAACCCACTTCGGTGGTGAGTCTGGACTGGGGCTATCAAACGCTTCGGTTTGAGTATGTCCGCAAAAGCGGCAACACCTGCCGCAGCGAAGGCACGGGCTTTGTCGAATTGCCGGAAGATCTGTTCAAGGAAAACCCGGAAACAATCGGAACAAAACTGCGCGATGCGTTGGAAAGCGCAGGCATCAGGGAGAAACAATGCATTGGTTCCCTGCCGATTGGATGGCTCTTTACCAGCAGGACTGAAATCCCCGAACTGGAAGGTGAGGATCTGGAGTTTTTCTTTGAAACCCACGCCGAACGCGAGTTCCCATTTCCCGTCGACGAACTCAGCATTTCCCGATCCGTCTTTACTTCCCCCTCTCATAAACCACATGCGTTGATGGGCGCCCTGCCAAGCGCGCGCCTCGACCACTTGAACCGCATCATGGAAACGGCCCGGCTCAAACCATTGAGCTGGTCGGTCAGTTGCGGAGGCGCCACGTTTTTGAAGGCACTTCCTGATGCCAACGCCCTGTGCCTCATTCCAACCCCGTCAGGCTTTGACCTGCTGGCAGTGTGCGGAAACCGCCTCGCCATGGCACGTTCGCTGAACGAAACCGATAGCGCAAAACAGATCGCACGTGAAATAAAAATCAGCGTGGGTGAACTCAGCGCCGATTTGCAGGGAGCCCTCAAAAGTTGCTTTTACTTTCAAGACACTCAAAAGGGCGACGAATTCAAAGAAGCCTTGCAGGAAGTCGCCGATCGACTGGACCTCAAGCCCACGTCATTGTCCAACCAGAACTCCAACGCTCTGGACCTGGCTTCCGATTTTTTACTGAATCGTTCCAATCCATTCGAATTCCTCCCCCCCAAAGTCAGCCCTTTTCAGGAGTGGAGCCAGCGAATATCCACCGGACGCAACAAGTGGATCGGTGGAGGCGCCACGGCAGCGGCCTTGATCATCGGACTCTTGTTCTTCTGGCAGGGACAAAAGCTTCAAGGCTTGGACGAAGAATGGAAGGCCATGGAAGTACAGGTCGGCGAACTGGAAGAACTCCAGAATCGCATCCGGCTTTACCGTCCATGGTTTGATGAAACCATCCCTACATTGAAACTGATAAAACACCTCACCGAAGCTTTTCCTGAACGGGGTGACGTCTGGGTCAAGGACCTGGATATCCGGGAACCGTCCACGGTTATTTGTTCCGGATACGCCAGAAGTAACCAGGCTTGGTTGGACATGCGAAAAAAACTACAGGAATCCCCCGAAGTCAAAGATCTGCGTGTGGATCAGGTCAGGGAGGACAAACAATTAAGTTTTTCATTCAGATACCGCTGGGAAGAATCAAACCAATGAACGAAGCCAATCGAGAAAAGTTACTTTTGGTCGCTGCGGTCACGGCAGTGGTCGTGCTGTTTGGCGACAAGTTTATCCTAGGTCCGATGATGGAAGCCTGGAAAGATCGTGCCACCCGCATCGAGGAGCTGGACAAACAGGTCGTTCGCGGAAGAGCGCTCATGGAACGCGAATCCTCCATCCGCAAGAAATGGGCCCTCATGTGGCGTGGAGGGATCCCCATCTCGAAATCCTCTTCTGAAAACAAGATCCTGGAATCAGTGGATCGCTGGGCAAAGGAAAGCAGGATCAGCTTCACCTCCATCAAACCAACCTGGCGCACATCCGACAAGGGACACCTTTTGCTCGAATGCCGGGCCAACGGTTATGGCGATCTTGAAATGATTGCCCGGTTTGTCCATGCTCTTGAATCCGATCCATTGGCATTGAAAGTGGACACGCTGGAACTTTCCCAACGAGACGAAAAAGGCGAAAGCCTGGGTATGAATTTAAACTTCAGCG
>JAQCFT010000113.1 GCA_027619545.1 Verrucomicrobiota bacterium | reverse complement strand
GATTACCTGGTTGGGAATTCGTCTAGGGAAGGGAATCCAGAAGCAGTCGGAATTTTTCATGCCACGTAAGTTTGGCAAGGGCATGATGATGATGCATGCATTCGGCACTGGGACTGCGTCGGATCAGGCGGTGGTGGTTGCTTCAGGGACGTTTAGTCAGGGTTTGTCCGGCATCTGGTATCAGTGGTTGTGGTTGTTCAACACTCCGTTTTACTGGCTGCTGGCGCCGATCTTCCGACGGTTTCGAGCCACCACGACGGCTGATGTGTATGCGCTCCGTTTTGGTTCGAGTGTAGCAGTGTTGTTTGCCCTGGTGGGCATGATCGGGCTTTCGGTCAAAATCGGTTTGTTGCTTAAAGGCGCGGGAGCTCTGATTGAGTCAGGGACCCAGGGAGCCATTTCCACTTCCTTTGCCATGCCTGTGGTAGCCGTGTTGTTTGTGGTTTACGGCATGGCTGGAGGTTTGGGGGCTGCTATCGTGACGGATTATATTCAGGGCATCCTGACGGTCCTTTTTTCCGTAATGCTCCTTCCCTGGGTACTGTCCGCGGTCGGAGGGTTGCAGGGAGTGCGGGAAACCATTCAGGATCCGGGGATGCTTTCCATGGTTGCTCCTGAGGGGGTTACTCCGTTTTTTATTGGAACGTTCGCTGTCCTTTCATTGGTCGGAATCGTGGCTCAACCCTTCATCATGGGAGTTTGTGCGGCAGGTCGCACCGAGATGGATGGGCGCTTTGGTTTTGTGGTGGGCAATTTGATCAAACGTGTCTGCACAGCTGCCTGGGCAGTTACAGGGATTGCTGCAGTGGCCTGGTATATGCAACAGGGCACGGATTTGTCTGAGGTGCAGCCGGATCAGGTCTACGGGCAGATGGCCGCGGAATTTCTCCCCAAGGCCATGCCTGGCATGTTGGGGTTATTTCTGGCTTCGTTGCTAGCAGGGGTCATGAGTTCGTGTGATTCCATGATGATTGCCGCGTCAGGGCTTTTTACCGAAAACCTCTATAAACCGCTTGTCCGTGAACGAACGCCTCAACATTACCTCGCCGTAGGACGGGTAGTGTCGTTGATGATTGTGTTGGGAGGTGTTGCTTGCGCGTTCTGGATGCCCAATGTGGTATCCGGACTCAAGACTTGGCTGAAAATAGCGCCCATGCTCGGAATTGCTTTCTGGGTCGGCCTTCTTTGGAAGCGGTTCAATGGGGTTGGAGCCTGGGTCAGCACCCTGACGGGTTTCGTTGTGTGGTGGTTGACCTTGCAGCCGCGAATCATTGAATGGGTTCAATCACTTCCTGTTTCCAAAAACTGGAGCCTGGTAGTGCATAGCGCGACCAAATCCAGCATTTCCGAACCTTGGCAAATTGTCATTTACCTGTCAGCCGCGATTGTGGCGGGTGTGCTGGCGAGTTTGATCACACCTCGCAGAGACAGTGATTTATTGAATCGTTTCCATGACTTGATCCGAACTCCAATTCGGTCCGGAGAAGTGATCACCGAGAGTTGTCAATTACCGAAGGGAACCCTGCCGGCGTCACGGCGGTGTTGGTTTGCAGGTAGTGATTTTGAATTACCCGTTCCTTCGCGCATTTCTGTGATTGGGTTCCTGCTCTCCTGGGTTGCGGTTGCAGCAATGATCGGAGGGTTTCTCTGGTTGGTCCGTTGAGGATGTATTTGCATGGCCGCCTGAAATTCTCACGCCCTCCCGGATGTGCGGGATTGATGCGCAGAGGATCGGAGCTTATTAAGGGATTTCCACTGGTGTGGTGAATCACTCAAGGTGTCGCGCCGGTTTCCAGTTGTTGAAAGGCGCCCGGATCCTCCACTTCCGCTTGGGGCGGGGTTGCATCCTTTTCCAGAATCAGTTTGCCTTCTTTGATTTCAAGTCGACTGATGCGATTGATGAACTTTTGTGCTTCGGGATTCATTTGGGCGTCCTTGAAGAGGTTCTTACCCTTGAACCATCCACTTAACTTGGCGGGCAAAGGTTTGCCTTTGATCTCCAGTGAATCCAGTCTGGCTGAGAGGGTGCCATTCTGGATGGTGATCTCAAAGATGCCTGTTCCATTCAGGTAGAGGGATTCGCCGGAACCGATGTTCAGGTCTGAGAGCGGAATGCTCAGTTGCCCTTTGACCTTATTTTCTACGAAATCGAGAAAGGCTTTGCCCTTGAGTTTGGCCAGTTGAGGATCGTGGAAGATCAGCGCATTGAGTTCGTCGGCGCTGAGTTCCAAGGGAGAAGTCGGTGTGTTGTCCGCGATTGCCTGCTGGAACTGGTCAACACGTTGCCGCAGTGAATGGACTTCTTCCTGGGGCATTTCGACCACCGGCAGTTCCATGGGTTGCTCGTCGGCGTAGTTGTTGACCACTGTTTTGACCGCGTAATTAAACCCAAAAAAGAGAGCCAGCGGAATGCCGACAAAAAGGATCAGCCCCAGAATGATGGAAGCGATACAGCCATAGAAGAAACAGCCCCGTCGTTTTTTTTCAGCAGCGCACATAGTGATTCGAAATAACCTTGGCTTCAGCATACCCCCAACGCTCACTTTTGCGATTACAATTTAAACCGGATTTTGGTAAGACCGTTTGTTATGTTCGTCATGTAAATCAAATAAATATCCATGTGGCTCATGATCAAGAAAACCAAAGGACTGACCGATCAAGTGCTGATAAGGCTTGATGCTTCCAGGAAACCCATACCGTTTGCTTATCAGTGCAAAGCTTCTGGCCAAACTGGTTGCCAATTGACGGTTCCTTACCCATGATACTGGCATGAATTTTCGTGTGTTTTGTATCTGGTTGATCTGTTCCCGGTTTTATCTGGTGAACTTGTATGGAGCTGATCAGCATCCCATTCAGATTTCAGGTGTTTACCCTCATCTGACCATGTGGAACGATGAAAATGAGTGCGGGACAGGTGCAGTGGTACCCTGGCAAGGCAGGTTATGGGCCGTTACTTACGCTCCGCATCAACCAGGTGGCTCGACAGATAAGCTTTACGAAATAACGCCTGACTTGGACCAAATCATCTTCAAGGGCAGTGTTGGAGGAACCCCGGCGAACCGAATGATTCATTCTGAATCCCAACAGTTGCTGATCGGTCCTTATGTCATCAACGCCCAAAGTGAGATACGTGTCATTTCACCGGATAAAATGTTTGGTCGATTGACCGCCAACGCACGTCATCTGAGTGAACCCGAGCACAAAATGTATTATGCAACCATGGAGGAGGGATTATACGAAGTGGATTTAAGAACCCTGGACGTACACTGTTTGATTCGAGACGGCAATTCCGGAGCACCGGATGTGGGCTTGGTTTCGAAATTGCCCGGATACCATGGCAAGGGGATGTATTCCGGTCAGGGGCAGTTGATTTATGCCAATAACGGAGAACGCCACCCGGACGTCAGTCGTGATCCGACCATCGCATCCGGATCCCTGGCTCGCTGGACAGCGGAAGGGGATTGGCAGATGATACGCCGCAATCAATTCTGTGAAGTGACCGGGCCGGGTGGTATCTATGGTAATCCACACCCGGCTGAAGATCCTATTTGGGCATTCGGGTGGGATGCACGTTCGCTGATACTGGGATTATTGGAGGCGGGGGAATGGTCTTATTATCGATTACCGAAAGGAAGTCACAGCTATGACGGTTCACATGGATGGAACACAGAGTGGCCTCGCATCAGGGAAATTGGCGAAGAGGATTTATTGGCAACGATGCATGGAACGTTCTGGAAATTTCCGAAAGCCTTCTCCAGGCATCAATCTTCCGGAATTGCCCCGAGATCCAATTATCTGAAAGTGGTGGGTGATTTTTGTCGATGGGGAGATCGGGTGGTGCTGGGTTGCGACGATTCGGCGCGCGCTGAGTTTTTAAACAAACGCTCCTTCAAGGCCGCTCATGGAGCTCCCAAACAATCCAACTCCAACTTATGGTTTGTTGAACCCGGAAGATTGGACAACTTGGGTCCTGCGATCGGTCGTGGTTCGGTTTGGTTGCGGGACGAGGCCGGCGCGGGGCAAGTGAGTGATCCTTACTTGTTTTCGGGATTCGATTATCGGCAGATTCATATACAACATCAGTCGGATCTGGAGATCACCATGGAGTTGGAGGTGGATCAGGATGGTAACAACCAATGGACCAAGATTCATACCTGGACACTCGAAGCAAAAGGAAGTCATTCCTATCTGTTTAACCAGGATGAAGTGGGAGCATGGGTTCGAGTCAGATGCCAGACGGATGCCAAAGGAGTCACCGTCCACTTTCAGTATCGAGACAAGGACAGTCGGAGCACAACGAATAACGCGATATTTGATGGCATTGCTTCTCCCAAAGTCACAGCTGCGACCTACGGGTTGATGCGCAGTCTTGCGCATGATCGATTGGGTATCGTGGCTGCGTCAGATGTTTCGGGGGATGACGCCCGATTCTACACTCTCACTCCGAAAATGGAATTGAGATCTGTTGAGGATCCGGTTGCTATGCATCAACTGGTATCTGACGTAAGCCAGCCCTCCCAGGCATACTCGGTGGATGCCGCTTCGGTGGTAATCGAGGAGGATGGAATACGATATCGAATTCCGAAATCGGATGAATTTAAGGGGCCAGATATCCAAGGAGGTTTTTCAATCGCTCGAGTATGCCGAGAAGTGGCTACCGAACGAGACTTGCTGAATATTCATGGTACGTTCTATGAATTGCCCGCCCGCAATGCTCAAGGATTAGCGAAGATGCGCCCCATCGCCACACATGAACTTCAGATTCATGATTTTTGCTCTCACAATGGTTTGTTGTTTTTCACCGGCATGGATGATGTCACGAAAAGTGATCGTATCTTTCGAAGCGAGGACGGAAAGGCCGCAGTTTGGGCGGGAGTTGTGGATGATTTATGGCAGTTGGGAAAACCGCGTGGGCTGGGCGGACCATGGATGGAAACAAAAGTTGAAGCGGGGGAGGCATCCGATCCCTATCTCATGACGGGTTACGACAAGAAGCAGCTCAAAATCTGGTCGGATCGAGATGTGAATGTCCGTTTGGAAGTGGATATCGATGGGACTGGTTTGTGGTTACCGTATGATACATTCGAAATCACTGGGGGTAAAAACTTACACCATCGATTTCCATTGGGATACAGCGCTTATTGGGTAAGAACGGTCTGCGACAAGGAGGCGATGGTATCAGTGCAATTCAAATACTATTGAAATGTGAGACGTTCCAACAAGGTGTTTTCACCGTATTGGCCTTCTATTGTTTTGATCCTCGTGACAATACCAATGACGGATGACCATCATCCGAATGTCTACTACGGCAAACGCTTCAACCGGATCCGACGATATTCCATTTGACCACGATCACCTTCCAGTCCGATAGGACCGGTTGCCGGAAGGTTTAGGGCATCCTCCAGGATTTCTCCGTTACATGTGCAGTGGGCCACGTTGTCCCTTACTTCGATGATCAATTCGTTCCATTCCTGAGCACGGTAATGCTTCAATTCCTTGTAGGGACCTGCGAGCGGGTAATCCCGGCATTGAAGTTGCGGTCTTCGGATGAACACGCCCGAATCAGCATTCGGTGTTGCGCGGAACTCGAGTTTGAGGATGAAATTTTCAGGGAAATTTTTGGTGGTCCACATTTGTTGGATGCGATGTCCCTCAGGCGGAGTGGTGACGACGATGCGACCGTTGATGACCTGGTAACGGCCGTCATCGGATTGTTTTAGCCCGGAGAAATCGGATTTTTGAATCATGGATTTCATGTCGCGGAATCCCCATCCTGTCAGGTCTCTTCCATTGAAAAGCGAAATAAAACCATCTTCGGGTTTGAATCGTTCACGGGTTGTTTCCACAAAACCTGTGGTGGCCAGCAAAGGTTGAAGTGCCTTGGCCCACTTGGTGTATCCACGTTCGTTTGGATGGAGAAGATCAGGGAATTCAGGCTCTTTGGCGTTACCGTTTTCGTCTGCAAAAAGTGTCCAGGTGTCGAGGACGGTGACTTGGGAGTAGTTTTTTGCTAAATCGCCATATCGTTTGTTGATTTCCCTGATAGCATCCGCAGGTCGCTTTTTGGAAGCATCGCTTGGAAATACCTGACATAAAATGACAGGCATGTCCGATCGGTGGGCCTGAAGCTTGTCGAGAATGAGTTTTAAATTGCCAGCGATTGTTTCCGGCGATGCGCCTTCTTCTAAATCATTGGTTCCAATCAACAGAACAATACCGGTCGGATTTAGAGAAAGAACATCCTTTTCCATCCGGATTAAAACACCGCGCGTTGTATCCCCGCTGATCCCTCTGTTGGATTTGGCAAGATCAGCAAAGTGGCCATGAAACGCGTCCGTCCATCCCTGGGTGATGGAATCACCTAAAAAGACCAGGGTTTTTTGATCTTCCCGAACACGTTCGCTCCAGCCTGTTCGCTTGCGGAGCCATAGGTTCTGGAACCAGTCGTAGCGGCGGACAGGTCCGGCACCCGGCAAGCCGTCATCGGTTGCGGGTATGGCAAGGGACTGGTTTGTTTGACCCATGACCACATCCGTCACCAGCAATCCGGCAATCAACATGGTAGCGATGATGAATTGCACCCGAGAACGCTTTATTGAAGTTGGCATGGGGCAAAGTTAAGCCCGGAAAATGAATTTAAACAAGTACAGGATTCAACAGGTCTGTAGGTCCAAAGCAACACTGCTTTCTGGACGGTTATGTCTCACCAATGGGTGGATTGACTGAGATATTGCAACAAAGGAGGAATGATCATCCACAAGCAAAATCCCAATGCCACGACAAAAGCAAGAATGACCGCAAACAACAGCAGCCCATCCTTGATCGATTTGACCGATCCACCATGGTTCCTCGATCGACGACGTTTGCGACGATGTCGGTGGTGGTGATGTTGATGATCCGAACGCGAGGAACCGTGCCCATGCACAGAAGAATCATCACGAGAGCGTTTGTCCGGCATGTGGTTGAATGTTGTTAAGTTCTCCTTTTTGTGATGTTTTTCAATCCTTCACACAGATTGATCAGAACGCAAACAAAAATATTAGGAAAACAAAACTTCCACCAGAGAACCGCATTCAAATGGAACGTAAAAGCTACTTCAAACGTACCAGCAGATCCTTGATGTCGACATTTTCGCCGAATTGAACCAACAATTCGGCAACATGTCCATCGCAGGGAGCATTGATGGAAGTTTGCATCTTCATGGCTTCCATCATAATCATTCGTTCTCCTTTAATTACTTTTTGTCCGACAGAGACAAGCACCTCGGCAATCAAGCCAGGGATGGGAGCGCCCACTTGTTTTGCATCGGCATCGTCCGCCTTGACCCTTTGAATTCCCTTGGGAGCCACGGTTTCGTTTGTGATCATCGTATCACGTGCGATGCCGTTCAACTCGTAAGTGACGGCGCACTGACCATTCTCATCGGGTTGACCAATGTTGATAAGCCGGATGAACAAATCCTTACCTTCCTCGATGCTGACTGAGATTTCCTCACTGGGGTGAAGCCCATAAAGATAACTGGGAGTGGGGAGGGCGCTGACCTCTCCGAATTCCTTATGATGGCGTTCATAATCCAGGAACACCTTGGGGTACATGAGGTAGGCATACAGATCGTCCTTGTTGACTTTGCGTTTGATTTTTTGTGCCAGTTCCTTGCGGGTTTTTTCCAGGTTCAACGGCGGAGATGCCTTGGGGCGACCACGCTTGACGTCTGCCCGGTATCGCTGACGCGCTTTTTTGTAATCTTCGGGAGAGAGAATGACCTTCCATACCGCTTCAGGCCACCCACCGTCCGGCCAGCCTAGGCCACCTTTGAACATATCGATGACCGATTCCGGCCAGGATTGTTCGCCGGGTTCTAGATTGACGACATCTTCGGGTTTGATGCCATGGCTGAAAAGAAACAGCGCCATATCACCGACGACCTTGCTGGAAGGAGTTACCTTGACGATATCGCCAAACAGGGTGTTGACGTCTGCATAGGTCCTGGCGATTTCGTTCCATCGGTGAGCGACACCCATGCTGGCCGCCTGTGCCTTAAGGTTGGTATATTGACCACCGGGCATTTCATGCAGGTACACATCGGCGCTACCTGTTTTTGGAGCGGTATCAAAAGGCTGATAAACTTCGCGTACCTGATCCCAGTAATCACTCAATCTGTTGAGGGCCCCTATGTTGAGCTTTGTCTTTCTGGGGGAATCCTCGAGCGCCACCGCCAGTGAATTCATGTTGGGTTGAGAAGTGCTGCCCGACATGGAGGCGATGGCAAGGTCGGCTATGTCCACGCCGACTTGTGCTGACTCCAGTATTGTGGCGGTTTGTACGCCGGCGGTTTCGTGAGTGTGGAAATGGATGGGAATGCCCACTTCCTGTTTTAAGGCCTTGATCAACTTTCGTGCCGCCAGTGGCCGGCAGAGACCTGCCATGTCTTTAATGGCGAGCATATGCGCTCCCATCCTTTCGAGTTCTTTGGCGAGTTTGACGTAATATTGCAGGGAAAACTTGTCACGTTTGGAATCCAGAATATTTCCGGTATAGCAGATCGCTGCTTCAGATATGGCATGAGTGTCCTGCACGGACTCCATGGCGACCTTCAGATTAGGGAGATAATTCAAACTGTCAAAAATCCGGAAGATGTCCATACCCGCTTCCGCCGCATGCTTGACGAAACCAGCCACAACATTCTCAGGATAATTCGAATACCCCACGGCGTTGCTGCCACGAAACAACATTTGAAAGCAGATGTTCGGAATGCGGCGCCGCAGAGTACGAAGACGTTGCCAGGGATCCTCATTCAGGAATCGCATAGTGGTGTCAAACGTGGCTCCCCCCCACATTTCCAGTGAAAACAGTCCATCCTTTTCACTTCCCAGTTCGCGCGCAATAAAGTCCGAGCATCCCAACATGTCGTAGGTACGCATTCGGGTGGCCATCAGGGATTGGTGCGCATCTCTGAAGGTGGTATCAGTCACCAGCAGGCGCTTTTGCTTCATAACCCATTCGGCAAATTTCCTCGGGCCCAATTCGAGCAACAAGTCTCGCGTACCTTTCGGGCATGGCGTGTCTGGGTGATAGGGGATGGCGTCCGGGGCCATGACCTGGAGTTCAGGGGTAGGGGTTTTGATATGAGGATTGCCGTTGACCGTGACATTTCCCAGATACTTTAGGAGCCTTGAAGCTCGATCACGTCTTGGGTGGAATTCGAACAGTTCGGGTGATTGATCAATGAGACGTGTAGTCGCCTGCCCCGAGCGGAACTCTGGGTGAGCAATCACGTTTTCAATGAATGGAATATTGGTTTTAACCCCGCGAATGCGGAATTCACTCAAGGCCCGATGCATCCGATCCATGGCCATCTCATAGGAACCTCCATGTGTGATCAATTTTACCAGCATCGAATCATAAAAAGGTGTGATGACCGCGCCGGAGTAGCTCATTCCACCATCGAGACGGATCCCCAGGCCTCCGGGAGATCGGTAGGCCAGCAATTTACCATAGTCGGGCATGAAATGATTGGCAGGATCCTCCGTCGTGACACGTGCCTGGATGGCATAACCGTTTCTTGGAATCTGATCTTGAGCGGGGATCGCCAGCTCGGGTGAGGTCAGCGGGTAATTCTGGGCAATCATGATCTGACTGCGCACAAGGTCCACGCCGGTGATTTCTTCTGTAACCGTGTGTTCCACCTGAATGCGGGGGTTCATCTCAATGAAATAAGCCTGTTGTCCGTCCTGATCATAGAGGAACTCGATCGTTCCCGCATTTTCATAGCGGATTTCCTTGGCCAAGCGCACGGCGTCTGCACACATCTGTTCCACCAACGCATCGGGCAGTCCAAAACTGGGGGCGACTTCGATCACTTTTTGATGACGTCTCTGAATGGAACAATCGCGTTCATGAAGGTGGATGACATTGCCATGCCGATCTCCCAGAATCTGCACTTCAATATGTTTGGCGTGAGGTATGAATTTCTCAAGAAAAACGGCAGCATTACCAAAGGCACGTTCCGCTTCAGCCTGTGCTTCATCCAGCAGGGATGGTAATTCGGATTCCGACCGAACGATGCGCATGCCCCGTCCACCACCACCGAAGGCAGCCTTTATGATCAGTGGAAAACCTATTTCCTTGGCCAGTTTGATCGCTTCTTTTCGTTCTGAAACTGGATCGTCGGTGCCGGGTAGTGTGGGAATGCCGATGCGTTGAGCCACAGCTCTGGCCGCAGTCTTATCTCCCATCATGTCCAACAATTCCGGACGTGGTCCGATGAAGGTGATTCCGGCTTTGGCACAGGCCCGGGCGAAATCAGGATTTTCACTCAGAAAACCATAACCTGGATGAATGGCATCCACGCCCTTGGCCACGGCGACTTCAACGATGCTGTCAATGTCCAGATAAGCAGCCACCGGTCCCTTGCCCTTGCCGATCTGGTAGGCTTCATCCGCTTTGAATCGGTGCATGCAGAAGCGGTCTTCCTGAGCATAAACCGCGACGGTACGCCGCCGAAGTTCTGTGGCGGCCCGGAACACGCGGATCGCGATTTCGGAGCGATTCGCGGCCATGATTTTTTTGAAATGCATGACCCTGGCATTTCCGGGTTGCTTCCTTGATCTGGTTTGGGCTGTCATTGGATAACATTCCGCTTCAAGCCTCCACACCCGGTCAAGCGAAATACTCGGTTATTGGATAGTTTTTTTCTATGGGCTTCATGAACACCAGTAAATCACGTCCTTTGTCAACAATCGGGAAGTAATATAACGTGCAGCGATCACAAGTTTTGAAAACGATGAGACCGGATTTCATATTGGACCTCGAAGGTCATTTTCCAGTATGGTTCAGCCATGATTACCCCAAAAAAATCGAGCGCAGTTGTCGCACTTCTAATGTTATTATGCATTTCGTTCATGGCTCAAGGGGGGCAGCATTTGGAACGAGTCATTTACGTTGGCCAAGCGGGTGACGACAATCACGATGGACGGTTTGAATCGCCGGTGTTCACACTTCAACGTGCAAGCGAACTCGCCCGTTCTTTTCTTTGGGAACATGCGCACGACACTGCCGACATTGAAGTGACGATGGTTTTGATGGGGGGGACTTTCCGGATCTCGGATTCTTGGGAATTCCGATCTTCAGAATGGCCAAGGAGGCCATTTACGCTCACAATTCGGTCTCTTGCCGGCAAACAATCCATTGTTTCTGGAGGGTGGCCGATTCCCCATTGGGTGAGGAGAGACGATGGGTTGTTCAAGGCATCGCTTGCCGAATACCCGGGAGATTTGACTGGCGTGAGAGAACTCTTCGTCGGACAACATCGGGCCACACGGGCACGATATCCTGATGATGATTTTCTGCGCATTGAATCTTCAGGCAAGGACCGTCGGACCAGTTTCTCGTTCCATGAGGGAGATCTGAATCCGATCCCTGATTTAGATCACTGTGAACTCGTGTTTTTTCATGATTGGTCCACATCCCGCGTTGGAGTGAAAGCAGTGGATTTTACCCGGCGCGTTTTGACAGTTACCGATCCGATAGGCCCGAATGCACCTCATTTTGCCATCGATAATTTCGAGCGCCATCCCCGGTATTACCTCGAACATTCCAGGAGTTTTATAAATCGACCTGGTGAATGGTATCTGGATCGCAAGGAAAAAGAACTTCTTTACATGCCCTGTGATGGGGAAACAACCGAGGACCTCGACGCTGTCATTCCATTGGCATCCCAACTGATACGGGTGATCGGAACTCCGGAAAAGCCATTTCAGAATGTCAACATCAATGGGCTCATTCTGGAACACACCTCCTGGCCGATCCCAGCTAATGGATATGCCGCCGGACAGGCCACCTATCATGAAAGACGCTTTGGGGAGGGAGGGGCTTTGCGGGAACTCATTCCAGCCGCAGTTGAAATGCAATTTGTGCAGAATTGTTCTTTTGAGGGAAATGAATTGCGTCATGTCGGTACATCCGGATTGCATCTGGGTGCTTGGTCGATCAACAACAGGATTACATATAATCATCTGCATCATGTGGCCGGCAACGGAATCATGATAGGTGAGGATTACTCGCGCCACATAGATGGCAAAACCTGGTGGCAGGCTGCACCCGATCAGATTTCCTCCCGGAACAAAATTGCGGAAAACCTGGTTGAGGAGTGCGGAAATCAGTTTTTCGGGGCCGTTGGGATATGGGTTGGATTTGCGCGTGAAACCCGGTTGGAGCGAAATACCATTCGGCATTTACCCTATACCGGTATTTCGCTGGGATGGATGTGGAGTCCTGTTCCGACGCCGGTTGAAGGCAATTTGATCCTCGAGAATCGCATTCACCACGTGATGCAGGTTCTTTCGGATGGTGGTGGTATCTACACACTTGGACGTCAGCCGAATAGTCGAATTGAGGGTAATGTGATTCATGATGTTCCATTGAACCTGGGTCGCGCCGAGAGCAATGGCATGTTTCTGGACGAAGGAACGACCGGGTTTACAGTGAAAGGAAATTTGATTTATAATATTGATCGCTCACCTTTGCGCTTTCACCGCGCCTCCTCCAATGTTGTGGAATCCAATTTGCTCTATGTTTCAGGTAAGGAGATCCCTCCCGTGAGATACAACAACACACCCGAAGAGATGATTCTCTTAAAAACAAATGAGGTCATACTCCAATCAGCCAAGCGCCTTGAATCTTCGAAGGATCAGCCTTAGGCATGAGGAATGATTGGAGCAATGTTGACCAACATAAAAGATCCGTTTTTTCTCCCATGTCCGATCGGAACCACCTATGGTTTCCCAACCTAACGTGATGACTGAGATGAGCGAATTTGATTTGACGGTGATTGGCAGCGGTCCGGGTGGTTATGTCGCCTCCATACGTGCGGCGCAACTCGGGTTGAAAGTAGCCTGTGTGGACAAAGCTCCCTCTTTGGGGGGGACATGTCTTCGGGTGGGATGCATCCCGAGTAAGGTACTGCTGGAATCCAGCGCGCATTTTGTGTTTGCGGGCAAACAGCTCGCCCAGCACGGCATCCTTGTCGATTCTCCTCGTCTGGATCTTGCACGCATGATGAAGCGCAAGCAGCAGACGGTGACCATGCTTGGGAAGGGAGTGGAAACCCTGTTCAAGAAAAACAAGATTACCTCCATCCAAGGGCAGGCCGGCATCACCGGTCCCGGCCAGGTTCGAGTGTTGGCCGATGACGGGAGTGATTCCATGATTCAGACCAAGAACATATTGATCGCAACCGGGAGCCAACCCGTCGCATTACCTCAGGTTCCATTTGACGGAGAACGGATTGTGACCAGCCAG
>JAQCFT010000112.1 GCA_027619545.1 Verrucomicrobiota bacterium | reverse complement strand
GTTTTCTTTGCACGGCAGTTGTGAAGATGTATGCCACAAGGCACGCGCCGGGGACCGCACGTTCTACCTGTGGGAGAACGTCACTTTTTCTTGAACCACCAGAGTTCGGGGAATTCTTCTTCGTCTCGATCTTTGGGTGGGGATTTCAACAAGATAACGATGACTGAGAGGCTCAACAGAACAGTCATCCCCAAAAGCAGGTATTTGACGAAAGTCAGTAAGGCTCCTACAATATCCGGCATTTCCATCTTTGAGACTCCTGCGTTAAACATACGACACACATGATCCGCCACAATTGCATCAAACGGATTCGCCCAACGCCCATGGCTCCTGAAATCTACTCGTAGCTTATCGAGCCGTTCTGCGCAAGCTGTTCAGAAGACCCAAAAGGCATCCCGCGACCAAGCCACCAATATGGGCTGTGTTGGCAACGCGCATTCCGAACCCGGCCTCAAGGGCGCCCGACACCCCCAGCCCCAGCCAAAGCAGCATCATGAACACGACTCCCTGTGGCATGAACATTCCGGCTAAAGGATCGAACTTTCCTTTCATCCAGATGTATCCGAGCAAACCAAAGACCACGCCTGAGATCCCATAAAACATGGGGCCTGAGATGTAATACTGCGCGAGATTGGATACCCCACCTGTTACAAGTACCACCACGAGCAGCCATTTCCAACCCTGACGATATTCGATAATGGTTCCCAAAATACGCATCCACATCAGATTAAAAAAGATGTGAATAAAAGAACCATGCATGAAAATGGGAGTAATCACACGCCAAACTTGTCCCTGCCTCACTTCTGGCAACCCAAGCGATCCTCCTCCGCGTTGGTATTTGGATATGCCGAGCCATTTGAAAACCAATTCCTCATTCCAGAAAGACTGCAACAGAAACACCACACCGCAAATAACCATCAATATGAGTGTCAGACGTCCGGTGGAAACCTCGGGGCCGGGATTGGTAATCTCCCGACTGTCCTTCACTTTTTTAGCGTAAGCCTCTTTTTCAAGGGCTTCCCTGAGGCGTTGTTCCTTGGCCTTGGAGGCCGCATCGACAAAATGTTGGCCTTTTGGATTCGACTGAAATTCTCTGAGATAATCCTTCCCTCTTTCGACCTGGTCTTCGGATTGAATCCAGACCTCAAAACGATCACCCTGTTCACGATCCACCTGGTTGCCAATCCCCTGCGCATACAGAAAATCACCAAACGTGCGCGCATGATCCGCGCCTTGTATATAACCTATCAATCTCATGTTGCCTTTGAGTCCGGCGTTCCCCTGTGGAAAAGTCGCCAAAGAGGGATATCCTCAACCATTTTCTCTTCCGAAACCAGCAAAAGTCTCCATCATTGAGATTCCTCTCTCCCATCAGATAGAGGAGGGAAAGAAATCTCCGACCGGAAATACCGCGGACCGGTTCCTGGCAACCCAACTTCCCATTTCCACAATCCACGGCCATCTTCAACGATTTCCAAAGGATCAACCGCTTGCCACTCGGCGTCGGGTTGAATGCTTGAGGCATACCTCAATTGAAAGCTCACTTCTGGATGATGGATTTTTGGAAAAGACAGAGTGAAATCCTCACGATTGATCCGCATCCGCCATTCATCAAACCGGATGGTTGGATCGGTTCCCAGGAAAAACTCGGCTCCATTGGTCCAGCCATCGCCATCGGCATCCTCATCGGGTTCGGTGCGTCCGGCAGCCTGATCACCAAACGCAGTGCTTTGCCACTGCTCATAGGTCCTGGACGAATTCAATGAAGTGATCCATGCCTGCATCAATTCGATCCCTGCATCATCCAGCACGTGACTACCCACCGGTGGCATACGTTTGGAACTTGCCTTGGAAATGCGTTGATACATCTCCGAACGATCAAGGTCGCCCGGAACAATCACGCGTTGTTCCACCGCTCCCTCATCCCGCACCAGGATGCCATTGAGAAGACCGGATTCCAGCAAAGGAGTTTCGTAACGGGCATCCCAATTACCCAGGGCTTCCCCACCAGGTCGATGGCATTGTGAACAATTGGCGGACAAATACGATTTCACGCGATGCGTCAGACTCGCGGAAGCATCACTCACGGCAACCATCGCCGGTAATTTTTCAATGTCACCGGGTTGCCCATCGAAATAGCCCATCTTATCGAGCCATTCAAGCTGCGAAACCGATGCTCCATCTCTCAAGACTTCACGATTCAACTGCGCAGTGTGGAATGCCAGGGCCTGGCCGGAGGTGGCGGTGTGGCACGCCAGGCATTCGCTCCGGCTCGGGTATCGCCATACCTGCTCAATGGTCTGATCACCATCCTGAATCACAAAGGTCTCCTCCTTTCCTGATGCATCGACCAAATGGGCGTTCTCCTGCTCCTCATCCCATCGATAAGTCAATCCGTAGATCCCACGCTCGCTCTTGACCAGAAACCGTGTTTCCAATCGCCGCTTGCTGGACGGGTCACCACGAACCAACTCCAAGTCAAAATGCTTGATCCAAACCATTCCCGCGGGAAATGACCAAAGCCCCTGCGCACTCCACCCGACAAGCCCCTCTGGATCAGGCACGGAAAACCAGCGGGATTTGATTGCATGATCCGACCAGAATGGTGTGTTGATTTCGTAGGGTATGATACCTTCGTGAGGCTCGAGTGTTTCAAGATCCCTGAATGCTCCAGTGTCTGCCAAAGTAGCTGGCAATGGAACTTCGGGGGTGGTCTCCGCTGCCACCAGACGCAAGATGCGTCCGGAACCATGATCCGCCATCAATATGTCGCCCTGACGGGGATCGATCCCAAACCCTGCAATCCCGGAATCCCGCGCAAGATTCCACCATTGGATGACCCGTTCGCCATCATGATGCAGTGCCCATATGTGACCGCTGACAAAATCCGCAAAAATGTAGGCCCCATACAATTCGCTATGAAGATTGCCTCGATAAACCACGCCTCCGGTGATGGAGTTCCCTTGATTCAGACGGGAACCGTGCTCGTATTCGAGCAAGGGAGGAATGTCTTCAAATCCCTCTGGCGCGCGACGAATCCCCGGACCATTCATGGTACCTTCCTTGAAATACCAGCCGTAGTTGCCCCCCTTGACGATGATGTCCACTTCTTCCAGACGACCCTGCCCAACATCCCCCACGTATAGCCTGCCCGTGACCGAATCGAACGACATGCGCCAGGGATTACGCAAGCCCACCGCCCAGAATTCCGTGCGTACTTTTGCTTTCTCGACCGGACTGCCGAGGAATGAATCGGCATCCACAAATGGATTGTCCTTGGGCACCAAATAATTTCCGATCACGCTTGGGTGTGGATTTGGAGGTAAGTTCCCCGGCAATTCATCCACATCAATACGCAAAATCGCGGCAAAGAAATCCTTATCGATCTGTTGACTATTGCGAAAGGAATCGTTTGCGGCACCTTCGTCACCCAGAGCCACGTAGAGGTAACCATCAGGCCCGAAATGCAGATCGCCTCCGTTGTGGTTGGAGGCTTCATCGTGTTGATTGATGAGGATGGTTTCCGAGTCCGGCAAGCCGATGAAGGGTTGCTCAGGATCGACCTGAAACCTGGACAATCGATTGGGAGCACCCGATTCGTTGGCGGTATAAAACACAAAGAACAATCCATTCTCCTGAAAGCGCGGATGAAACGCCAACCCCAGCAAACCCTGCTCACCATTTCCTGATCCGGATCGCACACGCGATGAAATGTTCAGGAAGACATCGTCAGAAATTTCGGTTTCACCAAAGGTCATCATTCGGATACGCCCGGTTTTCTCAACGATAAACACCCGGTCCAGATGCCCCGGCATCTGAACGATACCGACGGGTGAAGAAAACCTTTTTCCCGGAAAGGCATCCTCCAGCTGATAATCCCCGGCAGGTAAACTTGGAGGCAGCGTCAAAGTGTTGTTACCGGGATGCGTCGCCGCGGACGCAAGGCCGGACAGCAGGCAGCATAACGCAAGACCCGCTTTGATGAGGCACTTTCCTTTGAATTCAAAAATCATGAAGCAATCCTTCCACGCTTGGAGCATTTGTTACCCCTTAACTTTGAAAACAATCTTACAAAAGATGTCGGGCGGTTGTTTCAAAGTCGATGCTTCATGGAAAGTTTTTCGATTTTTTCGGCGAGCAAATGTTTGTGCCGCATGGCCTCATCCCATTCACGTTCACTGCCATGTGAATCACCTTTTCGCTCCAACATTTCAGCGCGTTTCTGATGGAACCGGGACAGGGCTGCGAGGCCCTGGAGATAAGATTGGTCACGGTCGGCATTGACCTGCTCTTCAAGCACCTGATTCGCATATTTCAAATGCATCTGCTGGGCTCTCAGTTCCTGACGCTGCAAATACAAGGCCCAAGTGATGAGTATGCAGGCCAATCCACTGAGAATGGAGGTCAAAGCACCAAAGGATTCTCCAAACTGCGCACGACGATCGATGCGCCACATCAGTCCAGCCGCATCGAGCCCTTTATCAAGCAAATAGGGATACAACACGCAAAGTCCCAAAGTAGCGGACAAGGCAGTCAACCAAAACCGGGTAGTTAATCTAGATTCATTCATAAGCGTTTCTCCAATAAATATATACATACGCCAAACCAATAAAACTGTCATTTTAAAAGTCGCCGCACATAGCCGTGCAGAGCAGGTGACCGATATCCATGCAGGATCCTGCTACCCTACCGTCACGTCGCAGCAGTTCGGTCGGAGACTACCGCCTTGGATAAGTCAGGCTTAGGTCTTGTAAATCGCGCTATTCAAAAACCACACAATACCGGAAGCACCAACTGCGCTTTATGCTTGGATATTCGCTCTCAGTCCGATTCAATCATGGCATCCCGAATCGGACATTCTGAACGAAAAGGAATTTCGTATGAAAAAGAACACGACCTTTGAAAACCTATCGCCCGTGCGTCGCCGTGCGTTCATCGGACAACTGTTCGCAGCAGCCGGCTTCGCAACTGTGGGCATGCGACGAACATTCGCGGCAGATAAGGCCGGCGATCAACCTTATCCCGGTTTCGTCTCACCCCACGCGCAGGAATGGAGCACGTTCAAACCGGAGATTCGCATCACTCGGCTGGAAACCTTTTTGATCCAGCCCCGGTGGTTGTTTCTGAAAATACACACCGACGCCGGCATCATAGGTCTGGGTGAACCCATCACCGAAGGCCGCGCCAAAACATGCGCCGCGGCGGTGGCTGAAATGGAACCTTACCTCGTCGGCAAAGATCCACGCCATGTAGTGCATCATTGGCAGGCCCTGTACCGTCACACTTTTTACCGGGGAGGTCCGGTCCTGACCAGCGCCCTCAGCGGTATCGAACAGGCATTGTGGGATATCAAGGGCAAGGCACTCGGCGTTCCTGTGTATGAATTGCTGGGAGGCCCGACCCGTGATCGCGTCAGGGTTTATGCACACGTCGGTAACGATCCCGAACGCATCAAAGCCCGAAAAGCGGAAGGGTTCACCGCTTTCAAAACCGGGGTTCATTCTCGAAACGAACTGGGAGTGGTCGCATCTCAAGCCGACATCGAAATGGCGGCAGAAACTTTTGCCCGGATTCGTGAGGCGGGTGGCAAGGATGTGGATATCGGGATCGATTTCCACGGCGCCATTTCGCCACAGAACGCCAAACTTCTCATCAAGGTATTGGAACCCTATCAACCCCTGTTCATCGAAGAACCGGTCCAGTGCCAGAACGTGGATATCATGGCGGATATCGCCCGAGGCACCCATCTGCCTATTGCCACCGGCGAACGCATCTTCACCAAATGGGGATTCCGTGAGATACTTGAAAAAGGCGCCGCCAGCATCCTGCAACCCGATCTATGCCATGCAGGCGGGATCCTTGAGACACGTTTGATCGCCGGGATGGCCGAAGCCTATTATGCATCGATCGCACCGCACAATCCGCTTGGCCCGATTTCGCTGGCAGCCGGATTGCAGGTAGCCGCGTCAGTGCCCAACTTCCTTTGCCAGGAACAAGTCAGCCTGGGTGATGGTTATTTGAAACAACCTTTCAAAGTCGAAAAAGGCTATGTCAAAGTCCCCACCGCACCAGGCCTCGGTATCGAGCTGGATGAAGAGGCCATTCAGGATAAACTCGGTCACGACTGGCGCAATCCCGAAACCTACGACGAACGCGACGGATCCGTCGTGGATTGGTAACACCTTTTACAATGAACAAAAGTATCATGAATAAAAAACTACTCGGACTGGGCTGTGCCATCGGCTTGACCAGCCTGGCAACCCAGGCCCAGCATGAAGTCGTTCCTCTGGAGTTGTTCCACACTCTGGAAGGACTGGAAGTCACGCTATGGGCTCAATCACCCATGCTCTACAACCCGGCCAATATGGACATCGACAAAGATGGCCGTATCTGGGTCACCGAAGGAGTGAACTACCGCGGACACTACGACCGCAAACCGGAAGGTGACCGCGTCGTGGTGCTGGAAGACACGGATGGCGACGGAAAAGCAGACAAGGAATGGGCCTTCGTCCAGGAAGAATTCCTGCGCTGCCCCATGGGAATCGCCGTCATCGACAACAAGGTGGTCGTTTCCATGACACCCGATTTGATCGTTTACACCGATGTGGATCGTGATCTCAAATTCAATCCTGAAGTGGATAAACGCGAAGTATTGCTCACCGGATTCAACGGACGCGTCCACGATCACAGCCTGCACTCCGTCACCGTCGGCCCCGATGGCCAATGGTATTTTAACGCCGGCAACTGCGGCTCGGTCTTCACTGATCGATCCGGTCGTACTTTCCGCATGGGCAGCGCCTACATGACGCAGGAAGTAGCCGGTCAGAAGAGCGATGACGGTCACGTCTACATAGGCGCTTTCACCGCCCGCATGAATCATGACGGAAGTTGGGTAAACATCATCGGACACAATTACCGCAACAGCTACGAACAAACCGTCACCTCATTTGGCGACGTGTTCCAAAATGACAACGATGATCCACCCGCCGCGCGCACGGGCTTCCTGATGGAATACGGCAACGCCGGTTTCAGCAGCTTCGACGGCAAACGCTCCTGGGGAGCGGACCGACGTCCCGGCCAAACCACCCCTATCGCGGAATGGCGTCAGGAAGACCCCGGCACCATGCCTCCCGGAGATGTTTACGGTGGCGGGGCGCCCACAGGGATTGCCTATTACGAAAACGGTGCGCTCGGCAAGGGGTACCAAGGCATGTTGCTGTCCTGCGAACCCGCCCGTAACACCGTGTTCGGTTACCTCCCGACCAATCAGGGAGCCGGATTCAAATTGGAACGATTCAATTTCCTGACCACCAACAGTGATGAAGAGTTCTCCGGCGCGGACTTCACCGGCGGCGGCCGCAACATGACCAACGAAAAGAAAACTTTGTTTCGTCCATCCGACGTTGCCATCGGACCGGACGGCGCAGTGTATGTCACCGACTGGTATGATGCGCGTGTCGGGGGGCATGGTGATTTGGATGACACTCTTTCCGGTGCCATTTATCGTGTGGCGCCGAAGGGATTCAAACCCGAGGTCCCCAAATATGACATCAATAACAGTGCAGCCCATGCAAGCGCTTTGTTGAGTCCTGCCATCAATGTCCGTGCTATTGCCGCATCCAAATTGCGTGAATCAGGCGAATTCTATGTCAACGAAGTGTCAACTCTTCTGGAAAAGGAAAACCCCTATTTTCGAGCGCGCGCCGTGTGGGTTCTTAGTGAAATGGGAGAAGCCGGACTTCGTCAAGTAAGGCGTCAACTGAATAGCGACGACGAACAAACACGTGTCGTCGCCTACCGCGCATTGCGCCGGCAAGGTAAAGGCCTGATCCGCCTTTCAAAACGCATGGCCAAAGATCCCTCCCCTGCGCTACGCCGCGAAGTGGCTCTGGCAATGAGGGACATTCCATTTGCTCGCGCCAAGGAGGTGCTGGTGGAAGTGGCCAAAGGATATGATGGTTCAGATCGTTATTACCTCGAAGCACTCGGCACCGGCGCGACCAACAAGGAAAGCAAACTCTACGATGTTCTGTTGTCCGAACTCGGCAGTCAGGACGCCACCAACTGGTCCCAGGCATTCGCCAACATCGCCTGGCGTTTGCATCCGGAGCAATCCGCCAAAGCATTCACCGCTCGCGCTCTTTCCGATAACTTGAGCGAAGACGACCGCAAGGCCGCACTCGTGGCCCTGGCCTACAACGGGACTCAGGAAGCGGTCAACGGCATCGTGGAAGCTGCCTCCAAAACAACCGGCATGGTGAAAGCCCACGCCGTCTGGTGGTTGCTGAATCGCAAAGGAAGTCTCTGGGCGGATTACAATCTGGATGCAGCATTGAAAGAGCAGGGTATTTACGATCCCGACAGCGTACAGGTCGTTCCCATGCAAATCCCTGAAGCACCGGCATCCCAGCTTCCGGCTATTGAGGACATTCTGAAACTCAAAGGCGATGCGGAAAAAGGCAAACTTCTGACAACTGCGTGCTACATGTGCCATAAGGTGGGCGAAAACGGCATCGACTATGGACCGGACATCACCGCATTCGCGCGGGCACAAACCTCTGAAGTCGTTCTGCGCGCGATCATCGATCCTTCAGCGGAAATTTCCCACGGCTACGAAGGTTCCGTCATCACAACGAAAGATGAAGAAATCGTTCATGGACGGGTGCTCTCCCGATCTGATCCCGTCATCGTCCAATGTCAGGGAGGGGTCATGCAAATGATTCCAAAAGACAAAGTGGAATCCATACGGGGACTGCGCCGTTCGCTGATGTTAAGCGGCGAACAACTCGGCATGGATGCCCAGGCCCTGGCTGATGTATTGGCCTATTTGAAAACACTCTGACCAAAATCGCAAAACACCATGGGGGCGTCCACTGGGACGCCCCCTTTTTGATCATGCAAAGAGACGCACGCATTCCGATCATCGAAGTTCTCGAAATGGCAGCCAGTGAAAATGGTTTGCCCCGGGAACTGATTGCCGGAGAAAACGTGCACGACGTTTCCCTCTACCACGACCTCATCGATCAAGGTTACCTGATGGGAACCATCCTCAGCGATGGCAAACGCCCCTACTTCATCGAAGGCTGTCACATCACCACCAAAGGACGGGAATACTTGATGCAACTCAAAGGAAACGTCCGAGAAAAACCACCCTTCTGGTCGGGAACATTCAAATACACCCTGATCGGTTTTATCATTGGAACAACAATCGGACTGGTGGTCACGCTCTGGTGGATTCGTAAATTCGGAATGCCCGGGTGGTTTAATTGATCACGCCAGTCCTGGCGCACGGAACTCGAAACGCAGAGACGCGGAGTTTTGTTGATCCATTTCCAACGGATAAGCTTCCAACGGTGAAAGGATTATTTATGTTACAGTTTCAATTCGATGTTCATAAACGTTCACCAATTTGGAACCACTAAGATGAGATTCAATCTGCGGCCACATGCTTACAAGGAGAGCAACCAACCGTCTTAATTTCATATTACCAAATCGGATGTGAACGACTCTGGGCGGTGGATTAGCAGCAATAATGCGATGGGAGAAATCGGCATCTTTAGTGACAATTACGAGGTCAAATTTCATTGCATGAAACCAAATGTCAGAGTCTGCCGGACTCTTACCCAGAGTTGATACATGATTGATATCCAGATCGGTTGGTAGAACCACACCGTTCGGCAAGTTTTCATCAATAAGGATACCTGTCACGAAACAGCTTCGGTAGTATATCTGTTACCTGTTAACCGTGAAGCATAGGCAAATGCCGCCTCGATGTCAGAACGTTTTAAGGAAGGATAATGCTTGAGCACATCCTCCATTGAATCTCCTGCAGATAAAAACTCAAAGATTGTTTGAACAGTAATCCTCGTGCCTCGAAATACTGGCTTGCCGTTGCAAACATCCGGGTCTACTGAAATGGCATTATTCATACTCAAATACAATGCTGTATGATATGATCAGGGTCAATACGTTTCATCCAATTGCGAACAAAGTTGCGGGATCACTCTACTTCAATTTTGAGAGGTTTGATACTTGCCATACCACTCGGCGTATGGAACCAACGGTCCCTGCTCGCGCATCCGATTTTTTATTACCTGATTCATACTACCCGGAGTACTTGTTCCGTAATTCATCATCTCCAGCGGTAAAACTTCCATGCCCTTCATATTGTAAAACAACCGGTGAATCAGGCCATTGGCATTGGCTTTTCCCGCAGCAGTTGCAAACTCCGGATGAAACCATTTCCAATCCCTTAAGCGCTCACGCAGGTTGTTGAATGCTTCATCTACCTGCGCATTCCACGTCACATCTGGAAACAGCACCTTTTGAATTCCCACATTTTCACTCACACGAGGTTCCTTGGATTTTGTTTCGCGAGCCACATGGTGAAATCGCCGAAAATCCCGAAAACAAAGCGCCACCAAAACCGGATCATGCCCGCGGTCATGCTCACTGAGAATGGTATAGAACTGTTTGAAGGGCAACGTCAGCCTGATCTCATCCTCAAAGAACCGTTCCAGGAACGTATCATTATAGAGGACGATGGATGGAAGCGCGTTAATATCTGAGGACATGTTTACCGAATCCCTCACTGGGTACCATGGAAATTCCCTTTTCCACTTTTTCGATTCTTCTTTTACTATCTTCAGGGCTTTCGCGCGTCGTTTACCGGGTGTTAGGATGTATTCCACACGGGAGAAATGGTAGTCAACGGTTTGGGCGAAACGGGGTGAGATGTTTACTAATATATTTCCCACCCAGTGACGAATGATCCAGTCGCCTGAGCTGGGACCTGGATGTCTCCGCTGATCTTCCGTAACACCTGTCGTAAGAAAAAAGATAAAAGCCAAGCTTCCAAGAGCCATGGCTCCCAAAAGAATCAAGATGGGTCTTTGTTTCTTCATGAATGTTGGTTTTTATGGAATCGTTTCAATATCGAATGGCTGTGGTTTCCGAAGTCCTTATTGGGATCTTTGGTTCGCTTTTAGGATACTCTGGATGATCGGAGCAACCTCTCCCACCGTGGCTGGTTGCACTTCGCCGCTTTGACGCATGACTTCAACCTCCTCGGGGGTAGGTAACGAAACACTTCCATCCTCTTCGACAATGGCCGGCACACGCTCTCCACGTTCGTTGATAAGAGTCAAACCCCTGCTTTCGGACCATTTGACAGGATCTCCATCCTTGTCAACCAACTGACCATTATTGACTCCAACAGGTGGAAACAATTCAGGGGCGGCTGCTTTGAGAGATGGGTCACCTTGTTCATAGCTGGCCTGAAATTGACGATTCTGTGTGCCATGATAATTTTCACTTTGCTCGTTCCACCCAACGTAAGGTACTAACAATTCCTCTTCGCCAGTCAACAAACCTTGAGCCTCGGCGCTATTATCAGCCATTCCGGACACTCCACCATAGGGCATGACATTCACCGGCAATTCACCAAGGTCATCAATCTCCGTAGTGAGCCTCTCAATCAGCCCCATCAATTCTACTTGCCCGGCTTCTCCAAAAAACCTTTGATCCATCCATTCCCACCCCATCAACCTTCCATTCAAGTTATCCAACTGCGTTTCTGAAGCTTCACGGTAAGTGCTGTCTCCAAAAACGGTTAATCCAGCTTCAATACCCACATCATCGATCCTGTCATCAGGGCTGTTTTCAAATGCTGTATGGTAGTAACGACGTAATGCCCAAAAAACACCTGCAGCCTCAGCTGGGTTATGCCCCCTTCCGTGTTCATTGAGAATATTGTAGAATTTCTCAAATTGAGACGAATACCTCAGTTCATCCTCAAAAAAATTCTTGAGAATGTAATGATTGCTTCCTGTCACACGATCGGTTGCCGACATTCGGTGTGTTGATTCGCCGGCTTTCTTAGTTCTAACAGTGAAATGCTTACGTGTATCAAACCTGATATCAGGATCATATGTTTTTACCCAGGGGAAATTGGCTTCCCATTGGGCTCGCCGTTTTGCTTGTGCCATACTATCCTCTTCGTCAAGGGTAGACCGGAAGTGTGTATGATGGACATCTATTGCTTCAGTGTTTGTAGTCTTTTCTATTTTACCTGTAATTTGCTGTTGGCCGTCTCTATTTTCGGAATCAACGATTCCTAAATCAATATTCCTTCGGTTTATTATATTCAAAGTTATTAATATACCAACAATTAACATCAATGATAAAGAGACTGATTTTCTTATTGTACGTGCCTTCATAGTATGTCCATTACTTCTTAAATCACTCCGTTATAATTTTACAGTCTCGTAAATCTGCTCACCCATTCAATGTTTTGTTGAATGTCGTTTTCTTCAATTGATTCCACCTTACTTGCATCGGTAATATTCCCATTGGCGTCTAAATACTCAATTGGGACCATCATAATGTGAGCCCTGACTTCTTCATAATTTTCATGCCACCAAATATCGATTCCACCTTGAATTCGTTCACTCCTTACGCGTTCATGCGGATCACAAATATTCATTGAAGTCGATGCGTATTCATAACCAGGCACATTGGGCCAGGTATCAGAATCTTGTATCCACGGCGTTTTTCCCTGCCAACTTCCATAGATTCCGGTACGGTCCCAAACCCACACGAGACCCTGACGCTGAAAGCTCACAGTAGCAGAGTAATCATAACCATTATCAGCTGCGTCTTGAAGCAATTCGCCATCAACAACGGACTCTGACGTAGACGGATTAAACACCCTGGATTCTAGCTTCACTTCTGGGTACTCATGAATGATGGACTTCGCTTGGCGAATCCAGAATCCAGGTTTTGACCACGTGTCTCCACCATTAAGCCTGGTCCACCAATCATTCATTTGAGCGGCATCATCGGAGGCCACAATGGATTGCCAATCAGATACCCACATGGGCAATTTAACATACATTGTTCTATCAGGATTGACTGAATACTCTTGATCCTCACTATTCCATTCGACCCACTGATAATCGAATTCAGTGATGGAATAGTTCCCAGTATCCCAACCTCCTAAGTAACCGTAAGAAAACTCTGGGGAATCTTCGTATATCGGATTGTATCCACCCCAAGCGGTCCCACTGTAAACACCACTGAAACTCTTCGAGGCATATGTTTCCAAAGTTGGTCTCGCTGCTATCTTGGATTCTTTGTTTTGAGGTGCAAAGATTTCGTTATACAATTGACCATAGGTGACGACCGTTCCCACGCCGCTTACGATGCTCCATGCATAGCCAGCCACACTGCCTGTACCCCGTATCCAACTGGCAGCAGCCACCAGAGCAGCGGGTGCTGCTGAATAAAGAGTAACAGTGGCCAGCAGTGAGACCACCACTATTGTAATAACCCTTTTTGATTGGATGATTTGTTTCATTTTGTTCCTTTCT
>JAQCFT010000111.1 GCA_027619545.1 Verrucomicrobiota bacterium | reverse complement strand
ATTACACACTGCGAGTGGAGCAGGCGGATGTGCCGACCCAGTTGACCGCTCCGACGACTCGTATTGCAATCGGAGAGGTGATTGAGGGAGAGCTTGATTATGGGGATAATACCTATTTCGACGCCTATACAGGTATAAAGCCTGCGGATTATTATCTGTTGGAAGTGCCCAAGGAGGGAGTTGATGTGGAGATCCGTTTGCGATCTTCAGATTTTGATGCTCACCTTGCCTTGTTGGATGCCGAATTGGGTATTCATATCGCTGTAAATGACGATGGAGAGGATGGTGGTCCCAATGCCCTGATTGAGTATTCATTTGAGGCTTCGGAGGATGTTTATGATGTTTTGATCGAAGTCAGTTCCGTCTTCGCGGAAGATCTGGGTGATTACCAGTTGAGTGTTCAAAAGGGGGCAAAGCAAGCGCCAATAGATACTGAAAATGAGGTTCGGCTTTTGGAAATGCAGTCCAAAGTGGCGGGAGCGGTCATTTTGGGATCGGATCGATTGCCGGGCGGATTGCTGGGGCATCAGTATCGGGTGGAGATGACGCGATCGATCACCCGGTGGTCTGTTGTGCTGGAAAGCTCCCAGTTTGACACGTGGTTGGGGCTGAGCGAGTCACGTGATGGGCACTTCATTATTGAGAATGACTTTTATGAGGTCGGGACCGGGACCTTTGATGTCGACCGGTCGCGACTGGATTTCTTTTCAGGACCCGAAATCGATCCCTTGTTTCTCTGGGTGTCCTCGTTCTTCGAGGATGAGACAGGTAAATATGGGTTGTCCGTGGATGCCCAGGTGCTGCCATTGATTCGAATAGGTAAGGAGATTGAAGGGAACTTGAGCGCCGCGTCCATGAAAGATCCCTATTACCAGGTCTACGGTGGTGAGTTTTTTGCTGAGGATTATGCTCTGGACAGTGTGGCCGAGCCGAATCCTTTGAGAGTGACCATCACTAGTGAATCTTTTCTGCCCGAATGTTATCTGATGATTCCTCCGACTCAGGAAACGGTTGCATGGAGTTTGCCCGAGGGTTCGGAAGGGAATCAGGCTAGCTTTCTGTTTACGCCTCAAGAAGGCATGTCATATGTCCTTCGTGTTACCTCGGTTCAGGAAAATCAGACTGGTGATTACAGGGTTTTAATCCAGGGTGACGGCGCTTCAAAAGGGCAGATTGAGTAATGCCAATTGATTGATTGCACGATTCATTTAAAAAAAAATCGAAAAACACTTGCATGGAATTTTGACCATGACTATGGTTCGTCCTCCTTTGCTAAAAGGGCACCGATCGCGTATCGCGAAATTTGGGGGGCTGGTAGCTCAGTTGGTAGAGCAGCGGCCTTTTAAGCCGTTTGTCCAGGGTTCGAGTCCCTGCCAGCCTACCATTTATTTGGTGGCATCCCCCACATCACCATTGGTGAGTCGGTCGGTATCTTCACTCACTCTGTCATTTTGCTTTTCTTACACATTTTTCCTTTATCCTGAATTGTCATGATTTTGTCACCCTTGGGTTCAAGGGGGGGCGGTATCTGTTTTTTTATGGAGGACACAGCCGATAAAATGGCGAGTTGGCAAAATTTGGTTTCAATAAGCCAAGATGTGTATAAAAGTTTGATAATATATAGTTTTCATTAATAAATTTAATATCAAAATTTATTGTGACGTCCGTCGGATGGAGTATCTTTGAGGTAGAGTGAAACCTCAAAGAGTGGAAACCATATGAAAACCTATTCGCGCTTGGTGGCTTGTATTCATGCATCCTTTGGCTCCTGGTCGAGTTCTGTGGAGTGGATTTGTTTGGCGGTGTCTTCTTTGTTTGAAAGCTGTGTCGAGAATGTACAATATTTTTGTTCTCGTGTAACAGGTCTTGTCAGTGAAACTAATGCGTTGTGTTCCGGCTGGAAGCGTGTTTTGAGCAGGTTTGGTTGGAGTTTGGTGGTCGCACTCTTCATGGCTCCGATGCTGTTGTTGGGTGAGAGCGAACCTAATGATGTGCTCGGGGATTCGAATGTTCTGCCTCTTAACGGTCAAATGTCCGGACAGATCCAAAGCCCGGGGGAATATGACTGGTATCGAATCACTTGCCCCGATCCCGGGCGCCTGGAACTGAGATCCGTCAATCCGCCGTCCAATCTGCGTGTTGAAATGGCAATGTTTGGCCGCCATGCACAGTGGATCAGTGTTTCCAGGTCTGCGGTCAATCCTGGGGATGATGTTTTTTTGTCTCTGGATATTGTCGAACCGGGGACCTATTTCGTCCGGTTCCGTGATATGAACAATGCAGTCTCTGAGGGCGATTATACCTTGTTCAATACTTTTACTCCTGTTGTGGATCCGAATGAACCCAATGGTGACCTGGGGTATGCGACTCTCGTGGATTCTCGTTCCATGCGTGGGATGATCTTTTCGGGCAATGATTATGATTTCTTTCGTCTGTATGTGGAGGAGAACTCGACGGTTGGGTTTACTTTGGAATCGCCGGATGCAATGAGGGGCGAACTGGCCCTCTATGATGAGCATTATGGTTGGATGAGCGTTTACACTTCCGCGGTGAATGATGGGGATACGGTATTTCTGGAACATCAGGTGAATCATTCCGCCTTTTACTACCTGCGTGTCCGGGACGTACATGGTCGTTCGCACTTGGATGCGTATTCGCTTTCCGTCAGCGGTGGTCGTGTCGGGTTTGTTCCAGCGGAATCCCCAGCCACAACAGAAAAGGAGAGCAATGACGATTCCGGCCATGCGAATCTCATCGGGATCCAGCAGACGGTTTCCGGGACAATCGGGGATGCGGGTGACATGGATTGGTTTGCTTTTGATGTAACTGAACCCAATCAAATGGCTTTGTCCATGGACACCTCGTCGGACGAGTTTCTATTGAGAGCCGAGTTCTTTAATCCTTCCAAAGGGCATCTGTTGACCGGACAGTCGGGGCATCCTGGTGATCCGTTTTCCATGACCTACGACTTTCTTCAGCCTGGCAGGTATCTTCTGCGAGTGAGAAGTTTGAACAACGCTTTTAATGACACACCCTACCGGTTTTCTACGTCTGTGGTTCCTGTGATTGATCCTTATGAGCCCAACGGCGACTACGGCGATGCGACACCTTTGAGTCAGATCAACCAGGTGCAGGGCTTTCTGTTTCCTACAGGGGATCATGATTGGTTCCGGGTTCAAGTGGCAGAGCCGGGAACCTTGACGGCGATCGTCAGTGGTTTGCCTTCCAACATCACACCTTCCATTGATTTCTTCAATTTGTCCAAAGAACATCGAGCCGGCCGATCGGGAGCCGCCGGTGTGGATTTGCGTGTTTCCTATGAAGTGGGAGAACCGGGCACATACCTGGTGCGCATGCGTGACAACGGGGACAATGATGAATCCACACAACCATATACCCTGACCCTGTTGGGCGCATCTTTTGAATCCTATGCTCCGGTGGCGCGGATTCAGTCTATTGATCCCGGCGCCATCGTCGTTGGAGATGAGATTTCCTTTGAGGGAGTCGGGAGTGATATTGACGGATCGATATCGGGGTATGAATGGCGATCCAGCATTGACGGCGTATTGAGTGATCAAGCTACGTTCCGCACCGACAGTTTGTCCGTGGGCACCCATGATATTTATTTCAGAGTGTTGGATAATCAAGGCATCTGGTCAACCCAGGTCGGAGAGCTGGTCTATGTTGGCAGCAGCATCTCCGAGGAAATTGAACCGAACGGCAGTTTCTTTGAAGCGAATGAATTTGCCTTGGAACGTCCTTTGACGGGCAAAGTGGAAGAACGAGGGGAAAATGATTTCTACAAGGTTTATGTGCCGGGCGCCGGACACCTGCGGGTAGAGTTGACGAATGTGCCGGTGGACCTGCGCATGGAGCTGGCCCTTTTCAACCGTTACTGGGATTGGGTCTCCGTTTCCAACAGTGCAACCGAGGCCGGAGACGATGTGGGCGTGAGTATGGATATCACCGAGCCCGGATTGGTTTATGTCCGGTTGAGGGATGTTCAGAGTGTGACGAATGCTGATTTTACCTACACACTGGCGGCCTATTTCGAGGCCGCTCCCGACGTGTTTGAGCCCAATGGTTCTTTGTTGCAGGCGCCGGTATTGCCGAGTGCTCAAGTGGAGGCCTACTTCTTTCCATCTGGCGACTATGACTGGTACCGACTTTGGGTGGAACAGGGGCAGACGCTGGTGGCAGAAGTGAATGCGTTGCCGTCCAATGTGCGGGCGGAAGTGGCTTTATATGGTCGGAACCGCGAATGGCTCAGCCGTTACCAATCCTCCACCAATCCAGGAGACTCGGTGGTTCAGCAAATCGATGTCACACAATCCGGTTTTTATTTCATACGCGTGCGTGCGATGGACGGGCGAAATTGGACCGATACCTATACGTTGAATGTTTCGGGTGGGATGCCGGGGTTTGTGCCGACGCTGATTCCTGTCCAGGAGGAAACAGAATCCAATAACGACATTGCAGACAGCAATTTTGTGTCCTTGGGCAATGTGGTTTCCGGCTCCATGGAGCATCGGAACGATGAAGATTGGTTTGCCTTTGATCTGCCAAGCCCGGGTTTGCTGGAGTTGTCCGTGGATCAAATGCCAGCCGATATGCGTGCACGCGTGCAGCTTTTTCAGGACGACAGGTCGCATGTGGCCACGCGGCAGGCCACCAATGCGGGGGATCCGCTCTTGATGGAGGTTCGAATGACAGTTCCGGGTCGTTATTACGTTCGAGTGGATCACGTGGGAGGTGATTTTTCAACGCCGCGTCCCTATGTTCTTGGGTTGTCATCCACTCCGATTGTTGACGTGTATGAACCCAACCATGAGTTTCAGGATGCCACCCTGATCACCCAGCAGAACCGGGTGCAGGGATACATGTTTGATGTGGGGGATTTCGATTGGTATCGGGTTCGGACGCAGGAGGGGAACACCTTGAGAATCACCGTTGGCGATGTGCCTTCCGAGATACGGCCGCAGATAGAATTGTTCGATTTTCATGAGGGGCACAAAGCGACCAAGCGCGCCACCAATGAAGGGCAGTCTATCACATTGGAATATGTTGTTCCTGCGACGGGCGAGTATTCCATTCGCATTCGGGATGTGGGGGACAACAATTTTTCAGCATCGCCTTACACATTGTTGATTGATGGAGCCAACTTTGAATCCTATGTGCCGATGGCGTTTATCGACGAGATGATTCCGAATCCCGCTGGGGAAGGGGAAATGGTTCAGTTTGTCGGGCATGGAGAAGATGCCGACGGATCGATCATTGGTTATGAATGGCGATCTTCGGTGGATGGTGTGTTCAGTATTTCTCAAAACGCCACATCGGAGGGGTTGAGCACGGGGGTACATGAAATTTTCTTCAAAGTCAAAGACGACCATCAAAACTGGTCCCCTGAGACTTCCGAAATTCTTTTCCTCGGTGTGCCGGCGCCTCAGGAAGAAGAACCCAATGACATCGCGGGTTCGGCGACCCTGATGGAGCTCGATCGTCAGTACAAAGGGCGCATTGATCGAAATGGAGATTATGACTGGTATCGGATTCCTGTCACCGGGCCGGGAACCCTGGTGCTCCAACTGGTGAATCCCTCCGACGTCAAAATGCGCGCCGAACTGGCCATGTACTCGCCGGATTTGGGCTGGGCCGGTGTGAGCACCACGGCGGATAATGAAGGGGACTCTTTAACCCTTCGGTGGGATCTCAACGAGGCGGCAGATTATTTCCTGCGATTGAGAGATGTGCATAATCGTGTGGATGCCGAATACACACTTTCGGCCCATGTGGATTTGGTGCCGGACCCGTTCGAACCAAACCACAACTTCACCACAGCTTCTCCGATCGGGACGGACGATGTCCTGGAAGCCTACATTTATCCGCGTGATGATCATGACTGGTACGAGGTGACCTTTGAGACACCCGGAACCTTTCATGCTTCGTTGACGTCCGTTCCGGAATCAATGCGAATCGAGATCGCCATGTATGGTCCGGATCTTAACTGGTTGAGTGTTTATTCCAGCGGAGGAAACCCCGGTGACAATGTGTTTCGCGACTATGACGTGTCCCAGCCGGGAACCTACTTCCTGCGTGTGCGGGATACTGCTTCAACACGGAACACTGAAGATACTTACACCTTGACCACTTCTTTTGAACCGGTTGTGGATGTGTTTGAACCGAACCATGACTGGTGGCATGCTTCCCGGATAACCCAGAGTCCGGTTCAGGCTTATATATTTCCCGGAGGAGACTATGATCATTACCGATTGTATGCGCCGGGTGGCGGTCCGTTGGATGTTTCCATTGAGCAGGCACCGAGTCATATGCGTATGGAACTGGCCCTTTATGACACGCATTACAATTGGATGTCTGTTTACAAAAGCGCGGCTGCTGAAGGCGATCCGGTGGCTTTGCATCTCGATGAAGCCAGCGGATATTATTATCTGAGAGTGCGCGAGGTCGATAATGACCGGTCGCCGGTTGAGCCTTATCAACTCAGTATTCAGGGGGCGGTTCTGGATCATGTCACTTCAACAGAACCCATGGAGACAGAAACAGAACCGAATGATCGATTCGCGTTCGCAACGGTCATTCAGATGGGGGAAGTCACCGGTCTTTACCAAGGCAATGAAGACTGGTTTCAATTCGAAGTCACGACACCGGGCGAGTTGGCGGTGGAATTGTTGTCCCCCGAAACCAACCGGGCACAATTGAATCTGTATGATCGAAATGCCCAGCATCTGATTGGCAGGGATTCTGAAAACAAAGGTGATCCGTCCAGATTGGTGTATCCCATTTCAAGGCCGGGTTGGTATGCGCTGCGCGTGTTGGACGCGGACGGCGCGACAAGCGATGAACCGTATCAACTCAGTGTGGTGCTCCATCCTGATCCGGATACACACGAACCCAATCCATCCTATTCGACCGCTGAACCCCTGGCGCTCAATGTGCCCGCAGTGGGGAATATTTTCCCAACCGGAGATCAGGACTGGTATCAATTCGAAACGACTGAAACCGGCACTGTCCAATTCACGGTGCTGAACGAATCGACCCATGTTCAAACATCCTTGTATGTCTACAATGAGGAACTTGTTCAATTGCTGAGGTATGATGCTTTGCACATTCAGCAACCCGTTGAGACGTCTCTTTGGCTCGAAACACCGGGTTTGTATTGGGTGAGAATTACGGATCGAGCGGATAATGCCTATTCGCTGCAGTCTTATACGTTGACGGCGCGGTTCGCCCCGGAAGTCGACGTGTTTGAGCCGAATGATCGTTTCAGGGATGCAACCGATATCGCTGAGATCAACCAGATCAAGGCGATCATTTATCCCGCCAACGATTGGGATTGGTATCGGTTTGATGTGGCGGAGGCCGGACGGATTCGTCTGCAGGTTTCACAGCCTGGTGGTATCCAGCCCGATATCCGGTTATATGACGACAGCGCTTCACAACTTGCTCGTGTGGCGGCGCGCAATACGGGCGAAACGGTCCTGTTGGTCTATGATATCTCCATACCGGATACTTATTATGTAGCGGTCAGGGATGACGATGAAGCGCGCGTCAGTACAGAGCCTTATGTTCTTACTTTGGAAGGAGTTGCCACGCTTCACAGCGCACCCATGGCCGAGCCGCAGTTTGATCTCTCTCCCAACCCCGTCAGGGTGGGGCATCCCGTGACGTTATCTGGTGAAGGCAGCGCCATCGGGGGCTCCATTGTGGATTACGAGTGGACATCCAATTTGGACGGTGTTCTTGGCCGGTCAGCTTCCCTGACGGTTCAGGAATTGCAGCAGGGGATTCACTCCATTGGATTGCGCGTTCGAGACAGTCAGGGCACATGGTCCGGGCGAGTGGATCAAAACCTGGTTGTCGCGTCCGATATATGGAGCGAATCGGAATACAACAATTCCTGGGAAACAGCGTAGTCCATTCCATTGAACACTTGGGTGACAGGTCACATTGCGCCTCGTGGGGAGTATGATTTTTATCAAATCTACGTTGAACAATGTGGATTGGTGCGCATTTTGTTGGATGCGGTTCCATATAACCTGCGTCCTGAAATTGCCATGTTTGGTCCAAAGGGGGAATGGTTGGGGATCAGCTCATTACCACCTAATGCGGGTGAATGGGCGGATGTTGCCTGGTATGCGACCCCCGGTTATTACCACATCCGGATACGCGACGTGAACAATGCCACTCATGTGAACCCTTATGCACTCAAGGCCTTTTTCGATCCGTCCGGTGATCGGTTCGAGCCCAATGGATCATTCTCGCAGGCCACGCCGATAGGGGTGGATCAGATGGTGGAAAATCTGACGATTTGTCCAAGGGATGATCAGGATTGGTTTCGCATTGACGCGACTGAAACCGGTCGATTGACCATGAAAGTCGTCGATCCTCCGGAAGGGATGCGCTCCGAGATGGCGATGTTCAATCGTGATTTTGTGTGGATGAGTGTTTATCACAGCGCGATCAATGCCGGGGAACCGATAGATATGAGCTACGACATCACCGCACCCGGAACCTACTTTGTCCGGGTGCGGGATTTGAACAGCCGAGGGCATACCGAAAGTTATACGTTTCAAACAGAATTCACCCCTGTGGTGGACCCGTATGAGCCCAACGGTGGACACGGAGTCGCTACCTTGTTGAAGGCATCGACCGTTCAGGCTTATATTTTCCGTGGGGGGGATGAGGATTGGTATCGGGTCTATGCTCAGGAAGGCTCGCTCATACGTTGTTCCGCTTCCGCCGTGCCTGAATCACAGAGGACGGAACTGGCCCTTTACGGTGTTGAACGGCAGTGGCTGAGTGTTTACAACCAGGCCAATCATTCCGGTGACACGGTTCACCTGAATTATACGGTTCCCAGAACAGGGTTCTACTATCTGCGTGTGCGGGATACCAATGGAGGATCGCATTTGGCACCCTACACCTTGACGGTGGAAGGGGATTTGGAATATGGATTCGAGCCTGAGTTTGCACCGGTCATCACCGAAACGGAAGACAACAGCGAGTGGTCCACCTCCAATGACATCGCCTTGGATACGACGGTCTCTGGAGCTGTAGAATCGAATGGTGATGCCGACAGGTATCGGTTCTGGATCAATGCACCCGGCATCCTGCAGATTGAACACACACAGGTGCAGGAAGCCATCACTTCGGAAATCTGGGTTTACAACCCTCATTTCAATCAGATTGCCTATCGAACCACCACCAATCCGGGGGAGGACAACTTGCTGGAAGTGGCCCTGACCGAGCCAGGTTGGTATTATCTGCGCCTCGCAGATCGGGGCAATAACCACTCATCTCCCGATCCGTATCAGTTGAGGCTGAACCATACACCGGTCGTGGACGAGCACGAATACAATGATGGTTTGGGAGCAGCGACGCCGCTGGGTGAGGCAACTATTCAGGGATACCTCTTCTCCGGAGACGACGTTGATTGGTATCGGGTTTACGTGAGAGAACCTTCCACCTTGTCAGTTTCTCTTGTTGAAGTTTCGGATGTGAACCGGCCTCGGTTGCGGATCTATGATTCCGATGGGGGAGAGCGTGGGAACTGGGTGAATACCAACGCGGGTGTGACAGGAGAAAACGTGATTGTTTATGAAGCCGTCACACCCGGTTTCTATTACGTACGCTTGAATGATGAGGATCGACGTTACTCTGCCGATCCTTATTCCATTCGAATTGAAGGAGCCGATTTTTCACGCGCACCTTCATTGGATGCCATTGGCGATCAAGTCATCGAAGCCATGATTCCTTATGCGCTTCGCGTTTCAGCCAAAGATCCAGATAATCCGGAAGCTTTGGTCTATTCAGCAACCAATCTGCCTCCAGGTGCTCGTTTTGATCCGGTAACCAGACTGTTGGAGTGGACCCCTTTGTTCAATCAAGCGGGAACCTATTCGGGTGTGACGTTCGAAGTGAGTGATGGTGATTTTTCCGATAGTGAAAGCATCACTCTCACAGTGGAAACACATAACCTGGCACCCGTGCTGGATCGGGTCGGCTACCGGAATATTCTGGTGGAATCGGAATTCAGATTGACCTTGTCGGCGATCGATCCGAACCCCGGAGACACACTTGCGTATTCCGCTGAAAACCTGCCGCGAGATGCGGTGTTTGACACAGACTCTGCGACTTTTGTTTGGACGCCTTCCGCAAATCAGTTGGGTGAACACGGCAATATTTTGTTTGTTGTGACCGACGGTGTTCGATCCGATTTCGAGTATGTCACCCTGAATGTGGTGGAAGAACTCGAGCCGGAGGATCCTCGGGATGTATGGTGGGCGACCCACTTCACCGAATCCGAACTGTCTGATCCAAATGTGAGCGGGATGGATGCCGATCCAGACGGAGATAGCATGACAAACGGACAGGAACTGGAAGCGGATACGAATCCAAAAGACCCTCATTCGTTGCTGCAGATCTTTGGATTTGCATCTGACGGTGAAAACCTCGAGATAAGCTGGCGGGGTGGTCGTGATTCCATTCAGTATCTGCAATTCCGAAGCAGATGGGATGCGGATTCCGAGTGGCAAACCATTCATACCTTTGAACCACCGACCGCCATTGAAAACAGTGCGACGGATGATCACTTGGAAGGGATGGAGAGATACTATCGTATTCTGGCCGAAAGGCCGTAGTTGAACCAAAGCCACAAGGCCCGGGATTATTTCCCGGGCCTTTACTTTCCAAACGGATGATAAATCATCTCAGGCTGCTTTCTTTGAGTTAAGCCGGTTACCTGTTGGTTCAACGGATCGATGCCTCATCGACTTTGATCGGGAATTTTGCCCTTGAGGTATTGAGCCATTTTTGCAGATCACTCTTTAGTTCGACGGCCTTATCGGAATGAGCGGTTGCAAGATTTTGAGTTTCTTCGATGTCATTGGCCAAATTGAAAAGCTCCACGGAATCATCGTCATAATAATGGATCAATTTGTAATCGCCTTTTCTGATCGCACTGCCCAGGCGGTTTCGTTTGTGGAAGGCGTAGTTTGGGTAATGAAAATAGATGGCAGGTCGTTGAAGGGGTGATTCGCCTTTCAACATGGGGATCAAACTTACCCCGTCACAGACGGTTTGTTTGGGGAGAGCCACACCGGCCGCATCCAACAGTGTCGGGAATAAATCCGTACTGATCACCGGCGTGTTGCAAACGATGTGTTCCTGAATTTTACCCGGCCACCGAATCATCCAAGGCACACGAATACCACCTTCGTAGAGGTAACCTTTGCTCGATCTCAAGGGGAGGTTTTTGAACAGGGAACCATTGTCCGATGTGAAGACAACGAGTGTGTCAGAGCGTCGTCCCGATGTGTCGATATGTTTCAACACGCGGCCAATCGCTGTGTCCATGCCTTCAATCATAGCCAGGTAGGCTGGATCATTTTTGGTTTTCTTCTTTTTATATTTTTCGATGAGATGTTCCGGTGCCTGGATGGGATAATGAACGGAGTAATTCCACCAACAAAGGAAGAAAGGTCCTTTGCGCTCCTTGTCCAAAAATGAAATGCATTCATCCGCCAGACGTTCCGGCAGGTAGTCGCCATCCTTGCGCGGAGTGATCGCCGGGATCCGATAGGGTTCGAAATAACTGGGAGGTCCCCCATAGTCGCATCCGCCCACATTGAGATTGAATCCCTGATGTTCGGGACGAAGCCTGGGTTCCAGGCGTCCTGCAGTGTCGCTTCCCTTGTGATGGGACAAGTGCCATTTGCCGATAAATCCCGTATCATACCCGGCTTCATTCAAATACTCCGCAAGTGTTTTGTAGGCCAAACTCATGTAGGTGGTCCACTCGGCCCCCTTGAGATGTGAGTCGGGAGAAATGTAATCGGGATTACCCGGCGCGTGATTGGTGATGTGCAACCGGGCGGGGGATAGTCCCGTCATAATGGCTGCCCGCGTCGGTGTGCAAACCGGCGCGGCAGCATACCCATCGGTAAAACGTATTCCTTCGGATGCTAAGCGATCGAGATGTGGCGTCTCCACCTCCTGATTGCCCTGACAATGCAAATCCGCCCACCCCAGATCATCGGCCATGATCAGGACAATGTTGGGTTGTGCGGCAGACAGATTTGTTTGGATGAAACAAATTAAACCTGCCACAAAGTTCAAGCATTGGGCTCGCATAAAGGGGTTAATTTCCTTGAGAGGTCTTTGGTTGCTGGCGTTTTTGCCTGGTGGCCGACCAGTCTCCGGTGGCGACTTCCTCCTTGAACTCGTCGAGGTAAATCCATTTGCCGATCAGTTTTCGAGCCTGTTGCAGTCTGGCTTCCACTTTGACCGTTCCTCCTCCATAGGGTAGTTCCAATTTGACTACATTTTTATCGGCTTTCACGCTCGTGTAATCCAATTGTCCTTCATCGGAGGCCGCATAACCGGAAAAGCTGGATCCCGACTTTTTGATCACCATGGTATGTTTGATATCGTTTTCCGTGGTGACGGCAACGACATCCCAGTTGCCGACCAACACGGTAGCGGCAGAGCGAACAGCCCGCCAGTCTTCACTCATCGACTCTTTTCCCTCGCCATCCCGAACATACCATTTCCCGGTCAAGGCTCCTTCTTTGTCAAGCTTCGCCTTGGCTCCGACCGTCGCGGTCTGGCCGTCCCTTTCCCAGTCAAATTCAATGGTCAGTGTCTCACCTTCGACATGAACTCGGTCCAGAATTCTTTCATCACCTGTTTGCCCGACCAGTGTCGCATGCCATTGACTTTCTTTTTTCTTAATCGTCAGGGATGACTCTCTGGAATCACCATCTCGCAAGGTGGCCGTGGTAATCCACGTTCCAACAAAGTTCGCCGCATTTGATTCAATGCTGCTTAATGCCAGCAAAAACAACGCAGTAATGCCCGATAAGAATGTAGTTATGCTTTTCATGGAGGCTGGGAGTATTGACCAATAGTCGCTGGATAGCCAGTAAAAACTAATCAGGTCAAACCTTTCAGTGCTTCATTTTTCAATCATGGCCACCTAATGCTTATCGTGTGAGAAAGAGAGGCACATCCCGGTCATTTGACAAGACCGGACCATCGGTCGTGCGACCGTTTGATATGGAATGATCCAAAAGTTGTAGAAGTTCCATCACCTTTGCTGACTGATCTTTTGCCAGGTTGTTGGATTCGCCCGGATCGTCTTCCAAATGGAATAACTGGACGAACGGGTATGCCAATCGTTCTTTCTGTGACGGTTCGTGACCCAGCTTGTTGACGGCTGCCTGCCACGCTTCGTGTTCTGTGGGCGAGTTGTCCAATCCCGACCGATCCCCGCTGCCTGCCGTGAGGGCCAATTTGAAGGGGCCTTTGCGGATGATGAACGGTTGAGTGGATTGCTGGATCATGTGTGATCGGACCGGGCCTGATGAAGGATCTCTTAACAGGGGTAGAAAGCTGAATGAATCGGGCGCTTTCGTCTCACCGAAAGAATAGTTCAAGATCTCTCCAAACGTTGCCATCAGGTCAATCAAACTGA
>JAQCFT010000110.1 GCA_027619545.1 Verrucomicrobiota bacterium | reverse complement strand
TGGCGCTATGAAGCGCGATGCACCGTACCTCTCCGGGACTGGTCCGCGTTCAAAAGAAACGTACTTTTAGCTTGGTCAATTCCCCGGATTCCATCACGACAGACAGGCCAGCAATCTTGGTTTCCTTGTCTTGTCTTTTCTCAGGACACCCATAGCATGAGGATCATGCTCAAACGTTACCTCTCGACATGGTGTGCTGTCATTGTGATTACAGCATCCATCGCGGTCGAAGAAAGAGGCCTCCCGGAACCGCTCAGGGGCCAAATTGTGGTGGACCCCCACCATCCTGAATGGTTGCGGCGGCATGAAGGTCCTCCCGTGTTCATTTGTGGCCCCGGAGATCCGGAGGGATTCCTCTATCGTGGAACCCGATTACAGGATGGGACGCGAAAGGGGGATCAATTGCAAATCATCCGGAAAATGATCCAGCACGGAGGAAATTGCCTCTATATGCAGATCATTCGTTCCCATGGTGGAGACGGTTCCCCGGATCACAATCCTTTTGTGGATTCAAACCCAAGCCAGGGGTTGGATGAAGAGTTGCTCAATCAATGGGAGCAATGGTTCAACCTAATGGATCAACACGGCATCCTGATCTACTTGTTTTTTTACGATGACAGCGCGCGCATCTGGAACACAGGAGACAATGTCGGACCAGATGAAAAACGTTTTTTGCAGACCATTGTTCAACGTTTCCACCATTACAAAAACCTTGTCTGGATCGTGGCTGAAGAATCCGAAGAAGCCTACAGCACCGAACGTGTACAGAACATTGCGAGAACCATTCGGGAAGCTGATCCACATGATCATATCGTCGGCAATCATCATCACTCCGGCACAACATTCAAAAGCTGGAAACAAGGCGGCTACCTGAATCATTTCGCCATGCAACTGGAAGCCGAGGTAAAAAACGTTCACAGCAAAGCCGTCGAAGCATTCGGATCATCAAAAGGTCGATATCAAACCATCTATTCGGAAAACACCAAGGGTGAACCCACAGCCCTTTACGCTTGGCGCTGCGCAATGGGTGGACTAATGCCCATGTTGTTGGAAATGGACGTGGCAAACACTCCTGTTGAAGAACTGAAGCGCTGTCGCATCCTCCAGCACTTTTTTGAACGAACCAATTTCAACACCTTGATTCCTCATGATGAACTGGCACTCGGAGAAACAAAGTGGTTACTGGCAAACCCGGGCGAAAGTTACATCGCCTACTCAGAGAATCTCTCACAAATCATGGACATCGCCAACATCCCCCCGGGAAACTACCATATGGAATGGGTTGACTGCGAAAGCGGAATCATGATTCGGGAATACCAACTCATCCATTCCGGGCACACTGGTTTTAAAAAGCCGAATTTGATTGGCAAATGGTGTGCATTATGGGCTGAATGGCAACAATAAGCACTGGCTATACGTACGATACCGACCAAACCAACTCCATTAGCCGAGCTAATCAAAATACCCTGAAAGTTTCATGTCAGTTTTTCATTGTAAATGAGACGCATTCTCAATAGAGTTAAACCAAGGTAAAAATGATGGAAGCAGCAGCAGACAGTGTCAGGTCGGAATCTTGGTTACCGTTGCCCAAAATTGGGCGAGGGCAGAAAGTCCGCGTGCAAAAACTTGAAGGCCACGAATCGGTTTGCAACCGTTTGCGGGAAATGGGTTTTTGCGAGCTGTCCGAAGTCAAAATCCTGAATAACAGCGGTGCCATGCTGTGTCAGGTGTGCGGCACCAAAGTTTGCCTGAGCCGACAGGTCGCCGATTCCATCCTTGTTGAACCATCCACCTGCTGCTAGGGCGCCTTTCCATGTCCCAACCAACCCGCTTAAGCGATTTGGAGCAGGGAAGTTCCGCTGTCATCGAGTCCATTCCCACCGGAAACGCCTCACTGACCCGACTTCGCGAACTTGGCCTGCTGCCCGGCACCCGCATCCAATTGATACGCAGGGCTCCCATGGGGGATCCCATCGAAATATCCGTGCGGGGTTCTTTGATTTCTCTGCGAAAAAAAGAGGCCGAACTGATTGAAATTCAGACTATCTGATCTATTTTGCAGCAATAAACACCATGTCCACAAACGAGGTCAAATCATCAAAAAAACCCGAAAGGGATATGACCTTTGCTTTGGTCGGTAATCCAAACTGTGGAAAGACCACCCTGTTCAACGCCCTCACGGGCTTGAAACAAAAGGTCGGCAACTACCCAGGCGTCACGGTTGAGCGCAAGGAAGGTGAATGCTTTTTACCGCATGGAGAAAAAGTCCGGATCATTGATCTGCCCGGAGCCTACAGTCTCAACGCCCGTTCGCCCGATGAAGCGGTCCTGCGTGATGTATTGTTAGGCAGGCGCAAGGACACGCCGCGCCCGGACCGAATCATTATTGTGCTGGACGCAAGCAATCTCGAACGCCACCTCTACCTGTCCACGCAGATACTGGAACTGGGCATCCCCTGCATCCTGGCCTTGAACATGATGGATATCGTGGCGGAACAAGGAGTCGAAATCGATGTGGACAACTTGTCGAAATCTTTCGGAGGCATTCCAGTGATTCCGATGCAGGCGAGCCACCGCAAGGGTCTGGTCGAGATCAAGCACTGCATGAGCAAACCGGAGATCCCGGCCCCCAAGTTCAAAGTCGCCATTCCCGAAGAAATCAACGATGGCCTGGAAAAATCCTGGAAGCGTCTGCGGGAATCGGGAGTTCTGGCAAATGAAAGTTCCCTTCTGGAACCACTTTACCTCCTGTCGGATCGTGACCCAACCCATTACGGCATCCAGGACAAGCAACTGGATGCCATTCAAGACACCCGCAAGGAACTGGCCGAAAAATTTCCCGGATGGGAAGACAAACTGGTGGCCGCTCGTTATGACGCCATTTACGTCGTCACGCAGAGAACCATACAGCGTCCTGACGAAAACGACGCCACCCTGACCGACAAGCTGGACGCCGTCTTCCTTCATCCTGTTTGGGGGTGGGTCACTTTGCTGGTGATACTGGGCCTGTTGTTCACCATGATATTCAAAGTGGCCGACGGCCCCATGGGCTGGATCGAAAGCTTCTTTGAATGGTGCGGAACCTGGGTGTCCGGTCGCATGGCCGAGGGCGATTTACGCGACTTGATCGTGGACGGTGTGATTGCCGGTGTGGGAGGCGTTGTGATTTTTCTACCACAGATTTTGATTCTATTCTTCTTTATCGGGATGATGGAAGACACCGGCTACATGGCGCGCATTGCATTCATGATGGATCGTTTGATGAGCCGTGTGGGTTTGAATGGTAAATCTTTCCTTCCCCTGCTCAGTTCGCACGCCTGCGCCGTGCCGGGAGTCATGGCCACAAGAACGATTGACAATCCCAAAGATCGATTGATCACCATTTTGGTGTCCCCTCTGGCTGGATGCTCGGCTCGGTTGCCGGTTTATTTGTTGATGATTGCCACCATGATCCCGTCGGACGAGGTGCCAGCCATGACCAAAGCCCTGTTTCTTTTGTCGATGTATGCACTCGGGGTCGGAGGGGCTTTCTTCTTCGCCTGGTTGTTCCACAAACAACTCCTGAAAGGTGAAGGCGCTCCAATGATTCTGGAATTGCCGAGTTACAAGTCTCCGGCCCTGACAGCGGTCCTGTGGCAAATGTGGGAGCGCACCCGCATCTTTATCCGACGTGCGGGAACGGTGATTCTCGGAATCTCGATCCTGCTTTGGTTCGCGGTGACCTACCCCAAATCGGACAACCCCGATCCATCCGTCGCAATGGAACAAAGCATCGCCGGCAAAGTCGGCAAGATTATTGAACCGGTCATTCAACCCATGGGCTACGACTGGAAGATCGGGATTGGCCTGATCGCATCGTTTGCCGCACGGGAAGTGTTTGTCAGCACCATGTCCATCATCTATTCGGTGGAAGAAACCGAGGAAATCGAACCCCTTCGCGACCGCTTGCGAGCGGAGAAGCGGCCCGATGGCAGGCCTGTTTACACTCCAAGGACATGTCTGAGTTTGATGGTTTTTTACGTCTTCGCCATGCAGTGTCTAAGCACCGTTGCAGTGGTCAAACGGGAAACCAATGGCTGGAAGTGGCCCTTGTTCCAAATCGCCTACATGACCCTGACAGCTTGTCTTGGCGCATTTTTGGTTTACCAAATTGGCGGTATGATGGGACAACTTTGAAATAAATGAATGAAGAGCAGCAAAGCATCATCGCCCTCCTGATCGTGGCCATCACTGCGCTGGTCTTTCTGTTTCGCTACCTCAGGCAAAGACGAACAGGAGGCTGTTCGACGGGGTGTGGATGTTCCATTTCAAAACCCACGGTTCAAAAGAACTCGAGACAGCTCTCCACCAAAGGCATTCATCAATAGCACGCCAAACCCTTGTATTAAAAGCCTTGCCCGCATGCCAGTGTACTGCTGCGGAAGGGCAATTTCCTGCAACAAACTGAAAAAAACCACTGCAGAATCCTCGCCCTTCCATTTCCAAAAATATGCTGGTAATCAAATGCAACTTGAAGGAGGATTCGCAACATGCCAGCCAGACATCTGACGCCTTACCTGTTCTTCAGCGGTCGATGTGAAGAGGCGATCACGTTCTACCGGAAAGCCCTTGGGGCTGAGGTAGAGGTGATCATGTATCACAGTGACAGTCCCTCACCCCACCCACCGGGCATGTTGCAGGAAGGTTTCGAAAACAAAGTGATGCATGCCACCTTACTTATCGGAGAAACAACCCTCCAAGCTTCCGACGGATGCGATGATCAGGGGACATTTGATGGATTTCGTTTGTCCCTTGCTTTTGATACCGAAGAAGAGGCGAAGGCTATATTTGAATCCTTGTCAGAAGGAGGCGAAGTTCAAATGCCAATCACAAAGACCTTTTGGTCTGAATGCTTCGGTATGTTGACTGATCAATTTGGCGTTGCATGGATGATCACCGTTCACGCTGAACATCAGCCCTGAGATGTTTGATCAAAATGCCAATCGCAAACGACCAAATGAACACCGCCAAAAGACTTCCCAAATTGAACCACCCCTTTTGCGAGTGCCATACAATGGCATATCCCAAAGCTCCGGGTAAAAGTGCATAGTAGACGAATGCCGGAAGTGTTTTCCGAATCACCTCTCCTTCTCTTCCCAGCAATCCCACCACCGCAGAAGCCGCCACCACATTGTGCACGCAAATGATGTTGCCCGCCGCTCCGCCAACAGCTTGAAGAGCCACAATCCAGGTCGGGTCCACCCCAATGCGCTGCCCGACTCCAAATTGAAAGAGACTGAACGTCATATTGCTGACCGTATTACTGCCCGCAACAAAGGCGCCAAACCCGCCAATCAATGGAGCAAACAAGGGCCAGGCCCCTCCCGCCACCTGTGCGATGCCTTCCGCCAGAGCATTCGGCATCTTGGCATATTCGGCAAGGCCTCCCTGCGAGTTGAGGAAGACCTGAACCATCGGCACTGTAAACACCAAAGCCACAGACGCCTTGCAAACGGTCCCGACAGAATCTTTCCAGGCACGTCGATATCCCTGCGCCGTCATGCCGTGCAGTGCGAAGGTTGCCAACGATACAACCAGAAAAATAGTTCCGGGCAGATAAAGAGGCTCGACCGAAGCGGCAATACCGGTTCCAAAGATTTCCTTCCATTCAAGCTTCACACTGCGCAGCCACCCCACAAAGGGAAGCGCCTTCAATCGGGTCAACACCAGCAATCCTGCCACCAACAAGTAGGGAAACCATGCTTTCCACATGGGCATTGGTTTCTGGTTTGGGTCAGTCTGATCTTTAACCTCGATCAGTCCGTTCCATTCAGGCTCCCAGGTATCCTTTGGACCAAACTCCCATGGGTTGGACCGGTCAGGCATCAACCAGCCACGGCGTGCCACGGTCACCATGATGGCCAGCCCAATCAATGACCCAAAAAGAGAAGGAAACTCCGGACCAAGAAAAATAGCCACCAAGGTATAAGGAACCGTCATGGCAAGCGAGGCAGCCAAAGCAAAACGCCAGCATTGGAGTCCAGGTCGGAGCGAACGTTCCGGACCAAAAAAACGTGTCAACAAACTGACCAGAAACAGCGGGATCAACGCGCCGGCAATGGCATGCAACAAGGCAACACGCCACCCGATCTGCACGAGCAACGCATATAAATCAAGATCACCATTCTCCTGAACAAATCCTTGAGCGATGGCCCAGTCAGCCACCACGGGATCACCTGCCAAACCTGTTTGCACCCCCACCAGTATCGGGGTCCCCAAAGCGCCAAAAGAAACGGGCGTGCTCTGAATGATCATGCCGGAAACCACCGCCGCCATTGCCGGAAACCCCAAACCAACCAACAAGGGAACCGCCACGGCCGCGGGCGTGCCAAACCCCGCGGAACCTTCTATGAACGAACCAAACAACCAGGCAATGATAATCACCTGGATCCTGCGATCGGGAGAAATGGAAGTAAAACCATCCCGGATCGTCCGGATCGCCCCGCTTTCCTGCATTGTGTTGAGGAGAAGAATCGCTCCAAAAATGATGTAAAGCAGTGAAGCTGCAACAATCAAGCCTTTGACCGATGCGGCAGCAACCTGGGCCACACTGATCTTCCAAACCAATAGAGCCAAGCCCGCGGAGGTAAGGTAAGAAAGCGGCATGGCGCGGCTTGCAGGCCATCGCATGACTACCAGAAACACCATCACCACCAGGATGGGTAAAAACGAAAGCAGAGCGAGCAGACCGGTTCCCATAGCATTTAATCAGTCAAAAAACTTCAAAGGGTTCAGCGCCAGACGATGAAGAAAAACACCTGGATGTTCAATGCAAAGTTCCCCACTCCCTTCAATTGGATCATCATCCCCTTCAACTTTCTGAACAAAAAAATGCCCGGTTTTGGCATTCCATGAATGGGGTGGTGCCGAATATTATTGTTCAAGGCGTTCACCAAACTGCACTTGGAATCTGCGATAGGATGCGCCGGCATCAAATGATGCTTTGTCCATGTGATCGTGAATTTGGATCCCGAATTGAAGTCGAAAAACGTCACCTGCTGACACCATCGTTTTCTTATCGCGATTCGGAGCCTTATCCACCGGGAAAGGGTTGGCAACCAGCACACCATAGTCCCTGCTGTGCGCCCAAACTTCCGGATTCACGGAACCGGACATGATTTGTATACCAGCGAAATGCCCTTCAATGGTTCCGGCATAATCCCACCAGCGATCCACTTTGCCCCATGTCCCCTTTTCATTGACCCCTCCCTGCCCGTTCAAGATGCGTCCATCACCGGTTTTGACGACAATCGGTGTGGCCACACGCATGGTCAACCCCATCTCTTCCTTGACGCCAAAATAGAAATCCTGATCACTGGAAAACCTTGAATCCATAACAATCAAATACCCGTCTGTGTTGGGGACAATGGTATATCGTGTGGATTCCACACATATCCGGCGCCCATCACCATCCAGGTATTCCTGCTGCGTGGAAAAAGCCAGAGATCCACCCTCACTCACCACATCACGATACCCCAGATGACGCACTCGTCCCTCGCGGTTGTGCCAGAAATTAACTCCATTCAAAACGGCAAACCCCATCGATAAACCCGGATGCAAATGAGCGTGATCCATGGCGTCCACACCTTCAACAGGTGGGTAAGCACGTGTCACCTGACGTCCCGTCGGCGTTTTGACATGTGCCCAGAAGGGTCGATGCACATCCGAATGCTGATGATAATAGCGGGCCAAAGTCACTTCGCCCTGCATCAAAGCAATACCATCCTGATGGACGCTCAAGGTCATAGGATGCTTGGAAGAGTGCGTATCCACGCCTGTCGAGGATGCTCTTGGCTGCCCCTTCTGGTTAGCAACTTCAATCTGCAGCAAATAAGCCACCAGATCCGCCACTTGTTGTGATGATAAAATGGCACCCAATCCCCCCGGCATGGCGGAAGTTTCAGATCCGGTGCGTCGTTCAATATCAGCCTTGCCAATATCCACCGTCACACCCGCGGCATTCGCCAATACGATGGATCTGCCAGATTCACCCACCACCAAACCTTCGTGGATTTCTCCATCTTTGGTTTCAACAATCTGGGAAGCGAATCCTTCGGTAATTTCGGCGCTCGGATCCAGAATGGATCGTGCGATCATCTCCGGAGTTGCCCGGGATGCAATGTCGGAAAGATCGGGTGCAAACACATTTCCGTTTCCTTCCAACTGATGACAGGCCATGCAATTCGCCGCAAGCGCACTGTGAAACAACGCTCTACCTCGCATGGCTGAGGCGGTTTCCATGGAAGCCAATACCAGTGGGACCGTGGCTTCAACTTTCTGGCGAGCGAGATAATGAGGTTCTATGATAACGATATAAGAAGCTTTGGGAGACCGATTCCTCTGATTGTTGGACCCCAACTTCACCATTCCTGCAGGGAAATCCGCGCGATATACCCTGTATCGGGCGTCATGTGTCTTAAGGTACATTCCCGTCCCCTCAAACTTGTCCTCCAACCAGAGAGGTGGCCGATCTCCCCGGACGTCGTCGGCGACATAAACAGTGGATGGAAACAAAAGCTCGAACTCCATCCCCCCGCCTTGTCGAGCTTCCGCGTCATTGTTTGCTGAACGAATGAAAGCATGACCTTCCAACTCCTCGGGGATCTCTACCAGTTGATAAGACCGATCCGTATAGGCGGCGTTGCCATTGGCCAAAATATCTTGTTGGTAGGTACGACCGGATTCAGCGCTTAATTTTTGAATCACTTGCACCAATAACACCTGCGCCGAACCGGATGCATCTTTGACATGTGTTTCCTTATCGTTCTCGCGTGCCACTCCCGACAAGGCGGGCCCCTTGATGACAGGAATGGCGCGACCGCTCAACCTTTTTTGAGCAAGAAACGATGTCATGGCATCCGGATCGCCCTCCATCGCTCGTATCTCATCATCACCCAAATGATTATCCTCCAACAAACTCAGCAACGCCGCCCGCCGCACCGGCGCCGATGCGTGACGCAACAGTTCCTTTTGTTCTGAAACGGAGAGCAAATCGCGCAAGGCCTGCCAGGCGGAATAGTAAACCAAACGATCCTCTTCCCTCTCGATCATGCGAAGTAATTCCTTGTTCCAACGCCGGTCGAGAACCTGATGCAAGCCCATCACCGTTTCCTGCCTCAAACGGGCATCCCCATCACTTAACCCGGCAACTGCGAAGTCTGCCAACTCTCGGGACGCACGCTCACGCGCCTGAAACGCAACGATACGCAACGTTTGAAGCCTTCGATTGAACGATTTGTTCCACTGGTCGGCAAAGAACTCGTTCAATTCCACTACAGTCACACCGATGCGCCCCAAGGTCCAAAGTATCCAAGTCTCCCGGGCAGCACCTGGCGCAGATTGTTCCAATCCTCTTTTTAAATCCGAAACTGCTTCCTCCCCGCGCCTCACCAATTCATCCTGCGCATTGATGCGTCTCACCGGAAGGCGACTGCTCAAATCCTGGATCAACGAATCAACCGACCGACTCCTAATGGGTTGATGGCCCTGGCGGGGAAGCTGCAATCCGGGTTGCAATGATTTTGGCCTGAGCTTGTAAATACGCCCTTCATTCACCATCTCCCCATTCTCAAAGACAGAGCCGTATTCACGCCCCCAACTCGAAACATAAATCGCGCCATCCAGACCGATTTCAATGTCTACCGGATCAAAACTCCTGCCGGTACTACCATCCATCGAGCGCCCTCCGCCTGCGCTGGCCAGCGTTTCCATCGATTCATTCAGCGGCCTCATCCATGCCCCTTTCCATTGCGGGCGGTAAACATATATTTCACGTTTGAGCCAATCATTGATAAGAAAGGTTCGATTGATCCAGTCAGGGTACCCTTCAATGTCACAAAAAATCACACCCGTCCCCGATCCTTCAAAAAGCGGTCCCGCTGAAGGAGCCGATGGTAAATGATCATCACCCAGCCAGTCATAACTCCAGGGGTGGCCCCAACCAAAATTTGCGCTGAAAAAGGGAGAAAAGATTTTGTCACCAAGGTTTTGATCATTATCCGTTCCCAACCAATTGAACTGTGAGTCGAACGTCATGTCCCAGGGATTACGGTTACCTCGCGATACAATTTCCAGACCGGACCCATCCGGTCGACAACGAAGTACTCCGCCATTTAATCCCCAGTCATCAGATGGATGGTGAAAGGTATTTTTGTATGTGTCGCGTGTGAACAAAACCGGAGGAGGAAAATCCGGTGTACCCTCTGGAGCTTTCATCCCCCACAGATCACGGAATGCCTTGGGCGCCACACGATCGGGAGCTTGATTCAGCCCCTTGGAGTTGCCCTTGGACATGTAGAGTTTCCCGTCGGGTGCCCAATTCAGTCCATGAATGCCGTGCTCGATATTACCCAAGTCAGTGTACAGACGGAGGTATTCATCCGCTTCATCATCTCCGTCAACATCGCGCAGAACGGTCAGATCCGGGGCATTGGCCACCCAAAGCTGATCCCCGTGCCAGGTCATGCCCTGGATATTATTGAAGCCCCGCGCAAACTCCTTTCTTTGATCCGCTTGTCCATCATTATCGGAGTCAATCAGGATAAAAACCTTATCGCCTTCCGTTTCGGGAGTCGGCCGGCGATACTGGGGGCCCATACCAACAAACAAACGGCCTTTTTCATCGAAAGTGATGGCACAAGGATTTCGCACCAAAGGATCCCGTGCGAACAGGCTTACCTCGAAATCATCGGAGACCACTGGGAAATCAGCATCCTGACCATACACCGTACAAGCACACAGGCACAAGCCGATCAAACCGCGGAAGGTGGAGTTCATGCAAAAATGTTAAGAACTACAGCATTCATTGCAAGTCCCAAGAATGAAAGGATGACCTGCGGGACAAAAGAAAACCCCTGTTGCAAATTGCAACAGGGGCTTAAGAAAAAACGATAGTTTTGGGCGAATCAGCGCCCTTCCATGATATTGGTTGGCAACCCGTGTTCCCAGCTTCGAGGCTGACTCCAGGGGCGAGCGGACGTGTTTTCCGGATCGGGTGTTGAGCAGCCAGTCAGCCCTCCAAGGGTTAACAGAACAAACCCAAACATGACAAAACCTATTTTAAGCCACACCTGCATATCGTGAATAAATGATCAGTAAAGAACAACATCTCCAACCTGGATGTCAGTCTGCAGCCATCCTGGCATGACGTTGGCGATGGAGCGGTCCTTTTCCACTGAAGAGATTTGCACTTTGCCAACCAGCTTACCTTCGCGGCTGACAAGCATCTCACCATTTTCCAAAGCACCGTCTTCTTCGCCCACGTTGAGCACCACAAATCCCCAATCAGGATCCACGGAAAGCACGGAACCTTCCAGCCCATCACGCATGACAACCTTTTGGGAAGGTCCAACGAAACGGCTCAGTTCGTATTGGGTCTGATCCAACTGACGGGTTATGATCTCCTTTTCAGCTTCGATGGCGGCGATCTGGTTGTTGGCCTCCTGGAGCTGTTCCTTCATGGAAATCACATACTCCTGACTGACTCCCAGGCCTTTCCAAGTCTGTAATTCACGGCGAGCATCGGTCAAGGCATCGGTCGCTTCGGTCAACTGTGCGTCCAACTGGTCACCACGGGCCTTTTGCTGAGCCAGGGCCAGTCCCGCATTTTTTAGACTGTCTTTGGCTTCGGTCAGCTCACCCCGCAGCGTTTCAGCTGCTTCTTCAGCTTCACGTTGGGCGCTTTCAGCGGATCGTTGGGCACTTTCGGCCTGGCTTCTAGCGGTGTCGGCCGTTGCCAGATCTGATTCCAAACCTGCGATTTTCGGCGCCACCTGGAATTGAGTAATTCCCAACGCTCCCAGTCCCAGTAAAATGACTAATATTAAGCCTGCTCTCAGCATAATCGATAAATTTATAAAGGTTACGAGTGGCGACAGACTAGAGGAAATTCCGTTGCCCTGTCAACTGTCGCATTCAATTAACTTTGATCCTGTTTTCCCAAAAAAGTTCAATTAACTCAGGATACGTTTTCCTTCACTCAGGAAGATTCCCTGGAAGTTCATCTTCAACGCATCTGCGTTGGAAGCCTTGGTAAGGGCTTCTTCTTCACTGACCAAACGATCTTTCACCAGTTTGAACAGGGCTTGATTGAAATTCTGCATTCCGTCCTCACCACCCGTTTCAATGCCTATACCCAATTTTTCCAAGCGATTTTCTTCAATCAACTTACGCATGGTCGGCGTATTAACCATCACTTCGATCGCAGGAATCACGCCCCCTCCGATTTTACCCACCATGCGCTGACAAACAACAGCCCGCAAGGTCCCGGCCAGCTGACGACGGATCTGATCGCGCTCTTCGGATCGGAAAAAGTCGAGAATACGTGTCACTGACTGGGCGGCATTGGTGGTGTGCAAGGTGGAAAGGACCAAATGCCCGGTATCAGCCGCACTCATAGCTGCGGAAAAGCTGATTGCATCACGCATTTCACCAATCATGATCACATCGGGATCCTGACGTAAAACATGCTTCAAACCGGCAGAAAAATTCAGCGAATCCAGACCTATTTCCCGCTGTTCAATCACTGATTTCTTGTCCGTGAAGACAAATTCGATGGGATCCTCCAAGGTCACAATGTGCTTGCGACTGGACTCGTTGATGTGCTGAATCATGGCAGCCAGCGTGGTGGACTTACCGGAACCGGTGGTGCCGGATACCAACACAATGCCGCGAGGCGCGACGGCAATCTCCTTCAGCACCGGTATCAACCCCAAGTCTTCAAAACTGGGGATATCCGTTTTGACGTAGCGCATGGAGAGAGCAAAGGTTCCACGCTGCTGGAAACAATTGGTACGAAAACGGCCAACTCCTTCGGAAAAATACGAAAAATCGATCTCCCGCTCAGCTTCCAGAACGTCCTTCAAGTGAATGGGGACGATGGCATCCAAAACTTGCCCCATCCATTCAACGGTGGGCTTGGGAGCTTCAATATCAACCAAATTGCCATCGATGCGAAAAATGATGGGGTGGCCGACTTTAATGTGTACATCAGAAGCACCGCCATCAACGGCGGTGCGTAAAATTCGATTGAACAGTTCCATAAATCTCAATTGTGAGGGGTTCCTCCCCCTCTTTTAAAGCGTCATACGCTGCACGCGTGCCAGGGCTTCCACCTGGGATTGAGCCTCGGCTTCCATCCCGACAAACAGGATGGAGATAACGAAACCACTGTGCTTGTTGCCGCTAGCCCCAACGACGATGCCGTTACAATGAATCGGCGCATCGGAATTGGGAGACTTGAGATCGATGGTCAATTCTGACCATACCGGAAGTTCTCGACTGGATAAAAACTCAACTCCATTGGATCGGACACTCACCGCTTCAGGTGGCAATGTAAACTCAATTTCACTTGAACGAACCGTCATAGGTTCGAATACGCCCGAATTATCCAATTTTGTTGTTTTCATACGTCTGAGATAACTACAATACCACGAAATCACATTTCGTCAATAAACCCACTGAAGGAATTTTAACCTCCTCCAAACCAGAACGTTACCACTCAATTACCGCCGCCCC
>JAQCFT010000109.1 GCA_027619545.1 Verrucomicrobiota bacterium | reverse complement strand
ATTTACCCCGAAATCAGCCAAACTAGTTTCCGCCCGGGCATTTGGTAGTTCACCATAAATCTGGTCAAAGGTTCGATTCTCCTTAGCGATGAATACCGTGTATTTGATGGGAGAAGGATAAGCGCCTCGATAAGGTGGCACCGGATTGCGTTCTTTTGTTTCCCATGGTCTGCGAACACCCAGGTGCACGTTGTTTTCAATGACTTGCGCTGTCTCAGCTGGTAGCTGGGAATCCGTGGGGATGGGGAGGATGGATATCGTTCCCCGCATCAAGTTTCCCATTCCGGAGCGTCCATCGAGGTCAACACCCGGCCCGCCATTTGGACCGGCCCCAAAACCCTTGGCATTGGCGACAATGAGCTGCTGTCCGTCTGGTGAAACCGCCACTTTGCTGGGAAACCAACCAACGGGAATGTGACCAACCACCTCGAGGCTTTGGGTATCAATCACTCCGACGGCGTTGATGCCTGACTCCGCCACGTATAATCTGTCCTTGTCTGGAGCCAGAGCCAAGCCAAATGGAATCACCCCTCGATAAACGTCCAACGGTTCGGGTAATCTCAAAGTGATTTCTTTCACTACTTGATTCAGTGTGGTATCAATCACTGAAATGGAATCATTGTTTCCATTAGATACAAAAACGTGTCGACCGTCGCAGATTGTGGAATTAGGCGCCGCACCGCCTATCGCAGGAATCCCTTCCACCATTTCACCAACTTGGATGCCGGTCTTGATTCGTGCAGTGATGCGTGCGTCATGTGGATCGGTAATGTCAATCGCATAAACGGAAACCGATTCCTCCACGTTAGGATCCCCCAAGCCAGGCACGATCTTTCCTTCCGCCATGGTTCCTTCTCTCATCTCTGGTGAATCATAGCCAAATGGAGGAAAACTGAGACCGGTCGTCATGAATTGCTTGGGATCAAATCCTTCAACTGTGCTGTATTCAAACATGCCGATGTTTGCGACATACGGTCTTGAACCATCCGGTGTGCAGGAGATCCCAAACGGGTATCGGCCGACTGAAATGACATCGATCACCTCCATGCTCGACGTGTCCAGACATATCACACGAAAATTCATTTGATCCACCACGTAAAGATGTTTTCCGTCGGGCGTCAGGGTCATGTCCCCCAAGTAGCTGTCCCGCCATTTTCGGCCTTCGAAATCGATATTCAAATCAATCGTGCGTATACGTTCTCGCCTTTCGTAATCCCAGACCATGACCGTACCGTCATCCCCTCCGGATGCGAAAAAAATCCTGGATGATGGGGCCTGTGGAATGGCCACCCCCATAAAGCAGGCATTTAGAACACCCTCATCTGTTTTCACGCCTTCAGGAATGGATGTGAACGAACGATCCTTCTGAAGTGGATTGGTGAGAATGGAAAAGGAAAACGGTTCAGTTCCACTGTTGACGGTAATGAGCACCCGAGCATCCGCTGCGAGCGCCAATCCGTAAGGATGTGGTTCGACCAGCACCTGTGAACCGCGTGGGGTCAGAACACGTCCGTTTGGAATGACGGTCGTTCCTGTCGGAAAGATTTCACAATACCGCGTGCCTGCCGGAGCGGTCATGACAAGTTTTGAGGCATTTTCTGTGTATGTCGCACCTCGGATGTGGCATAGACCCATTTGTACAAGGGCAATCAACGCGATAAATCGCAACCAAGGTGCGGGCCAATTATTCAAATATCTAAACATAAGATTCTATCAGGTTTCCATCTCTCAACGACGTGCCTGAATGGTCAATCGTTGGAAATTGATGATATGGGTTTCAGCCCCGATTCATAACAAGCATCCAATTGGATCCCATCGACGCCATAGGCCAGCATGGATTTGATATCATGCAGGCCTCTTGAAAAAGGATCTCCTTCTCTGTAATGACCTGTGTTGATGCTGACAATGACTGACAACCCCATCTTCTGAAAACCTTTGACTTCCTGATCATCAAAATCTGCTCCATGATTGAAGACATAATAATCCAAGGCCAGGTCCGAAGGAATCTTCTGCTCAGCCCAGGTTTGTTCCAAAGATTTTCGCCATGATATTTTTGCTTTGTGCAAGAATCTCCTGGCTATCTTCTCCTGATTGTTAACAGGGGTTTTGTTGATCAGAATGAGACTGTTTTTTAATAGATGATATTTTTTCAAATTACTTTCGATTTCGGACGCATAGGCACCAATCTGTGCATCAGCACAACCTTTGAGATCTACCATCAGATCGATTCTCCCTTCGCATTTGCTGCAGAATTCCTCGAAAGTAGGTATGTGTTCCCCTGTATGCAATAGTTTTACTTTTTGAATCTGGTCCAGATTCATTTCTGAAATCCTTCCCATTACACCCGTTTGTTCAAACAGTTCGTCGTGATGAAAACAAACAACACGGGAGTCCTTAGTGATTCTGGCATCGATTTCAACGTGGGAATACCCACGTCGAATAGCTTCTTCCAATGCCGAAAAACTGTTTTCAGGCAAGGTTTCGGTCACAAATCCTCCTCGATGGGCAATCTTCATGAGCGAAGGCGCTTCCGCTCCTTTTACGTGAATTGAACCGCCTGTCAGGATGCAGAGACAAATGAATATTGTATGTAGGATTTTAAATGAATTCATACAGGTGCCAACCGATCAAATGCCAATTGTCGTTTGATTGTCCAGAAACAATTGCGGCTGTCCTGTTACGATTTAACGACTTAATTGAAGATCCAAATTAAGATCCTTGTGGAGGATTTCTTAAAAGGTGCCGCATTTGCCTTTGGACATACATCCGGTCAACCCTATTTGAATATGGCATGGAATTCCGGATGGTTGCAAAAACTCCACCAAACTGTATTGGACATGTTTCCGAATGATACCAACAACTGTTACTTTGGACCTATTGCATTCCAGGCGTTGATCTGAACTATGAAACTGATAAAACAAATGACTCTTGGTATGTCGCTTTTGCTGGCGCTCAGCGCCAATGCGGCAACGAACAATTCCGGGAATGCCCCAGCCTTCATCACCATTGACATCTGTTCCAATGGGATCGGTGATGGCGATGGAAATTTTGACGCACCGCGTATGGAACCGGAGGTGTTCGATATCGGATTGGATTTTGGAGCGGATGGAAGTGTGGACCGTTGGTTGTCCAATGAATCCGCCACCTACATGGGCCGAGGAAACAGTGATGTCATCCAACCAGGTTCCTGGATTCGTCTGTATTTTTTTCAACTCGATGAGTTTACCGGGCAAAATGTGCAGGTCCATCTTGTTGATCGAAGTCAGGATTACTACATGGCCATCAATTCCATTCGTGTGAGCGGCGCCGATGGAAAGGTCATCTCCAATCCTCTCAAAAATGGCTTCTTTGAAGATGGATTGACTGGCTGGAACGTCGTTGAATCCTCGATTCAAAACCATGATACGCTGATTCATAAAGATACTGACGCGACATTCGTAAACTATAGTGGATCCTTTCTATCCACGATGAGCAATCCTGATTCCGGCGATTTCAGTGAAACAGCAGTCTTGGTTTCGGAGCCATTTCAACTTGCGCCAGTGACCAGTTTTATCTACGGCATGGTATCGGGTGGAGGCTCAGAGTTTGTCAACCTGCCGGGCGCCTTGGGTTCTGATAACAAATCAGGAGTCTATATTGATCTGGGCAGCGAAACTGAAGATCCGAATGGGCAGTATGATGAAGGCGTCGATATTCCCCTGGTAGGTTTTTGGGGTGGAGCCGCAGGAGGCGGTCGAAATGATTTTGCTTCCGTGTTCTTCAACACTTCGGGTAAAGAAGGACTCAGGGCACAGGTGGTTGGGTTTGATGATTCCCTGGAATACCACATTGCCCTCGACGCATTCCGGATGAATTGGGACTGGGAAGAATCCATTATTGTCAATGGCGGATTCGATCAGGGCATTCCTACGCCAGAGAGTGATCCTTCCGCATTTGATTGGTTTGATGAAGTTGGGGATTTTCTCATGCCGAGTGATCACCCATCCGGATCCGTTCCCGGTTGGCAGATTAAAGGAGACACTTTCTTCTTTGATGCAAACGCCCGTAAAGATCACATGAGCGGGCGCACGTTTCTCGGAACTGGTGGATTCGATTTGTTCAATACAGGTGCAGAAATTCGTTCTGATGTTTTCGTCATTCAAAACATCCCCGATGCGGCGACCAATGTGTTTGTTCAATTTGCTTCTGCTCAGGGAACAGACCGAATTCGTTACTCAAGTGAAGGAGCAGTGGCGTTTGCTCGCGTGGAACTTATCGTTGATGTGGATGGAAATGGCGAATTTGGAGATGCTGCCGATTTCCGGTATCTTCAAAGAAATCAAGGCATGGCTCCCAACCAAAGCAATAGTGGTCGTGATCTATGGCATCACCCGGAGTACCGTTGGTACATCAAAGAGGAGCACCAGGGAATGAGTGCTATATTCAGAGCCGAAGACAATTTTGGTCCTTTCAAAGCAAGCTGGGGATGGATGTGCATCGATGATTTGTTTGTTTGGAATGGTCAATCGGCTGAATTGGCATTCCCGAACAGCGATTTCGAACAAGGGACATTGGACAACTGGAATGCTCAAATTTCCGGAGGTACCGGATTTGAAAATTGGTTGTCAGGTTCGAAAAAATCCATTGAGGCCGGATTGGTGACACATAGCGTCATGAACAATCGGGTGGTGGAGATTGATGGTGATTTCGCCGCCGATACCGCTGCTCGCGAAACCGGAGGTGGAGATAGCGGCTTGGGAGTTTTAAGTTCCATACCATTTTCACTGCCCTCTCTTGCTCAAGGTGGTGGAGCTGCTTCCATCAAACTGACCGGCAACAATCAGGAAGTGGTCTTGGAATGGGAATCCGGGACATTGCACAGCGCTGAATCCGTTTCTGGCCCATACAATGAAGTGACCGGCGCAACCAGTCCTCACCAAATAAGCCCATCGGGTACTGAGAAGTTTTTTATTGTCCGTTAGGACGGTTCTCTTTCGTTCGCACAAGAATGATAATGGAACGTGCAGACGCCGCAGTAGCAGAAAATTACCGTGTGGCACTGAGGCGTCTGCACACTTTATTTATCCCAGCACAAAAAATGTAATTCGCGAGAATGTCCATCGACGAGGCCAAATTCAGGATCTTTTCTATAATGTCGCCGGAATTAACAAGGATAAATGCAGCGGACACGGCTACGAATCTTTCGGAATATTCCAACTTGGAAACCGGGCGGGGCAAGGTAAAAACCCGCTGACCACTGCCGGCATGTAATCACAGGAGGTTCTCGTCCTTGATGAGGACAATTCCGGAAAAAAAATTGCCCTGACGGGACCAACAACCACGGTTCAGCAGGGTGGAATTGGGGCTATGCGGATATGCACGCTGAATGGATTACATGTCGTCAACCCGCTCATGCAATTAAGAACGCTTGGATGACTACCGGCAGGGACTGTGACTGCGATGAAAAAGTTTATACCAGCATTTGTGGGCCAGCTGTTCATCCCACCCGTTTGTGTCATGTCCCTTGGCCGCATTCAACTTGAATTCGGGGAGAAGTAGTTTGGCGGCAGCCCGTTTTGTTATTCACAAGTGATCTATTTTCTTTTTATGGACTTCTCGAGATCCTTGATTCGTTCAGAAAGGGTCTGCAATTTACGCTTCATCAAAAGTCCGTCCGCAAACATGCCGCAAATAAGAATGATCGCTATAAGGCCTGTGTTTTCCATTTTGCTCGTTTAAAAGGTTGTGCAATATTTCTCACTTCCCAGTTTCATCTTTGCTGTTGTTCACCCAAGCTATCGAACTGGTGAGAATGAGTCCCAGACCTACCCATGAAAGCCTGTCCCCCAGGAACTTTATTAGGTCCTGGCGATCTCCGTCAATTTGTGAGTATGATCCATGCATGTCGCGGGTCAGATAGACTCTGGACATGGGTGTCGCTGCCCAGTATAGGGCAATGCCTCCCAGCAGAAGGGCCACCCCCGTCCATGCGAGAATTCGAATCCTTTTTGAATGATACGTCGAAAAATATGAGCTCATGATTGCGGATGAAGAACTGGTCAACCAGTTCCAATGACAATTGGCACACATCTTAATGTAGGTCAATTCACAGCGTGCTAAAGTTTGTATTCGTCACAAATTTTTAGATTGTATCAGGGAGCCAACAAGACCGCTTCGAATAAGTGACGAGAACGTAACAATTCCCGATCTGGTCGATTCATCATTGCGCCTTTGCTTCCCCTCATGCGAACTTGCCACTCGTCGCTACTCCTGGCGACTTTCCAACTCTAATCCTGAAAATAAATTGTACGAATGAAACAATCCAAATTCTGGTTTCTATCGGCAATTGCAGCTGGTTCTCTGGCCATTCAGCCTGAGGTTTCAGCCCAATTGACCATATCGCCCGAAGCGGGGAAAAGCGCGGTGGTGGATGTTATCTGCCCTGATTGTGTGACGGCCGACTTGTTTCCAAGTCCCTATGTTGAACAAACGCTGCCTGGTATCCGTGAAGCCCTGTCCTATATCGGCTTTGATCTGAAGGCAACCTTGCCTCAAGGATCCTCCATTACCAGCGCCGTTTTGGACGTCTTCGACCTCAACACGGAAGTCGACGATCAATTTGTCAACGTTGTCCTCGTGGACGTTCCATCCGATTGGGATCCCGAAACGTTGGATTTCAATCTTGCCAAGTCCACTTACGGCGCGATTTCTAAGGATTCCCCTTCCGCCACTGTGGGAGTTGATCCGGCCAAAGCATTGTGGCAGGGGCGCGTTGCCATGAATCTGGAATTCCAGCCAGGACGAGCCACGGTTGGATCACGTGCCATTTTTGAAAGTCAGGCTCCTTCAACCGACGCCGAACTTGTCGCCGCATTGAATGCTGCATTGGCAGATGGCGACGGATACGTCACCTTTGTGCTATACGGAGAAACACTCGATGACAACAACATGGTGGGTATAGAATACGGGGACGGTGAGCCTGGCCCTACACTTACCCTTCAGATTGAAAGTGGAGCCACTTCGGGCGAAACAGTGGTGTTCGATTTTGACGGCAATGATCCGGCCGCCTGGACTTCCGTTCAATCCTCGGCAAAGGAGAATGGCCCTACGGATCTGGGCATTATCAGCACCGAGGATCCTACTGTTGGCAACTCTGTTCCTCCCACACCATTGACTGGAACCGGATTCATCGGTCCTGTTCCATTCGAGGCAGAAGACGGAACCAACACCCGTGACAATGCGCATGAAACGCTTGTCTACCGTTCACCTGAGTTCGAAATCTCTCCAAACGGAGAAATCTCATTCGCCTTGATCGGTGGCGCCAAACCTGGTTTTGACCTGGATGCGATCAATCAGGACGGATTGCCTACCGAATCGGATGGAAACGGTTCGATCGGTGTGGCGTTGAGAAATGCCACGACGGGGGAGTACCTGACATTCAACACGCGTACAGAAAACGGTGGTCAAGCTTGGGAAACGATCATTCTCGATGAAGAGATCCTTGGTAATGTGATTGAAGTTGGCGAGTCCTACACGCTTGATTTCATCGACTACCACAGTGGTGGCTGGGGCTGGGCAGGGCTCGACAATGTCATCATCAAGCAAGGCACTCCTATCACCAAGTACGACTTTGATGATGAAACGCTTCAAGGTTGGACCGTTGTTGCGGGCTCGAGTGTTGAAAATGGTCCGACACAATTGGGTGTGATCAGCGAGAACCACCCCACCGTGGGCAATTCGGTCCCCCCCGCACCTTTGAATGCACCCGCGTTCATAGGGCCCGTGCCTTTTGAGGCAGAAGACGGAACCAACACGCGTGATAACGCGCACAGCACTCTTGTCGTGAGATCTCCGGAATTCAAAATTTATCAGGATGGTTTGATTTCGTTCGCACTGATCGGCGGTTCCAAACCCGGATTCAATATTGATGAAATCAACGCCAACGGCCTGCCGGAATCTTCCGACGGAAACGGCTCCATTGGCGTAGCGCTTCGCAAAGCTAGCACGGGTGAATACCTGAACTTCTATACCCGTGCCGAAAACGGCGGCCAAGCCTGGGAGACCATTATTTTGGGTGAAAACGAACTCCGTGGCATGATTGAGTTTGATGAATCATATACACTGGACTTCATCGATTACCACAGTGGAGGCTGGGGTTGGGCAGGCCTCGATGACGTCACCATTCAGGAAGGGACTCCCGTCATTCGTTACGATTTTGATGACGAAACACTGCAAGGATGGACGGTTGTTGGCGATTCGAGTGTTGAGAATGGTCCGACACGATTGGGTGTGATCAGCGAAAACGACCCGAACGTCGGCAATTCGGTTCCACCCACACCATTGAACTCACCCGCGTTTATCGGTCCTGTTCCGTTTGAAGCAGAAAATGGAAGCAATACCCGCGACGGTTCGCATAGCACCTTAGTGCTGCGTTCTCCTGAGTTCCCGCTCCATGCCGATGGTGAAATTTCTTTCGCACTCATCGGTGGCGCGAAGCCCGGATTCGACATAGAGGCAGTCAACACCAACGGACTCCCAACCGATTCCGCCGGAGACGGCTCGATCGGTGTTGCACTCCGCAAAGCAAGCACGGGTGAATACCTGACCTTCAACACCCGCTCCGAAAATGGCGGTCAAGCCTGGGAAACCATCATCCTCAACGGAGATGATTTCGGTGACATGATTGAGGAAGGAGAGCACTACACGCTCGACTTCATCGACTATCACAGTGGTGGTTGGGGCTGGGCAGGAATGGATGATGTGATCATTCGCCCCGGAACACCCGCACCCGCTCAGGCTGGGAGTATTACGGGTGTCTCCATTCAGGACGGGTCCATCGTCATTGAATACTCCGGCCAATTGGAAGCATCTCAATCCGTAACAGGTGAGTGGACTCCAGTAAATGGCGCGACCAGTCCATACTCCGAGGCCATTACGGAAGATTCCAAATACTTCCGAATAGTTGAATAAATCTTTTCTATATCAGTTGTCAAACCGGCCTCCGATGAGGTTGTCCCCATCAGAGGCCGGTCTTTTTTGATAGGGACACTGTTTCAGATCTTTTGAACAATCGAGTTGGAATGCGATTTTCTGCAGAAACACTTCATACCGGATTAAAAAAAGCCCTTGTCCTATTGTTGTGGATGGGCTCACTGGTTGCAGCATGCTCAGACGAGGACGCTGCCAGAGGTGAGGCGAAAACCATTCAACCTGGCATCGCCACCGCACCCGGTTTGAAAGAAGCCAGCGGTCGTTATGTAGCGCCGCTTGCCGATGCCATGCATCGTGTTGATCCGGAGCAAGACGGATGGGAGTCGGAGGTCTTCAGCGAAAACGCAAGTGGAAAACTCAAAAAGTGGGCCAAAGCGCTGACACAACCTCCACAAACATCTTCCTACCCCAAAACGCACCTCTTCGCCAGCCCGGTGAATCTTGGATTGAAGCCAAAGGATCTTGGTCTGGTATTTAAGAACGCATCCTTTGAAGTAAAACGCGCCCATCATTTCCAAACGCTTGGGCAAGGACATCCTAACGAACTGACAGAATCGTTCATGAAAAGCCTGTTCGACGGGCTCCCAAAGCATGTCGAACTCAAACTATTCAAAGTGGCAATCGACACATCAAGTGTGTTCACACGCGTCTTTTTCCATGCCAACGGATTTCAATCCGGCGCCCGAAAGCAGGTGAATGCTGAATGGAAGGTAGAATGGACACGGAATACGCAAGAGCCATTGTTAAAGTCCATTGAAACCATTTCGCATGAAGAAATAGTAGCCATCACGACCGGGGAAGCACCACTTTATGAAGACTGTACCGAGGCGGTCCTTGGGCAGAATACAAGTTATCGAGAACAAATACTCCACGGAACGGATCATTGGAGGACCCGGCTTAGTCGTGACATGGGTCTTGATGTGATCGCTCACCATGGAATGGCTTTGGGGGATTTGAACGGAGACGATCTGGAAGACCTTTACCTTTGCCAGCAGGGAGGGCTCCCAAATCGACTCTTCCTACGAAGCGCCGACGGCACCCTGAGGGATGTAACAGATTCGAGCCGTACCGGTTGGTTGGATTACTCCACCAGTGCCCTGCTCGTTGATTTTGACAATGATGGCTACCGAGATCTCGTGGTTTGCCTGGAAGATCAAATCGTTTTCATGAGCAACGACGGGTTAGCACGGTTTACGGTAAGGAATCAAAAGCGCACTGCGGCGCAAACGTTTTCCATGACGGCGGCGGACTATGATTTGGACGGAGACCTCGATTTGTTTGTTTGTGGCTACAACCCCTCCCACGATTTCGCACAAGCCTCAGTCATGGGAGAACCCGTTCCTTACCATGATGCAGAAAATGGTGGACGCAATTTGTTGTTTCGAAATGAAGGGAACTGGAAGTTTAACGATGTCACGAATGCAACCGGTTTGAATGTTCAAAACAATCGTTTCAGTTTTGCGGCGACCTGGATGGATTTTGATCGGGATGGAGACCCAGACCTGTATGTGGCCAATGACTACGGGCGAAACAACTTCTATCGAAACAACGACGGCATCTTCACCGAAATTTCTGCTGCTTTGGGGGTGGAAGATATGTCTGCCGGAATGTCCGCAACATGGACAGACGTAAACAGGGATGGCAATTTGGATATTTATGTCAGCAACATGTTTTCCGCTGCAGGAAACCGTATTGCGTTTCATGATCGATTCAAACCAGGAGTCGATCCATCAACACTGCAAGGATTTCGTCGTCATGCTCGCGGCAACACCATGTACTTGGGTTCGGACAATGCGGGCCCCTTTCAGGATGCGAGTGAAGACATGGGTGTGTTCATGGGACGTTGGGCTTGGGGATCAAGATTTGTCGACTTCGACCAGGATGGCTGGGAGGATCTGGTGGTTGCGAACGGTTTCATCACCACCGAGGATACTGGCGATTTGTGAAGTGTCTATTGGCGGCAGGTCGTGTCGCAATCACCGGTTGAATCTACAAGCAATGATCAGGCTTCCAGCTATCGCCAGGGCTGGGCTGCTCTGAATCAAATGCTGCACGAAGGAAAATCTTTCAGCGGCCATGAACGAAACTGTGCTTTTCTGAACTTGGGAGGAAATTCCTTTGCGGATGTATCTGGTCTCATCGGGTTTAATTTTGACGAGGATGGAAGAACAGTTGTATCGAGCGATTGGGACTTCGATGGAGATCTGGATTTGTGGACGACCGCGCGCACCGCACCTAGGTTGAGGTTCTTAAAAAACAACAGTGCCGCAGAGCAAAAAAACTTCTTGAGTGTTCGATTGGTCGGCAATGGCGTGGACAGCAATCGTGATGCAGTCGGAGCCATCGTGGAACTCTATCTGAAGAATGAAAAAACACCGCTCATTCGCACGGTGACTGCCGGGGATGCTTTCATCTCCCAGAACTCCCAATGGCTCACCTTTCACTACAGTCCAGACCAATCGATTCGAAACCTTTTCGTTCATTGGCCGGGAGGACAAAAACAGGTGGTGGATGAACTGATCTCAAACTTGTTTTACAAGATCCATCAAGGGAAAAAAGTAGAAATGTGGCGCCCGCCTTTCAGACCCATCGATATGAAAAGCGGCTTAAGCAAAGCAAATGCGTCCTCTGAACAGGCACGAATTGTCCTCACGGGGCGGCTACCCATCGTTCCGATCCATATCCGGGATGAACATTCAGAATCCGAGTTGCCGCAACAATGGTTAAAGGGTCCCTTGCTACTGAATCTTTGGGCTCCCTGGTGCCAGCCTTGTGTCGAGGAACTTTCGTCGTGGACCCAATCGGAGGAGATCTTGCAGAGCGCAGGCCTGCGTATAGTGGCCTTGAATGCCGATGGATCGGCTATCGATTCAGCCGAAAGATTGCTCCGGCGATTGCGTTTTCCATTTCATTCTGCCCACGCAAAGCAGCAGACTGTTCTCAATCTGGATTGGTTCCAACGTTCATTTTTGGACCATTGGGCGCCACTCCCCATTCCATCCAGTTTCCTGATCGACCGGCAAGGCGACGTGGCCGTTATATATAAGGGACCTGTATCTCCTGAGCAGATATTGAAGGATATGAAGCTTCTTGATTTGAACATGAGTGAGCGTCGCGATGCGGCAATCCCTTTTGCTGGCAAATGGCTCAAACCGACGAGGTTTCCCAATCCCCTCCTGGTTAACGGTCAGTTTGTGGCCCACGACGCCATCAGTGAAGGAACCACATATCTCCGGCGCTACCTCGAATCGGTGGATGACAAAAGTGTAGCATCTCCGGAACACATTGCGAAAATTGCGCATACGATTGGAACCTTGTTGGCAAAGTCCGAGGATCCATCAGCAGCCAAGTCTTACCTTGCCAAGGCGCTGCGGTTCGCACCCGATCATACCGGCTTGCGCATTGAACTTGCAGAACTGCTGCTCAGTAGTGCTTCTCTTGACCATATCCAAGAGGCGATTGCCATTTTGAAGCCTGATCCAAAAGTTCAAGTGACCGATCCTGCGTCTCGTCGATTATTGAGTCAGGCATTTTTTTTGTGGGGTGAGTCACTCAAAAGCAGTCGTCAATATCCAGAAGCAGAACAGGCCTTTCGTCAATCGATTCAACTCGATCCAACTCAGGTAAAGGCTGCAGAAAAATTGGCATGGTTATTTGTCTCTCAAAACCCGGACCAAGGCCAACGGAAATCAAACGCCCTTGCCATTGCCGAACGTCTGTGCGCGATCACCCAACGTAAACATGCTGGCTATCTGGATTTGCTGGCTTTCATTCAAGCCTTACATGGCAAATTCGTACAAGCTATCCGCACCGCGGAAGAGGCTCAAACGCTTCGAGCGGATGCGCCGGATTCCAGGGCTTTCAAGGAGGGCAAAAATCGGATGGATCATTACCACAAGCGTCTCATTCCAGATCTGCGATCCGAATCGGATTAAGTAACCACACAATCAGAATCCGATTCGATATGATCCAACCTAATGTTCTTGGATCCAGCTGATTTTCAGGAGTTTTTTCTGAAAAATAATAAAGAGTTTCGTGAATTTGCCGGTTAACTGCAAAGCCAGAGACGGAATGTATCCACCAAAGTGCATGGGCTTTGTGAAAAAGGATCGGAAATCGAAAATCGTTCAAATTAAAAAGGGATACAATTTTTGAACATTACAACGGCCATTTCTTTGATTGAAAAATAAAGAATAACGGACTGTTGGCATGATTGTAACGACTTTACGGCAATACGTAAGCAGCATCATGTCGATTCTGTTGGGCTAAGGTTAAAACTTGCTCCAATCCGACTTTGTCCTTCTTTTCATATTTAAAAATCCCCTAATTGTCCGGATGTCATATCCAATCCATGCATTTTGTCTGGCATGCTTGGTTCATAGAGTTAAACACACTACTAAACATAATAACGAACACGAAACATGATCGCAAAGATATCACGCTTCGCCATAGCATTGCCCATCGCGTCAATAGCGCTCTTGGCAAACTTGAATGCACAGGTCCTCTTTCAAGAGGATTTTGAATCACTGCCCCTGGGCACGAATGTTGAAGAAGGCTTCGGCTTGGAAGTCTTCCAGGAAATTCCACCCAAAGGTTGGGACATCGTCAATGAAGGCGTTCTTGCAGTCACCGAAGACGCCGATGGAAACCCCGTTTCCCGCATGGACAATGGTGTCTATGAATGGGTGGGTTGGAGTTTCGCTGA
>JAQCFT010000108.1 GCA_027619545.1 Verrucomicrobiota bacterium | reverse complement strand
CGCCGCAGTTTGGCGGAATGGTTGACCGATGTGGACGAGGGGGCTGGGCATTTGTTGGCGCGCGTGATGGTGAATCGGATCTGGCAACATCACTTTGGTCAGGGATTGGTCAGGACTCCCAATGATTTCGGAGTGTTGGGAGAGCCTCCCGAGCATCCGGCTTTGCTGGATTGGCTGGCGCATCGACTGATTCATGAGGGGTGGAGACTGAAACCCATTCATCAGTTGATCATGTCCAGCCGCACCTGGCAGCAGATGTCCGGACAACCCAAAGTAGGGCAGGGGGAATCGGATCAGAAGAAGTCCGTTCCCGGATCGTTTTATCCCCGGCAACGGCGTTTGGAGGCGGAAGCCATAAGGGATGCGTTGTTGGTTGTTTCCGGTGTGTTGGATGATCGTATGTATGGTCCCGGTGTGTTGGATGCGGCGGATCATCGGCGCAGCATTTACCTGACCGTCAAGCGCAGCAAAGTGATCAATTCGATGCAGGCTTACGATGCGCCGGAACCACTGGTCAGTCAGGGAACACGCCCTACCACGACCGTGGCCCCGCAGGCGTTGTTGCTGATGAACGGACCACATATCCGCGATTGGGCAAGGGCTTTTTCCGAACGGTTTGCTCCGGATCAGCGACAATCGGTTTATGAATCGGTGCAACGCGCCTATGGCATGGGTTTGAACCGGGAACCTTCTGGTCTCGAACTGGCCGAAAGCGCCGCTTTCATTGCCGGTCAGACCGAACGTTATCGCGCCGACGGGCAAGCCAATGCAGAGCGTCTGGCATTGACAGATTTTGCGCAGATTATCATGGGGTTGAATGAATTTATTTATGTGGAGTGAACCGAATATGTTGAATCGACGGGAAATGTTGCTCCGATCAGGTGCCGGAGCGGGGTTGCTTGGTTTGACTGGATTGTTGAGCGAGTCGGGTATGTTTGGAAGCAAAGCTGGCGCGGCCGCGTTGGATCCGTTGGCTCCCAAGTTTTCTCACTTTCCGGTCAAGGCAAAATCCGTGATCTGGCTCTTCATCAACGGCGGTCCCAGTCAAGTGGACACATGGGATTACAAGCCGGAATTGGAACGTCGTGACGGGGTGGCACTGGAGGGGTTTGACAATAAGACCGGATTCTTCACCAACTCGGTCGGACCGTTGATGAAATCGCCTTTTGCCTGGAAGCAATACGGTCAGAGCGGTACTTGGGTGAGTAACATTTTCCCAAATCTTTCCAGGCATGTGGACAAGATGGCCTTCATCCATTCCTGTCACACTGATTCCAACAATCACAGTCCGGCCTTGTTCAAGATCAACACCGGTTCGACCCGTATGGGATGGCCATGTGTGGGTTCGTGGCTGACTTATGGTTTGGGGAGTGATAGCCGGGATCTACCGGCTTTTGTGGTGATGAGCGATCCGTTGGACCGCGGTTTGCCCAAGGGGCATGCCAGTAACTGGGGAGCCGGGTTTTTACCCAGTGTATACCAGGGTACCTGGCTGCGACCGAAAGGGGATCCCATTGACAACCTCAAGTTGCCCCCGCAGGTCCAGCCGGCGACACAACGCGCGCAGTTGGATTTGCTGGCCAAATTAAATCGTGAGCATCTCGTTGGTTCGGCAATAGAAAGCGAATTGAATGCCCGGATCGAAAGTTTCGAACTGGCCTATCGCATGCAAACGGCCGCACCGGAAGCGTTCGATATTCAAAAGGAACCCGAGCACATCAAATCACTCTATGGGCTCGACCAGGATCACTGTCGGCACTTTGCCGCCCAGTGTTTGACTGCTCGAAGAATGGTGGAACGCGGTGTGCGTTGCGTGCAGATTTATTCGGGAGGTATGGAAAATCAACGCAGCTGGGATGGACATCAGGATATCGAGGGGAACCATCGTGGCTTCGCGAGGGAGACGGATCAACCGATTGCCGCCTTGCTTTCCGATCTTGAGCAACGGGGTGCATTGGACGAAACACTGGTGATATGGGGAGGGGAATTCGGCAGGCTGCCCGTTTCGCAAAAGGGGAGCAATCCGGGGCGCGATCATAATCCCCACGCATTTACCTTCTGGTTTGCGGGGGGAGGAGTCAAAGGCGGCTACCATCATGGCAGCACGGATGAAATTGGCCATAAAGCCGCCGATGACCGTGTCAGTGTCAATGATCTTCATGCCACCATGCTTCACCTGATGGGCTTTGATCATGAACGCCTGACGTTCTTCATGGATGGACGTGATTTTCGCCTGACCGATGTTGCGGGCCAGGTGGTGCATCCCATCATTGCCTGAGCCATACGATGCATCAAATGTGTTTACCGCTTGTTGATAAAGCATTAGTTTTTTCGTATGCTTGGTAGTCGTATCCTCTTGTTTGTCGATAACCACCGATTCGCTCGAATGTTGCGACGCTGGTTGCAGGATGATTACGAGTTGTCGAATCAGTGGGTGCCCCGGACTGATTCGGGCAGCCCTTTTGATTTGCTGTTGATCGATCAGGATCAATTAACAGCCAAGGCGTCCGAAATCCGCCGATTTCGCAAAGCTGAGTTGCCGGTCTTTCTTCCCAGTCTGCTTCTGTTACCGCATCGGAAATCCAAAATTCCAAATCGTTTGCTCGGCAAGACGGTGGATGATGTGTTGATTCATCCTTTTGAAAAAGATGAAGTCAAGGCACGCGTCGCCAATTTATTGCGACTTCGCAAAATGTCGCTCGACTTGAAAAGTAAACATGATCAGGTCGCAAAGCTTTCAGTCACTGATGATGTCAGCGGATTTCATAATACGCGCTACATGCATCGGCATCTGGATCGTTTGTTGGGGCAGTCCAACTCGAAAGATCGACATCATTCACTGATCTTTTTTGATATCGACGATTTTAAGTCGGTGGTTGATGCCCATGGTCATCTGCTCGGTGCAAAAACTCTCAAGGAAATCGCAGAGGCGGTGCACGGATGCCTTGAAACATACGATCGCATTGTGCGCTATGGTGGTGATGAATTTGTCGTGATCTTGCCCAGACAAACAAAACAGGAAGCCATCCAGAAAGCCATCCAAATCAAAGAGGCAGTCGCGCAAACCAGATATCTGATCAAAGAAGGGATCAATTTGACTGTGACCGCCTCCTTTGGAGTTGCGACGTTTCCCGAAGATGCAAAGGATAAGCGGTCCTTGCTGGCCCAGGCCGACCAATGCCTCTTCGAAAGCAAGGATCACGGGAAGAACCGCATCAAGGTATTCGGCCAGAACGACGCGGGATTTATTGTTTAACCCGTTTCATGCTCGTCTTTTTTGTGCGGGTTCACATGCGTCCATGTCGCAGAATGGACACCAGTAACCAGAATCCCATGAAGGCTGCGACCACGAATCCAATGAGGCCAATGACCGGAATGTCATACCATTTTGGTGGTATGTCCGCGTGCACCAGCAACGAGGAACCGATGATCAAAGAGGCAAGCACAACGGAGTAGGAAAGTCGATTGCTGACACGATCCCAAGACGACGTCAATGGTTCGAGACCGTCGTGTTTGAAGGCCACTTTTGCTTCGCCCTTTTTGACATGCCCGATGATACGCCGGACTTCCGCCGGAAGATCTTTGATCAATTCAGAAAATTCCACTCCGAAGTCATACAAACTACCGGCCACGTTTTTCGGGTTGATGCGGTTCAAGCGGATCTTTTTGATAAACGGAGCAGCATAATGCGCCAGATCCCGTTCGGGGCATAGTTGGGTCAGCAAGCTTTCTGTATGACTCAGGGTTTTGAGCAGAATGAAAATGTCCGGACCGAGTCGCAGCCCATATTTTCCCGTGATGGCGAGGAGTTGGCTCAACATACTGCCGAAGTGGATTTCCGACATGGGGCGGTAAAAATTCTGATGAATGAACTCCGCAATGTCGGATTCCATCTGACGCATATCGGGTTCCGATTCATAAGAACTCATGCGCAACAGGGCGTGCGAAACCCCTGTTTCATTGCGTTGGGTGACGCTCCAGAGCAGGTCCGCGAAAGCTTCCCGCGTTCGAAAGTCGAGAAAACCCATCATGCCGAAATCCAGGAAACATATCTTTAAATCCGGCATCACATGGATGTTGCCAGGGTGGGGATCGGCGTGAAAGAAGCCGTGAAGAAACACTTGTGCCATGATGGATTGGGCGATGGTTTCGGCCACAGCAGTCTTTTCGCCCGGTGAGGCATGCTGGTTCCAATCCGTGATTTTTTTGCCTGCCACATAGTCCATGACCAATACGCGTTGACTGGAAAATCGTCCGTAAACCTTGGGGACAAACAAAGTCGGATCTTCGTGGAACTGCCATTGAAAACGTTGGATATGTGAGGCTTCCAGCGAGAAGTCCAGTTCCTTGGAAAGTCTGCCTGCAAACTCCTCCACTATTCGGCGCGGATGGTGCACCCGCCAGGACTCCAGATAATGCTCCATCAGGCTGGCCAGGTATTCCAGAATTTCGAGATCCTGCTCCATGATGTCAGCAATTCCGGGGCGTTGCACTTTGATCACGACTTCTTTTCCATCGGGAAGCTTGGCTTTGTGAACCTGAGCGATCGAGGCGGCCCCGAGTGGTTCTTCAATGATCTCCTTGAAAATGGTTTCCGGGTCGGTGCCGAGTTCCTCTGTCAGAATGGATTGAATCTTTGCGAATGGAAGGGGGGCTGAATGGCTGTGAAGTTTGGATAATTCATCCACGTATTCCCGGGGTAACAGATTGGGGCGCGTGGAAAGGATCTGGCCCAGTTTTGTGAAGGTGGGACCCAGCTCCTCGCACATCCTGCGGAGTTTCTCCGGCTGGGATAGCTTGGCGATTTCAGGATCTTTGCCGTCGACCAGTGTCTTGATCGGAGATCCGATGATGGAAGGGATGTGCAATTTATGCGCCAAATCGTCAAAGTCGTAGTGCATGAATACCCGTAAAATGTCCCTGAACCGCTGAAGTTCCTTCATGCGGCGTCCCATGGATTCAATGCGCTTGATAAACGTCATAATTTCCTGACTCACCTACCCTTAACACGAACCGCCCACAAAAGCCAGAACGAGTCGATGGGTGTTTATTGAGACACGATTTACAGGATAATGAACAGAGAATAAGAAACTGACATTGTGAGCGAGTGATTCCGGCATGATCATATTATGATCCTGAATCGAAGGTGAGGCGTCTTCGCTCTTTTGAAAGGGCGGACTCAATATCAATTGTAAGCTTCCATCTTTAGCACTTACGCCCTCACCCAAAAAAGGTTCATCCCGTAAATCCTGTCAAAGAAAGCCTTGAAGACGACTTATCCCCATCTGGATTTCGAATAATTGACCTTCGCTGAGTTTTTGACCATGCTTTGGCCATGGGAAATACTTTCGGACATATGTTTCGAATCACCACGTGGGGAGAATCCCACGGGGGCGGTGTTGGCGTTGTGTTGGACGGATGTCCTCCATGTGTTGAACTGTCTGAAGCGGATATACAACCAGAGCTCGACCGACGTCGCCCCGGGCAGTCCAAGATTGTCACACCCCGTAATGAAGCGGATCAGGTGGAGATTTTGTCAGGTGTCTTTGAAGGCAAGACCTTGGGGACGCCCATCATGATGTGGGTGCGGAACAAGGATGCGCGCCCCGAAGCCTATTCGGAGATGGCCAGGAAATTTCGTCCCTCCCATGCCGATTTTACCTATGAAACCAAATACGGCATCCGGAATCCTCACGGAGGAGGCCGCAGCAGTGCACGTGAAACCATCGGTCGCGTCGCCGCCGCTGCGGTAGCTAAAAAGATTTTGTGCCTGGAATATGGTGTGGAGATCATAGCTTATGTGAAACAGGTTCAGGATATCGCCGCCGAGATCAATACGGACACCGTGACCAAAGATCAGGTCGAATCCAACATAGTCCGTTGCCCCGATGCCGATACCGCTGAAAAAATGATCGAGCGCATCGAGGCCATTCGCAAGGCCGGTGACAGTGTCGGGGGGATTGTGGAATGCGTGATCCGCGGTGTGCCGGTAGGATGGGGAAGTCCAGTATTTGATCGATTGGAAGCCGACCTGGCCAAAGCCATGCTGAGTTTGCCTGCCTGTAAAGGATTTGATGTCGGATCAGGTTTTGGCGGCATCACCTTGACCGGGACCCAGCATAATGACCCATTCCGTGCCACCGATGAAGGTGGGGTGATCACTTCATCAAACCGTTCGGGTGGCGTGCAAGGGGGGATATCCAATGGTATGCCGATTTATTTTCGCACTGCCTTCAAGCCAACGGCTACAGTGATGCACGAACAGGATACTGTGGATGACAACCATCAGAACACGACATTGAAGGGACGTGGACGTCATGATCCATGTGTGCTGCCGCGAGCCGTTCCGATTGTTGAAGCCATGGCGGCGCTCGTGCTCATGGATCACGCCATGCGGGATGCGGCGCAGTGCGGGGGGGCTTGATTGTTTTGACCGCATTCCGCAATCTGGGCTCAAACAACTGCGTCAGGCAAACCGCTTGATGAGAACCCGCGAGTTGCGTCCGTTGGCGTCGTATTTTTTACGGCGGTCGGGGGGGAGGTCGTCGGGGGAACCTTCCTGATAAGCTGCTTTGGTGTGGAAGTAGGCGAATGCCTGTGTCGACAGGAGAAACAGCGAGTTCAGTTGCAATTCCTTTGCCCGATTCTCCACGAATTGAATCAGCTTGCGGCCGATGCCCTGATTTTCATGGGATGGATGCACGTAGAGAAATGCCAGTTCTCCCGTTTTCTGCTCAGGATAAACATGCAAAGCCACGCATCCAATGGGGTGATGGTCGATTTCAAAAAGGTAGTAGTCGCCGATATGTTTTTCGATGGCCGATTTGCTGCGTTTCAGCAACTCCTCGTTTGCCACCGATCCCCGTGTCATCTGAACCAGGGCTGATGTATCCTTTTTGCGCGCCTGTCGAATCTGCTGATACTCGTTTGCATAGATCAGGGTGCCAATTCCCTCATTGGAAAAAACCTCCGCGAGCAATCCTTCCACCACACCTCCGTTGATGATGTGTGCTCTGGGCACATGCCATCGACAGGCTTCTGCGGCGTGCTGCGCTTTGGAAAGGCTGTCGGCGGCGAATCCGCCAGGTTGTTTTTGCAGCCGCTCATCAAGTTCATTGACGGCCATTTGCCGGATCAACTGGTTCTCATAGATCAATCCGTCCTCTGTGGTGATGAAAATCAGTTTGGTGGCTTTCAAGGCCTTGGCCACCGCCAGGGCAATGGAATCCGAGTTTACGCGGAAGGTGCGTCCTTCTCCGTCAAATCCAAGAGGAGAAATGATCGGGATGATATCCTTGGAAATAAGGACTTCCAACAAGGCCGAATCCACTCGTTCCACTTTGCCTGTCCATTGTTGATCGATTCCTCGTATGATGCCTTTCGGATGCGCGATAATGGCATTGGTGGATGCTCCGCGCAGGTCGGAGTTGGATAGTCCTTCCAGAATCTGATGGGTTACCATCGTCGAGGCGTGAATGGCCATTTGAAGGGTGTTTTCATCCGTGATGCCTCCCCCATCTGTGTTGCTGGCCGCTTGCTTGATTTTTTCCGACCAGGAAACAATCTGGTGGGCCGCCCCATGGACCAGTACCGGGCGAATGTTGAGCGAACGCAGCAAGGCGATGTCCAACAGTAGGTTGGAGAAGTTTTCGCCGGCAACCACCGCACCGTCCAGACTGATCACAAAGATCTTGTCCCGGAATCGGGGGATGTATTGCAGGATGCCTCTTAAATCCGTGAGTTTCACTTGTGCTGCCCGTCAAAATTGTTACGACCTGTCGAAGGTGGTCCAGGCATGACGCCGGTTGTGGCGGCTGGTCCGTCCCCAAGACAGCCCTCATCCATAGTTATAAATCCGGGTGAACACAATTCAAAACAACATGGACGCTCGAATTAGGTGGCTCTAATATGCTTCACATGAACATGGCTGTGAATCGATTTTCGTCCGTCGGAATGATTTTTTGTTTTGGTCTATACCTGGTCACGACGCTTCAAGCACAGGTTTCTCAGTTGGAAGCGGTGCACGTTTTTGAGATACAAATCGGGGGTGTTGTCGATTCGATCCGTACCGAACCCTCTGGAGGTGATTCCATTTATGTCATTCAGGGGCATCGTGGCGAGCAACGCTACATCGCACGCGTTCACGGCCGCCACGGGCGATTGTTGTCGGTGGACGAATGGGGGGAGGTCGCTGCCCAACGGATATATGAGTGGCCGGGCATTCAAGTGGTGGCGCACCGTGGAGGGGCCTTGCTGGGTCCGCCTGAAAACACCTTGCCCGCCATTGAGAAAGCCATTGAAATCGGTGCCGACTTGATTGAAATCGATATTCGTCAAACGCGTGATGGTCACCTGGTGCTCATGCATGACGAGACAGTCCAACGAACCACCAACGGAAGTGGGCGTGTTGCAGATTTGACCTTGGAACAAATCCTGGCGCTTGAGATCAAACATGACGGGAAAGGCATCGTGCGTGTTCCCACCTTGCGCGACGCATTGCAGACCATGAAAGGACGCATTGATCCTGACCTGGATTACAAGGAAGGTGACATCGAGGGGCTCCTCAACGTGGTGCGCGAATTGGACATGATATCGGACTGCACCATGCACGGCTCCTGGGGGAGATGCCAGACCATTTCCGATCTTGAACCCCGCATGCGGATCCGGCCAACGATTGATTACCCGCTTCAAGTTCCGGAACTGGCCCGGACCTTGCGTCCGGCTTTGATCAACATGGATTGGCACGCTGTTACAGAAGAAGCCATCCGCCTGACCCATACGCATGGGTGCGGGGCCTTTGTGAACTGCCTGGAACGTGCCGATACGGCTCTTTACATGGAGCTGGCGGTAGAAGCGGGAGCCGATTACATCCAGTCTGACCGCCCTGACCTTGTGGTGGAATATCTGAAGGAGCGGAACCTCTATCGTTTGTCTGAAAAAAACCGCTCCCTCCCTGCAACACCTTTGCAATCACGGCAACTGACCTATCCGTTTAGATAATGGAACTGGACTCTTGACCTTTCAAATCAGGCAACGCAAGAATGGCATTCGTCATGCCGAGAAAACTGAGCCAGATCGCCCCCGATTGGTGGGATTACACGACATTGGATGATGATTTGATCGCCGATGCCGCATCCCTCACACCCAAGAAACTCCAGGGCTTGAGCCGTCCCGGATTCAAAGTGGTTTTCTATGACACCCTCGAAGCGTTTTATTTGGCCGAAGCATTGGAATACATTGATGCCTGGAAGCAATCCACGGCGGACAATCCGGTCGGTATTTGTGGTCCGATCGGGCCGACCGAACAACTGCCTCTGGTGGCGCAATTGGTGAACGCTCTGGATCTGGATGTTCGAAGCGGTCTTTTCTGGGGAATGGATGAATGGTGTATCGATGGAAAAGAAGTGGATGTACATCATCCGCTGAGTTTCGAACGCGCCGATCGCGAGCTGTGTTTCAATCGTATCAAAAAATCGCTGCGAATGCCGGACAGTCAGCTCTACTTTCCCAAAGCCGACACCACCGCCTACCGCAAAAGCTGGGACGGGGTGCGTTGTGCGGTGATGCAGGGAGGGCAGGGGGATGTGAAACATTGGGCGTTCAATGATCCCTTGCGTCGAAAGGGCAAATACAAATCCGCACCGCCGAGTCCTGAAGATTACAGAAAACTCGCCACTCGAATCGTGGAATTGCACCCTTTGACCATTGCTCAGAACGCCCGAACCTCGGGGGGAGGCAACATTTCTCTCGTTCCGACCCAGGCTGTCACCGTTGGTCCCAAAGAAACCTGGCAGGCTGAAAAGGTTTCCATTTGGCATGCCGGAACGCATGATAATCCGTTTGGCCAGCGCCTGACGACATTGATGATTTCCAAGGGAGTCGCCGACAGCGCGGTGCCCATGTCCTTGCTGGCGGATCATCCGAACGTCCAATTTAACTTTTACATCGGCGGCATAGGACATTGTGATGTCGAGATGCACTGATGAATGCCACGTTATTTATTCCAATTACCAGACATGAAATTGAATCTGAATCGTTGTCATTTCCTTTCCGTGATGTTTGCTCTAGGAGTTTCCGGCCTGAGGCCGGATGTGTCCGCCGCTAATCCCAATGCCAGGGTTCCGAACGGCACGGCGCTGGATCGGTATGTTTACACGGATGATCCACACTATGGCTATCAATTGGTCAAGACTTTCAAATCGGATCAATCCAATGTGCACGTGTTGGAAATGACCTCCCAGAAATGGTTGACCGAGGCTGAGGTCGATCGTCCCATCTGGAAACATTGGATGATTGTGGTGGTACCGTCCAGGGTGGTGTCCGATTCTTCTTTGCTTTTGATTGGTGGCGGCAGCAACAAAAGCGGCGCTCCGAATGAAGCCGATGAGCGATTGGTCCAGGTTGCTCAAGCGACCGGATCGGTGGTGACCGAATTGAAAATGGTGCCCAATCAGCCGTTGGTGTTTGCCGGCGACGGAGAAGAACGTGTCGAGGATGCCATGATCGCCTACACCTGGGACAAGTATCTGCGAACGGGTGATGAAAAATGGCCCGCGCGGCTGCCCATGACCAAGGCGGCAGTGCGCGCCATGGACACAGTGACCGATTTTTGCGCCTCCGAAGCTGGTGGAAAGCTGGATGTGAAGCAATTCGTCGTTGCCGGTGGCTCGAAGCGGGGTTGGACCACTTGGACGACCGGCGCTGTGGATCGTCGAGTGCGGGCAATCTTCCCCATTGTGATCGATATGTTGAACGTGATTCCATCCTTCAAGCATCATTTTTCAGCTTATGGTTTTTACGCTCCTGCTGTTGGAAACTACGAATCCATGGGCATCATGGAATGGCAGGATTCGCCGGAGTACAAAAACCTCATGAAAATTGTCGAACCTTATGAGTATCGCGATCGCCTGACCGAGATGCCCAAGTTCATCATTAATGCCTGCGGCGATCAGTTCTTTCTGCCGGATTCCTGGCGGTTTTATTTTGACGAGCTGGAAGGCCCCAAAAACCTTCGATATGTGCCCAACGGGGAACACAGTCTACGGGAAACAGATGCCTGGGAAACGCTCATGGCAGGTTATTTTTCAGTGATCCACGGCGTCACTATTCCGGAAATTACCTGGGGGTCACCTTCACCCGGCCACTTGATCGCATCCGCCAAAGGGATGCGTCCTAAAGCAGTCAAAGTATGGGTAGCCGATAATCCGGATGCCCGTGATTTTCGTGTCGATACGATTGGTCGCTCATGGAAGGCTAAAGAAGTCAAAGCCAGTGATGCCACAGGCCTGACCTATGAAGTGAAAGTCGAAGGCCCTGAAAAGGGTTGGCGTGCTTTTGTGTTGGAATTCACCTTTAAGGACGACAAAGTTCCACTTCCACTCAAGACCACGACAGGCGTCTATGTGATTCCAGATACACTGCCCCATGGAGAAAAAGCGGGTAATCTTTAATGCAACAGGTAGAGCTGATCGTCCCGATCCGCACCTTATGGCTTGCCTGTTCAGGAATGCTATCCTGAGGAAACCCTGACGCGGAGGCATCGCGCCAGCCATATAGGCTTGCTGCGAAAGTAGCAGGCTATCGAGAACCTCAGGCTTTCCCAAACGGAAGTTGATTTTGGATTGGATCCCAGAAGGAACGCGCCAGGGACGGCACGATCTACCCACGAGCGTCAGCGAAGTGGATGCCAATTCATCATTTACCATTTTAAATTCACCATTCAAAACGTTGGGCTTTTCAAAAAGAGGGGACCTTGATACAAAGTCCTCATGGTTTCCAATTCTTTCCAACGATGCGTTTGGGCAGTGATTTGCTTTGGTTTGGTTGCTTCCATGTGGGGCGCTGATAAGCCGAACATTCTCTGGATCACCAGTGAGGACAACGGACCACACCTGGGCTGTTATGGAGATGATTACGCGACGACACCCAACCTGGATGGGCTTGCCGCCAAAGGTTTGATTTATCGCAATGCCTGGTCGACCGCCCCCGTTTGCGCTCCTGCGCGAACCACGATTATTTCAGGCGTTTATCCACCTGCCACCGGTGGTCAACACATGCGTAGCATGGTGAACATGCCGGAATTCATGAAAATGTATCCGCAATACCTGAAAGAAGCGGGGTATTACTGCACGAACAACAGTAAGGAAGACTACAATGTCGCCAAACCTGTCAAAAAGGTATGGGATGAATCTTCACGTGATGCCCATTGGAAAAACCGGGCACAAGGGCAGCCGTTTTTTGCGATTTTCAACATCACCACGAGTCACGAAAGCCAGATCAGGAAGCGCCCGCATCAAGCCGTTCATGATCCGGACAAAGTGCGCGTGCCGGCCTATCATCCGGATACCCCCGAAGTGCGGCAGGACTGGGCTCAATATCATGATAAGCTATCTGAAATGGATGCCACCGCCGGGCAATACCTGCGTGAAATCGAAGAGGCTGGTTTGGCGGATGACACCATTGTTTTTTACTACGGTGACCACGGTTCCGGCATGCCTCGCAGCAAGCGTTGGCCCTATAACTCCGGCTTGAGCGTGCCCCTCATCGTGCATGTGCCTGAGAAGTTCAAACAACTGGCACCGGATGATTACACCATGGGTGGCGAGACGGATCGACTGGTCGGATTTATTGATCTGGCACCCACCTTGTTGAGTATTGTGGGCATCAAACCGCCCCAGCATATGCAAGGACACGCCTTTATGGGAAAATACGAAACGGATCCGGTGAAATATCAATTTGGATTCCGAGGGCGTATGGACGAGCGTTACGATCTGGTGCGATCGGTTCGGGATAAAAGGTATGTTTATATCCGGCACTACATGCCGCACCGCATCTATGGTCAATACATCCAATACATGTTTCAGACCCCCACCACACGGGTCTGGAAGAAAATGTATGATGCCGGACAGTTGAAAGCACCGATGACCTATTTCTGGGAACAAAAACCCGTCGAGGAACTTTATGATCTGGAGTATGATCCGGATGAGGTCAAGAACCTGGCCGAATCTCCTTCCCATCGCGCCGTGCTGAATCGATTTCGCCAGGTTCATCAGGATTGGGTGCTGGAAACCCGTGATCTGGGCTTTCTACCGGAAGGTGAAATTCATCATCGAGCCGAGGGATCGACTCCCTATGAAATGGGGCATAACAATGAGGCATACGATCTGGAATCAGTCTTCCAAATCGCGCAGATCGCCGCCGGGCGTGATGCGGAATCGATTCCCGACTTGTTGGATGCGTTGAGATCGGAGGACAGCGCCGTGCGTTTTTGGGGCGCTTTGGGTTTTCTTATTCGCGGCATAGAGGTTGTTCGTTCTCATGAAAATGAACTGCTGCTGGCATTGAAAGATGACTCTCCTTACGTGCGTGCCATAGCAGGGGAAGCACTCGGAACCTTTACCGATCGAAATTTGGATGCTGTTTTGAGGACCTTGATCGATGGTTCCAATATGGTGGAAGATGGTGTGTTTTCAGCCATGTACAACCTCAATGCCCTGCAGATGCTTGGTGATAAGGCCGTCGGTGTGCGTGAAGAAATCAAGGCATTGCCGGATACGAGCCCTAAACAACTTGGGCGGTTTGGAGGCTATGTGCCGCGCCTGCTTGAGAAGTTGAATGAAGATTTGAATCCTTGAGGTTTGTTTTTGACAGGATTAACAGGATGTTCTGGATGGTCCTCGTGACGAGGATGTCGTGCGGGTAGATCTGATCGTCCCGATCCGCCCCTTATGGCTTGCCT
>JAQCFT010000107.1 GCA_027619545.1 Verrucomicrobiota bacterium | reverse complement strand
ATTCTTGCAGAGTTTCATGAATCAATGTCAAAGCCTGTTCGATGTGGGAACCATCAATGCCAGCGGCAATGGTCAGGAATCCGGCGTCATGAAAATACCCCAGGTTGCTGTAAACAGAGTAAGCCAGGCCGTGATCTTCCCGAAGTCTCTGAAAAAGCCTCGAACTCATGTTTTCTCCCAGCATGGTGTTCAACATTCTGAGTGCGTAACGGTTTTCTCCATGGCGGGAGCAGGTCTTGATGCCAAAGGCCAATTGCACCTGTTCCGATCGTTGTGAACGGATCTTCATCCGGGGATGCATTTGAGTCATGCGCATTGGCTTGTCGAGCAGGGGCGTACCCGAAGGGAGGTATCTGGTATGTTTCCTTAGTTTTGCGACGACTTTTTCATGCGGAATCGGGCCGACGACGACGATGATGGTGTTGGGTGCTGTATAGTGCTTCTTCCAAAAGCGCTTCAGCGTGGACACTTTTAAAGCATCCAACGATTCCTCGGTGCCGGTGATGCAGCGTCCAAGTGGATGATCCGGCCAGAGTACTTCATTAAGGACCTCCAGCACCAGTTGACTGGGTTGGTCCATATACATGGCCAGTTCTTCCTTGATGACTTCGCGTTCCTTTTCAAATTCAACAGGATCAAATGCCGGGTTCAGGTACATATCCATCAGTACCTCCGCCAGAACTCCGAATCGTTCCGCGCTGGCTTTGGCGTAGTAACAGGTGTTTTCTTCGGCAGTGAAAGCGTTGAGGTATCCGCCGACGCCTTCCACGGCTTCGGAAATTTCCTTCGCATTCCGGGATTTGGTTCCTTTGAACAACACATGTTCGATAAAGTGGGACACTCCGTTTTGGGGCAACGATTCATGGCGACTCCCGATGCCCGCCCATACGCCCATGCACACGCTCGCCATGTGGGGCAGATGCGCGGTAACAATGCGAGCGCCGTTATTCAACTGTGTGATTTCGTACATGTTCGCAAAAGCCTTTTTTGCGTTTCCGACTGTCCTTCTGTCAATGGAATTCGAGACGAAGAGGAAATGAGGGAATCGGGTTATGAACAGGAAGCCGAGACAAGATCCTTTACGGACAATTGACAAAACAGCTCATTCCATAGTGAATGGGGCGGATGAATTGGAAGATTTGGATGCATATGGGATGGTTGTGGGTGATTGTTGCCGTCACCGGGTGCGGGCGTGCCCCTGAGATCGCGACGGCGACTCCTGACGAGCGGAGGGGCAGTGACGATGCTGAGCAAGTACTGCACCTGGATCACGCACAGCCCAAGCTGCGCACCACCAAACTATACCTGGCTGACAAGACCGTGGTTGCCGAAATTGCACAGAGCCTCACCCAGATTGCCACTGGCATGATGTTTCGTGAAAGCATGGGCGAGGATGATGGGATGTTGTTCGTTTTCAATTATCCCCATCAGACGTCTTTCTACATGAAGAACACCAAGGTGCCGCTTTCCTGTGCCTATATTGATCGGGAAGGGAAGATTCTTGAGATCTATGACATGGAACCCCTCAGTCTCGAACCCATTCCATCTGAATCCGATCAGATCCAGTTCGTCCTCGAAATGAACCAGGGTTGGTTTGAGAAAAACAACATCAAGGCGGGAACCCGCATTGTTTCAGAACGGGGAACGCTCCTGCAGCATTTCTTCAACCGTTAATTTTCTGATATCCTTAAAATGAAGATCCTTCTGGCTCAACTCAACGCCACCGTTGGAGATATTGATCACAATGCTCGATTGATACGTGAAGCCTATCAAAAGGGTGTCGAACTGGGTGTTGATCTGGTGGTTTGTCCGGAGTTGATGTTGACAGGGTATCCTCCCAGAGACCTGCTTTTGAAGCCTCGATTCATTGATGAAAACCTGGCTGCTTTGGAGTCACTTTCCCGGGAAACAGGGAATGTGGGGTTGTTGGTAGGATTCGTGGAACGCAACAGCAGCGCGGAGGGACGGGATCTTTTTAATTCTGTCGCACTGCTTTATCAGGGGAATATCAATGCGATACGGCACAAGACCTTGCTGCCGACCTACGATGTGTTTGATGAAGATCGATACTTCGAACCCGCCTCCATCAACGAGCCGGTCGAGTTCCTGGGACAGAAGATCGGGCTGACCATTTGCGAGGATGCCTGGAACGATGAGGCATACGGAGTGCCACGTCGTTATCGACGCAATCCGCTGGAAGATCTGGCTGGCAAGGGTTGCGGAATGATCATCAATGTTTCCGCATCACCGTGGTTTCTTGGCAAAAACCGCACACGCCAGGCCTTGCTCTCGCGTCAGGCCATGCGTCTGAATGTTCCCATCGTTTACTGCAACATGGTTGGCGGGAATGATGAATTGGTTTTCGATGGCGGTTCTCTGTTGGTGGATGCCGATGGAACGGTGCACGCGGTCGGCGCTTTGTTCGAATCCCATCACATCTGTCTGGACCTTTCACCCAAGGCCGCTCGACCGGTTGTGACGCCTCAGCCGGATTGTGATGAAGCGAAAATATTCAAGGCATTGAGCTTGGGGGTGAGGGACTACCTGCATAAGTGTGGATTCAAATCGGCCTTGATCGGTCTTTCCGGTGGCATTGATTCTGCGTTGACCGCCGCGGTGGCCGTGGATGCTTTGGGTGCGGAACATGTTCGGGGTGTTGGCATGCCTTCTGTCTATTCCTCGCAGGGCAGCAAAGATGACGCCCGGGCCTTGGCTGACCATCTCGGCATTCGGTATGATCAAATTTCCATTCAACCACCCTTCGAGTCACTGAAAACCCAATTGGCTCCTGTATTCGAAGGGCGGGGAGAGGATGTAACCGAAGAAAATATTCAGGCTCGCATGCGCGGCGTGCTGATGATGGGGATGTCGAACAAGTTCGGTTCCCTGTTGCTGACAACCGGGAATAAAAGCGAACTTGCGGTTGGGTATTGCACGCTCTACGGCGATATGTGCGGGGGACTTGCGGTGTTGAGTGATTTGCCTAAAACCATGGTCTATCGTGTGTCCAGATGGGTGAATCGGGAACGTGAAATCATTCCAGAAAGCACCCTCATCAAACCACCCTCAGCGGAGCTTAGGCCGGATCAAAAAGATCAGGACAGTTTGCCGGACTACGATATCCTCGATGCGATTCTTGAAGCCTATGTTGTTGAACTCCGTTCTGCGAAAGAAATTGTGGACATGGGCTTTGATCGGGAAGTGGTTGAGCGGATGATTCGCTTGATTGATATCAATGAATACAAACGCCGGCAGGCCGCTCCGGGATTGAAAGTCACCACCCGCGCATTTGGAGTGGGCCGACGCATCCCCATTGCCCAGCGATTTCGGGATCGGGCTTGATGTTTTGAACCGCACCACCGCAGTCGCGTCATCTCGAAGATCCCGCGACTGCAGTGGTGCGGATAAAAAAAGGAGCCCTGCAGAGGGCTCCTTCCTGTTTGAAATGATGGTAAGTTGAACTTACTTGGCGATGGCTTCCTTGACCATGGCGACAAATTTCGCTGGATCTTTTTCAACATCGGGCACGCAATGTTCGCAGCACAATTTGATCAGGGTGCCTCCATGCACGAAATTGACGGCGCCTCCCATACTGCCCAGGTCCTCTCCGCTGACCACACATTTTTTAAGCGGATAAGTGGCGGATTGGGCCTTGATGATCGCTTCGTCGGTCAAGCTCTCCACCTCCTTGGCCGCCTGATCGACAGCATCCTTTGCCGCATCGGCAGTGGCACTGATGGCGCCTGACAGAGCGCCAGCGAGCTGGTCACCGGCATGGGCGGTTGTCTGGGTGGTTTCGGTGCCGTGGTCGTGATCATGATCATGATCGTGATCATGGCCTGCATGATCCCCTTCGCCACATCCGGTCAGCCAGAGGCTGCAAGTGATTCCAACAATTAAAGTTCCAATAAACTGAGCTGTTTTTTTCATAATGATTGATCCAATGCGCAAGAATCTAGCGCAATGTCATCATATATCAAGGTTCCGTTTTGTGGTTTGTTGGGGATTGTTTTAGGATAATCGCGGCTTGCCAAAACAAGAGGGGAAAGCTTGAATGCCGCCGATGATTGCCAAAAAAAATACGACGACAGTCGCGTTCGTCCTGGGATTGATGTTGATAGGCGGTTTGTTGTCATGGTTTTTACGCACGGATCTGGTGGAGGTGGGGCTTGACTCGACACTTTCACCAGAAGCAAAGCGCAAGTTGTTCAAAAAATACAGCCACGAAACCAGTTATCCGGAGAGTGCCTCTGAAGTATGTTTTCGTCTGGAGCCAGGCAATTACGAGGATGCAGACGTATATGGCGAATACGTTCGATTCAAGGTAGACGAGTCGACCATCAATACGTTTGTTGAGTCCACATTGGGGCTCGATTCTCTCACCGAAGAACCTTCAGACTATGTTGCATGGCATCAAGGTGTTGGAGACTATCCATGGTGGCGCCCCATGTCGGTTGAAAGTCCGGAATCTTACGAATCCGAACGAAGTTTTATCACTGTTGATCGTTCCAATGGAATTGTTTTCTACAGTTACGTCAGGTCTTACAGCAAACTTACTGGCAGGAGCACCGGTTCCAATTGAGATCCCCTTCTTGTAACCTAATTGTAACCATTTCTCTTTTATTCCGCCTTCTAATCGGGCCAGCTTCTAGGTCGTGCTGAGAGTGAGTTGAAGGCCTGAATCCAATATTCGTTTCGCCTATGAACGCAAAAGTGTTTATGGGGTCCTGACAAATTAGATATTGTTTTTCAAGTTTTTTATTGTGACAATTTGCCAAGTGCTCAATCTTATCACAACACCCGAACAAATATGAATCTGAAATCTGGTTTGAATTCCATTCAACGAAACCCATCCGGCTCTTTACTGAGAAGATCCGGCTTTACCCTCATCGAACTATTGGTGGTTATTGCCATTATCGCCATCTTGGCGGGCATGCTTTTGCCGGCTCTAAGCCAGGCGAAAGAAAAAGCCAAGGGAACCAAGTGCATCAACAATCTGAGGCAAATCGGCTTGGCGATCGTCATGTATGCGGACGACAACAATGACGAGTTCTGGAACATCAACGGGAACTTTCCCAATCATGGTATGTGGACCATCAATCCCCGTTCGACCGCTCAGCTTGAAAAGGATCATGGGAATGCTTATTGGGGGATTGGCTACTCGGACTATGTTGGAAATGCACGTTCCATTTTTAACTGCCCGAGTGCCAAACATGTCGATGAATGGCGCGAAACGGGATTGAGGTTTCCTGCTTCGTTTTGGTTGGATTCAGCATTCGGAATCAATGGTCAAATGACCGCTGGTGGAAGAAAACCGAAGATCTCAGCCTTCACCAATCCAACGACCACGATTTTCTGTCAAGACGCCGCAGAGCAAAAGATGGAAGGTGTTCCCGACTCAATCGGACTGTTTCCTGGACAGAGTGAGATTTTGACCCAATGGCGTTTCGATCTTCAGGGACTTTATCCAGAAAGGGAAATGTGGCTTGAGTGGTATCGTCACAACCAGCGCAACAACATTCTTTGGATTGGCGGACATGTAAGCACGGTCAATTACGCTGGTTTCGATAAAGGTGTCGATTACCGCTGGTATACAGGAGAAGATCCTCAACAGCGTCCTTAACTGACAACCTGATTCGACTATGATGAAAGACAACAAATCCACTTGGTTGGTGTTCGCGCTGACCCTATGCATCTGGCTGATTTCCGGTTGTGGTGAGGAAAAATACACGGGGCCTGAATCATTTGGTCCCGACGAGGTGAATCCTGCCATGAATGAGGCGTTTGCGGATGCTTCTGAAGAGGTAAAACAGATTGTTCAGGATGCTCTTATTGCATATTCAAAACAAGATTACGTCAAATCTTCATCCATCATTCAAGCTTTGTGCTCACGTCGAGATCTCACAGATCCTCAGCGCCAAACCGCCAGCCGATGTCTCATGACAGTCAATGATGAAGTGGCACGTGCCGCCCAGGAAAAAGGCGATCGCAAGGCCGAACAACTCATGCGACAACGAGCCCTGACGAAGTAGGGGCTAAGCACAGCTTTTTCTTACACCCCTCATACCCAATATATTCATATTGCTATATAGAACATGATAACCATAAAACAAATACTAAGTTCTATGGCGCTGCTCGCGGCGACCATCGGAATCGGGCTGTCAGCCCAGGCCCAGCAAGTGGGCCTCTGGCAGTTTGACGGAAACTACAACAGTGCCAATGGCGGTGACCCGATCACCGAATTCTTTGCCAAAGGCACTTTCGGCACCACCACATTCTTCGGTATTAGTGATATCAACGGTGAAGAGGCTCAGGTCCTGAAGTTTCCCGAAATCACGGAAGCGGATACGGGTTTCACCCTTCCTGTTTTCAACAACATGGCTGATCCGAACACCTACACGATCATGTTTGATGTGTATTATCCTCTTGCCTCAAATTCATCCGAACGTGGATTGGCTGACTTGAATCCTGATTATGCGGGACCAGAATTACTAGTGGGAGGAAATAACACAGTCGTAGGTGGTAATGGAGGTGGTGAAGTCCAGCCTGATACCTGGCACCGAATTATCTTCACCATTGATCACAGCTCACAGCTCATTTCCGGATATTTGGACGGCAAACCGACTGCCACCTGGTCGATCCCTGGAGACCTAGTGGATTTTGGCCCTCAGACAATTGACTCGCAACTCGACGTCCTTTTGTTTGGACCTACCAAGGAAGGTTATGTCAACAGCATCCAATTGAGAGAAGGCGCCATCAGTGCCGGACAAGCCTTTGCCTTGGGCACTCCAACAGCAGCAGGTATTCCTGAAACGCTTCCTGATGTTCCATCATACATCGTCAACTGGTTGCCTTCTGGCAATGTGGCTTCACGATCCACAGATGTGGGTATTACTTTGAATCAGGGAAGCACCTCCATCGATCAGGATAGCATTGTGCTTACCTTGGACGGTGAAGTGCAGAGTCCTTCCATCAGCAAATCAGGTGATGATTTTATTGTGTTGGTAGACCGCGATCAGCCTTTTGCTCCCGGATCCAAGCACACCCTGACCATCACTTATTCAGACGACAAAGCTGGCGAGCAGACAGCCGAGCATGCTTTTGATGCTGCCATTTACTACGAAGATTTCGAATCTGTTGTCCTTGGACCTAACGAAGATGAATCTCTTGAATCTGACACAGCATGGAGCCGTAAGGGACCTGAAGGTTGGGGAGATGTCGATGACAGTGGTGTCCCAGGTGCTGGTGATGATGAAACCGATGGTGTGACCGAATGGGCGGGTTGGAGTTTTGCTGATAAAGATTGGTGGATAGAGGCTGCTGGCGATCAGCGCCGCAGTGAATTCGTTCTTGCTTCCGGAACAGTCATGGTGGCTGATCCCGACGAATGGGATGATCAACCTCACGCTGATTCCGCAGAAAACGGATGGTATGAAACATACGTGACAACACCTGAAATTTCCCTTGCTGGTGTTGCTCCCGGATCTGCTTACATCCAATTCGCTTCCAGCTGGCGACCCGAGTTTGACAGCAATTATCGTCAGAGCGGTAACATTGTTGCCACCTACAGCAACGGAGATTCCGTTGAAATCCTCCGCTGGGTCTCTGATCCAGCCAGTCCGAACTACCACGATCATGCTCCGAACGAAACAATCATCATACAGCTCGATAATCCTGCTGGTGTCGATTCCGTTTCCTTGAAGTTCGGCATGTTTGACGCCGGTAATGACTGGTGGTGGGCCATTGATAACTTGGTTTTGAATGCAGGCGCCGCACCTCCTACTTTGGTGAGCTCTCCTGCTCCTACTGAAGTCACCGAAGGTTCTGAAGCGACCTTCTCTGTGACCGTTGATGGTTCCGGCCCCTTCACTTATGAATGGTTCTTCAAGGGCGAATCCATTGCCACATCATCATCCAATGAAAACACTGACACTTTGACCATTTCAAATGCCAAAGCTGCCAATGTAGGAAATTACAGTGTTGTGGTGAGCAATGCTGGTGGTTCTACTCCTGAATCCTCCAGCGCTTTGCTGGAGGTGAAAGAAGCTATCCCTGGTTCTTTGATCTTCTTCGAAGGTTTCGAAGGCTTGCCCCTCGGCGCCAACGTTGATGAAGGCGTTGCTGGCGATGAAGTATGGACCGACACACTGCCCAGCGGCTGGGATCGTGTGAATGATCTGCCAGGTCTGGACGACGACGAAGTCGGTGTTCGTGAATGGGAAGGCTGGACTTTTGCCAATCGTGAATGGTGGGCTAACACCGCAGGTGATCAACGCCGCACCGAATTCACCAAGGGAACCGGAACCGTGGCCATCGCCGACGGTGACGAATGGGACGACAAAGGGAGCCCATCCGGACTCGGAACCATGGACACCAAAATCATCACTCCTGCCATTTCCATCGCTGAGGTGGAACAGGGAACACTGGTTCTCCGCTTCAACAGCAGTTGGAGACCTGAAGTGATCCAAACTGGTCTGATCGAGGCCTCCTTTGATGGAGCTGAGCCTGTGCAGATCGCTGAGTTCCGTTCCGAATCCAACGATCCTAACTACAAGGACCATGCTCCGAACGACACGGTGACCATCGCCATCGACGCTCCGGCCGGAGCCAGCACGATGAGCTTGTCGTTCCGTTATTATGACGCCGGAAACAACTGGTGGTGGGCCATTGATAACATCGAAGTTTATGGTGTTTTGCCGCAAGCGCCTTCATTCGCTTCACAGGATTTCGAGGGATTAACCCTTGGTTCCAGTGTGAACGAAGAAGTGGCTGCCGACAACGTCTGGACCAAGACTGCTCCTGAAGGTTGGAGCATCGATGATTCAGGTGTTCCCGGTGTGGGCAATGACGCCACCGACGGTGTGACCGAGTGGGCCGGATGGAGTTTCGCAGACAAAGACTGGTGGGCTCAAACCGCCGGTGACCAACGTCGCAGCGAATTCACCAAAGCTTCCGGAACAATTGCCATCGCTGATGGTGACGAATGGGATGATCAACCTCACGCCGAAGGTTTCATGGATACCTTCATGAGCTGGACCGTGGATGTTTCTTCCGCCTCTGCCCGTTCATTGGCCCTGTACTTCGACTCCTCCTGGCGTCCTGAATATGACAGTAACTACCATCAGACCGCAAACGTGACGGTTTCCTATGATGGTGGCGAACCTGTTCAAGTGATGCTTTGGGAATCCAACGAAGACAGCCCTTACTACAAGCCCAATGCAACCAACGACAGCGTGATGGTTCCTCTTGGCAATCCTGAAGGAGCCAAGAGTATGGTGGTGACCTTCGGTTACTTCGATGCCGGCAACGACTGGTGGTGGGCAATTGATAACGTCCGAATCGAAGAAGGTGCCTACCAACACGTTCTTGAGCCAGGTGTGTATGGTTTCGAAAACTTCGAACGCCTGACCCTGGGCAGCAGCGTGAATGAAGAAGTCGCCGCTGATGATGTTTGGACCAAATCAACTCCTTACAACATGTCCATCGATGATTCCGGTGTGGCTGGTGTTGGCAATGACGACACGGACGGTGTGACCGAATGGGCTGGTTGGAGTTTCGCCAACAAAGACTGGTGGGTCCAAACTGCGGGTGATCAACGCCGCAGTGAGTTCGTAAATGGTGTCGGAACCGTTGCCATTGCTGATGGTGACGAATGGGATGATCAGCCTCACGCTGAAGGTTATGTCAACACCTTCCTTTCCTGGGATGTGAACATAACCGGCGCAACTGCCGGAGCCTTGCAATTGCAGTTTGATTCTTCCTGGCGTCCTGAGTATGACAGCAACTATCACCAGACTGCCAATATCATGGCTTCTTATGATGGCGCTGATCCTGTGCAAGTCATGTTGTGGGAATCGAATTCCGACAGCCCCAACTTCAAGGATCATACCCCGAATGAAAATGTGATTCTATCGTTGGATAATCCAGCCGGTGCGAAAAACGTAACCTTGACCTTTGGTTACTTCGACGCAGGTAACGACTGGTGGTGGGCGATCGATAATTTGATCGTGCACGAAGCCATCCCCAGTTCCATCTCGATTGCAGCCGATGGGGGACAAGTAACCATTACCTATGAAGGTTCCGTGTTGGAAACAGCCGGATCGATCAGTGGTCCCTGGACACCTGTTGACAGTGCGACCAGTCCTTACACTGTGCCAGCCGATCAAGGCCAGGCCTACTTCAGGTCTCGATAATTGGCACGAAAGTGTTGATTGCCAGACACGATATCTCAACGCCAGCTAGTGAAGCTTCACACGCAGAGCTAGCTGGCGCTTTGCTTGAGTCAAATTAACAAAGCACCGCCGAGTGGCGGAACAGCTTGGAACGGGTCTTGTTGGCGTTGCTTACCGTGTGTCGCCGCAGGGCCCGTTTTCTTTTATTGGTCGGGATGATCTGATTGGACTATGGCGTTTGCCATAAGTCATTTCAGAAAAACTTCTGCGTCACAAAAGCACCTGGCCGACTTGAAATCTTTGTCCGGGCCTGGATATCATGAGGTATGATTCGATTCTTTCTAATGATGATGGCATCTTTGTCATTGTGTGCCGACGAACTTGTCCTGGATGTTTGGCCCAAAGGGCAAGTGCCAGGAGAGGTCGCCAATGAACCTGAATCAGAAGTGAAGCGTGATGATGGATTCCAGCGCATCACCAATGTGAGTCGTCCCACCTTGACTTTGTTTCAAACTAAACTGGACCCGGAAAATCCTGCTCCTGTTTTGATTGTTTGTCCAGGAGGTGGTTACCGTTATACGGTTGTTGACAAGGAAGGCTCACAGATTGCAAAGCGATTCAATCAGGCTGGAATCATGGCATTGGTTTTAAAATATCGCACCCCCAATAACAGAGATGGTGCGCTTCAGGATGTCCAACGCGCCATTCGGATCGCGCGCGCCAATGCTTCGCAATGGGGGGGAGATCCGGAGAGAATCGGGGTGATCGGATTTTCCGCGGGGGGACATGTTGCTGCCAGGTCAAGCCATCAGTTTGCACAGCCGGCTTACGCGTCGTTGGATCAAATCGATGATATCAGCTGTCGTCCTGATTTTGTCATACTTGTTTATCCCGCCTACCTGAACGATAAACAAGGGGGCGTTTCCACAGATCTCGATCTTGAAGCAGACATTCCTCCAACACTGATCATTCACAGTGAGGATGACAAGACACACGTGGTCGGCAGTAAGATTTATTCCAGAGCTTTAATAAAAGCCGGAAAACACCATACATTTAAGCTATACGCCACCGGAGGTCATGGCTACGGTCTGCATTCTGAAGGTGAAGCGCGCGCTTGGCCTGATGCTGCCGTGGAATGGTTGAGGGATTCGAACCTCATTCGGTAGTCCGATGGTTGCCGAGTCAGCCGGTTGCATGGTAAGAACCCTTTTGTGGCATTCATGAACAGCGGATTAAAAAACAAAGTCGTTTTGGTGACTGGAGCTTCGGGCGGGATTGGATCCGGAATTGCGCGAGCCTTTGCCGCCGAAGGGACCCATGTGATATTGCATTATCGCTCCAATCAAACTGCCGTTGAACAATTGAAGCAGGAACTGGGCGATGTTGAATGCCTGACCCTGCAAGCGGATTTAAGCAGGGAAGATGAGACCGAAGCGCTTTTTCAACGGGCCCTGAAGCATTTTGGTCGAATCGATACATTGGTAGCAAATGCCGGTGCGTGGGAATTGCGGGATGTGCCGATGCATCAAATGTCTCTGGCACAGTGGCAGGCTACATTGGATAACTTGTTGACGGGGGTGTTTCTCAGTTTGCGCGCCTTCCTGCAACACGTCGAACAGACCCAACGCGGAAATGCGGTGTTGATCGCTTCCACCGCCGCGGTATTTGGTGAGGCTGGGCACGCGGATTATGCGGCTGCCAAATCGGCGTTGGCTTACGGTCTGACCTCAACAATTAAAAACGAATTGGGGCGCCTGGCTCCGCATACTCAGGATTATTGCGGAGGACGCATCAATTGTGTTTGTCCCGGGTGGACCGTGGTCCCACGAACCGCTTCAAAGTTGATGGATGAGGAGACGGCCCGTAAAGTCGCTGCTACTCTTTCTCTGCCAAAGGTAGCCTGTCCCGATGATATTGCCAATATGGTGGTCTTTCTTGCTTCCGACCGTCTTGCCGGTCACATCACAGGAGAAAGGGTAGTGGTTTCCGGAGGCATGGAAGGGCGTCAACTATGGGGTGCCCAGGAGGTGGACCCCTCTTTGATGTGAGGGGCTTTGGTAAAAACCATCTACTCAAAAGCGTCAAATTTGATTTTCTGCTCGAGATCCCTCCCTGAATCGATAAACACCTGAAGATGGTTTATCTGTTCCATGAAAAATCCATGAAGTTCCAGAAGAAGTGATTCAGGAAGCTGATAGGACCGGGCGGCAGCAAAGAATGTGTCCCTGGATTCTTCCAGTAATGGTAAATCCTTCTGAGCGTCGAGTCCCATTAATTTTTGGCTGACCATCGGGCTGGGAAGGGGGCCGAAAGGACAGTTCCAATCATGGGAAAGCTGGACGTTGGCTTCCCTCAATAATTCAACAATGATGGGTTCGTTTTTTTGCAGTAGCTCAAGGTTGATCTCAGTTGTCCGTGCTTTTATCATGTTGAAAATGCGCTGAGCCTGTTTGGTCAACTCCCATCTTTTGTATGATTCAAACGCCTTTTCTCCAGCAACGTTCTTTAATCTGCCAAGGTAGGTTTCACGCGTTTTGATCAGATTCTCCCTTGGTTCGATCAGACTCTCGGCCTCCTGGTGGAGTTTGCGACGTTTGATTTTGAAATCCTCAATATGTGCCTTCGAAATGCCACAACTCATGTAGAGTGATTCATATTCCTTGTCATTATCCTTGGTCCAAATTGAAGCGTTAACCGTGTGGGGTAACCTTTTTGTCAGTGGGTGGCTTTCCAATCGCTTTAGATAGGTTTGATCCATGGTGTCGATGATATCCAAATCATAGGCATGTCGATTTGAAATGAATTCCATTCTTGGGTCACCATCTTCAATGGCTAGATGCAATAGATCAACACGGAGTTTCTTGAAGGTCTCGATCTGTTCTTCGGTAAGTCCCATTTCTTTGAAGAAGGGAGTATATTCCTGATCCACCTCTTCAGTGAATTCTGTTATCCGTACTTCCGTGTTGTGTATGTGAATCTCCTTCTGGATAAAGGCGTCTCGCTCCTCAGCGGGTAATTGAGCTGCTTTTTGAAAGATGTCTTTGAAGTTTGGTCCTTGTGCGGTGGATGAAAATGGCAGTGCGCATGCAAGCAGGATGAAGCAAATCAGGTTCTTTGGGGTTTTGAATTTATTTTTCATGAACTTTATATGCGAGGATGATGTTGGTTTGATTTTCCGCAACTATTTGGTTGAGCTTCCTCCCTAGAATGAATGCGTTCGTGTATTCAGGGTAAGATGATTCGGTAAAAACGTGTGTCGTGTTGAGTCCTTGCATCGTTTTCAGCGACGATGCCATTTCCCGTTTCATTGGTGTTGAATGTCTGAACCGTGGTCCAGGAAAGAAAGTCACTGCTCGCCTCCAGGACGTATTCTGTGTTTGGGGTGCCTTCGTATTGGATTGTGATTCCCGTATTCGGCATCAACGTTATTTGGGTTAGTTTGGCTGGCTGGGCATCCACCGCATTCAGATTCAGTTCAAAGGCCAGCAATCCATTGTTGGTGTTCAATGCAAAGAGACGGTTTGGCCCAAAGGAAACGGCTCCCACGTTGTTGCCGTTTGCGTTGTCGGTTGGGAAGAGTTTTTCGATGATCAGTGCGGGAGCTTGATCCGGATTCGAAAGGTCATAGATCTTCAGATTGTCTGGTGTAGCTCTTTCGATG
>JAQCFT010000106.1 GCA_027619545.1 Verrucomicrobiota bacterium | reverse complement strand
GGGTCTTGTCCGGAGGGTTGGAAGTTATTGAATTGGATCATTCGGACCTGAAAGCCATTCGGCATTAGACTCAAAAACACGCGGATTTGCCGGCTGATTTTGCGGACACGTCTCTTATTGCTGTCGCCGAAAGAATGAACATTGAATATGTGGTAAGCATTGATAGCGACTTCTACGTCTACAGAACTTTATCCAACCGATACCTTACGAACCTCATGGAGACCGGATAACAATGCGCCATATAACCAACTGATATCCTGTGCCCATCCCAGAGTTCAAGGTCTTTTGTTGATGCAAGTTTCCCAAAAAGTAGTCTGGAAAACCGGGAGTAATCAGTCCATTCACTCCTCTAAAAGCAAACCACACTCAAACGACTCGCCCCGACCGCCGACTTGACTTTCCAAGTGCGGATTCGCATGGTGATCCTGTTTAGATTCTGAAATGAACATGAATCGTTCCGATTGGGAACGAACCGAAACATTGAATATGAGCAGCAACAATACAATGAACACACTGAGGGAATTCACACTAGGCGGTGGAGGCCAGGGTCAATTACACAGCTTACCGGCGTTGGAAGAGGCCGGGATAGGCAGCATTTCACGCCTGCCAGTCTCCATCCGGATCGTGCTGGAGTCCGTACTCCGCAACTGTGACGGAATCAAAGTCACCGAAGAAAGCGTCCGCCAACTGGCCAACTGGCAGCCCAAAGCCGAACGGACCTCTGAAATCCCCTTCGTGGTCGCCCGCATCGTGCTTCAGGATTTCACCGGAGTACCGCTGCTTGTAGACCTGGCCGCCATGCGTTCCGCCGTCAACCGATTGGGCAAGAACTCAAAGATCATAGAACCCCTCGTTCCCGTTGATCTTGTGGTGGATCATTCCGTGCAGGTGGATTTCGCCGGCACCGCCGACGCCATGGACCGAAATCTGGACAAAGAATTCACCCGCAACCGCGAACGCTACCAGTTCCTCAAATGGGGCATGCAGGCCTTCGATACCTTCAAAGTCGTCCCTCCCGGTATCGGCATCGTGCATCAGGTCAATCTTGAATACCTTGCGAAAGGGGTTCTCAGCGCAGACAATATCTATTATCCGGACACCCTGGTCGGCACCGATTCACACACCACCATGATCAACGGCCTCGGGGTTGTTGGCTGGGGCGTGGGTGGCATCGAAGCCGAAGCAGGCATGCTCGGCCAGCCTGTGTATTTCCTCACACCTGACGTCGTGGGCGTCAACCTGACCGGAAGCCTACGCGAAGGGGTTACCGCGACCGACTTGGCGTTGACCGTTACCGAAATGCTGCGAAAAGCGAAAGTGGTCGGTAAATTCGTCGAATTCTACGGCCCGGGTGCCCAGGCGCTGCCTTTGGTGGACCGTGCTACCATCGCCAACATGGCCCCCGAATACGGCGCAACCATGGGATTCTTCCCCATCGACGGGGAAACCGTGAACTACATGCGAGCGACCGGACGTTCGGAGGAACTCTGCGCCACCTATGAAAATTACTACAAGGCGCAGGGCCTGTTCGGCATCCCCAACAAGGGCGACATCGACTACTCGGTCGATCTGGAACTCGATCTGGGAACCGTCGAACCCAGCGTGGCGGGCCCCAAACGCCCGCAGGACCGCATCGTATTGCCCGACCTGAAAAACAGTTTTCAATCCATGTTCTCCAGACCGGTTGCCGAAGGCGGATTCGGCAAGGACGCTGCTGCCTTGGAATCCACTCAGGTGAGCGTTGACAACAACGGCTCCGGTTCTGTGGAGCTCAAACATGGCAGCGTGCTGATCGCAGCCATCACCAGCTGCACCAACACCTCCAACCCGGGTGTCATGCTCGGTGCCGGATTGCTCGCCAAGAAAGCGGTCGAAAAAGGGCTTAAAGTCAACCCTGCTGTCAAGGCTTCCCTGGCTCCAGGTTCCCGCGTCGTGAGCGATTATCTCGAGCAAGCCGGACTCCAAACTTACCTGGATCAACTTGGGTTCAATTTGGTTGGTTACGGCTGCACCACCTGTATCGGAAACAGCGGTCCATTGGCCAAACCGATCGAAGAAGCCGTCGTCAACAACGACCTGGTCGCTGCTTCCGTCCTTTCCGGAAACCGAAACTTCGAAGCCCGCGTTCACCAAAACATCAAAGCCAACTTCCTCATGTCGCCGCCTCTGGTCGTGGCGTTTGCCCTGGCAGGTCGTGTGGATATCAATCTGGAAGAAGAAGCCCTCGGCAGCGATTCCGAAGGCAACCCGGTCTTTTTGAAAGATCTCTGGCCGAGCCTGGAGGATATCAAAGCCCTGTTTGCCAAGGCCATGGATCCTGCAGTTTTCCGCAAACTATATACCGACTTTGCCGACCAGAATCCGAAATGGAACGAAATCCCATCTTCAGTGGGCGACGTATATGAGTGGGATTTGAAGAGCACATACATTCAAGAGCCGCCATTCTTCACGGACTTCGATCTCGAACCCGGCACCATCACCCCGATCGAAGGTGCACGCGCCTTGGGCATTTTCGGGGACAGCGTGACCACCGACCATATCAGTCCCGCCGGAGCGATCAAAAAAGATTCACCCGCCGGACGATTCCTGGGCGAAAACGACGTGGCAGTAGCCGACTTCAACAGCTACGGTTCAAGACGCGGCAATGACCGAATCATGACCCGTGGAACCTTTGCCAATGTGCGCATCAAGAACCTGATGGTTCCCGGCGTGGAAGGCGGTGTCACCAAGCACCAGCCATCCGGCGACCAAACCAGCATCTACGATGCCGCTCAACGTTACGCCGAGGAAAAGACTCCATTGGTCGTATTGGCCGGTCAGGAGTATGGAACAGGAAGTTCGCGCGACTGGGCCGCCAAGGGCACCCGCTTGCTGGGAGTGCGCGCGGTGGTGGCCGCCAGTTTCGAACGCATCCATCGCTCCAATCTGGTGGGCATGGGTGTGCTGCCTCTGCAATTCGAAGATGGTCAAAATGTCCAATCACTTAACCTCGACGGCAGTGAAACCTTTGACATTGTCGGACTCAACAACGATCTGAAACCCCGTCAGGAACTGCAACTGCGCATCACCCGCGCCAACGGCCAACAGGTCGACGTGGCGTTGCGCTGCCGCATCGACACCGATATCGAAATCGAATACTACCGCCACGGTGGCATCCTGCCATATGTCCTCCGCCAATTGGTGGCCAAGGCATGATGTATCCGTCCAGTTAAAGGCATTCAAGGGCGTCTCCCATGACAAGGAGACGCCCTTTTTGTTGGTTTCTTCGATCAATACCATCCAGAATACCCCAGAGAATGACGACATCGTTCGATGATATGGACCTGAAGTTCATGCGACGCGCACTTCAATTGGCAAAGCGCGGTTATGGCCGCGTATCGCCCAACCCAATGGTCGGGGCCGTGCTGACACGCCGGGACTCCATCATCGGTGAAGGTTGGCATAAAAAGGCAGGTGAAGCACATGCCGAAGTCGCGGCGTTGAACGACGCTAAACAACGCAAAAACAGAGTCAATGATGCCACTCTTTACGTCACCCTGGAACCCTGCTCCACCACAGGAAGAACCCCCCCCTGCACCCGGGCCATTCTGGATGCAGGTATCAAAAGGGTGGTCGTGGCATGCCTGGATCCCAATCCGAAACATGCAGGGCGAGGCATTGCACTTTTGGAATCAGCAGGCCTGAAGGTGACGAGCGGAGTGCTTGAAGACAAAGCCATGGCATTGAACCACTCCTTCTTTCACTGGATCCAGCACCATCGCCCCTGGGTAACCATCAAGGCCGCCATGACCCTGGATGGAAAGATTGCAACCGCATCCGGAGAATCCAAATGGATCACCGGCACCGAAGCGCGCAGGCACGCCATGAAGCTGAGGTTTGGCATGGATGCCATGTTGGTGGGCATCGAAACCGTCCTAATGGATGATCCATCTCTCACAGTGCGTCTGGGGACTTCGACTCAACCATCCAAACCGCTCCTGCGCCTGGTGCTCGATTCCAAAGCACGCATTCCACTCGATTCCAAACTGGTCACGGATCCGTGGAACCAGTGGACGCGGGTTGTCATATCCCAGTCAGCACCCCGAAAACGAGTGAAACTTCTGCAAGAGAAGGTCAAAGTGTGGGAGTCTCCCAATAGTGGTCACATCGATTTGAACTGGCTTTTGCTTCAATTGGGAGCAGAAAATGTCACATCACTGCTGGTGGAAGGTGGTGGCAAGGTCAATGCAGGATTCTTCGAGCAACAGCTAGTTCACGCAGTGGCATTTTATTATGCCCCCAAAGTGCTGGGCGGCGAACATTCGCGACGAGCCGTCAGCGGAAGGGGCGCGAAAACTCTTCAGGAAGCGATTCGATTGAAAAACGCAAGCTGGAAAAAAGTAGGACAGGATCTGGTAATGCAGGCTTTGGTGAACAAATCAAAGGAGTGAAAATTCAAATCAACTGCTCAAGCATCTCGTTCATTGGGCGTTTTTGCAACCATCCCGCCCGTCCTGGCGAACCAGAAGGCAGGTCCGATCCCTCCTCCAAAAAAGAATCCATACGCCACACCCCAGGCCACCGCACCCCACGGCATCCCCATGGAGGCATGCAGCCATGATCCGATGAAGTAGCCACTGGCATTGGAAATCGTCAGCACCATCCATACCCGGTGCCATTCCTTCATGTTGCCAAGAAACGCACAAATGCAAAGCCCCATGGCCAGCGATCCAAATACCGCCGCCAAAGCCTCACCTGTCCGATTGCGCGTCAACATCCAGACAACAATCCATATGACGGCATATGCGGCAAATGAAGTTGAGAAAATCTTAAAAAACTTCAATCGCGCACCCGGTCCGGGTGTCAGCCCCTTCATGACCTCGCAGCCAATCCCGAGATAAAGAACCAACCAGGCAATGTAAGCGCCCGCTTCTCCCAGAGCACGATAGAACCACCCTCCAAGAAACGCCCAAGAACCAAAAACAGCCAGGCTGGCCAAGCCAAATCCCAGCACACCAATGCGCCAGGCATCCCAAATATGCTGCGTGAACGATGTCGTCTGATCGTTGGCGGGTTCAGTCTGATCGATCATATTTCAACACCTTCCAAATCCAATAAGTGTTGTTTCCACTCAATCCCTCCTGAAAAACCACCCAACTTCCGGTTGGTTGCCAGCACTCGATGGCAAGGAATGATCAGGGGTATTGGGTTGGCACCACAGGCTCCGCCGACAGCCCGGACGGCTTTTGGTTTGCGGATCTTTTTGGCTATTTCACCGTAAGACCTGGTCTTGCCGTACGGGATGCTCTGCAAGGCAAGCCAGACGCTTTGTTGAAACGGGGTGCCAAGCTGGAGATCAAGTGGTGGAACAGTCTGGGCTCCAGGCTGCTTTCCCTGCAGATAGTCTTTAACCCACTGCCGGGTAGCCTTTTGCCATTCCTGAACATGTTTGTAAGGACGATGCCCGGTATCGGCATTTATCTCGACAGGAAACCGGCCGGGGAACCAGAGTCCTGTGAGTCCCGCCCCGGAAAAAGCGGAAACCCAGGTATCGGAACCAATCCGAAAGGCGTCGATGTGAATCGGTTCTTCCATGAGTCAGGGACGCATCACGGCAAACACACCGCAAAGGATGAGCAGAAACAGGACAAACATCATCAGAAACCGGTTGCGCGCAATGCGTTTTTCCCGCCGCAACGGCTCAATCCCCTGCACTCCTCCAACGGCCATGTATTGCGCCAATTTCTGAGGCTTCGGTTTTTCAGATACGGACTTTCGTTGAAATTCCGGCTTGCCGCCAACCCGCCCGCGTACCCAAGCCATGGGATCGAGTTTCCGAACACCCAATGCGTTATAATGGGCTTCGGGATCCCGGATTTCTTCGACGACTCGCAAATCGTCGTGCTCAACCGTTTCAAATAGAGCCCCCATTGATGAACGGTCTGACCGGTCATCAGACTTTCGTGAGAGCAGCGAAGTTGTTCGTTGAAATTTCGGTTCCTGGCTGGATTGCTTTTTCAAACGCCGGATTTCGGCTTTGAGTTCACGGGCGCGAGTGTTCAGGTTGCGTGCCCTGGCTGAAATGGGATCTTTCCCAGCCCGCAGCAATTTGTTCAAAAGGGAACCTTTACCGGTGATGCGCATCATGTCTTGTCATTTTCTGACTGCCTTACGAGGCATCAGGATCCACCCTGAAGCCATACAGCTACCAGCATGAACACGCCAACCAGTAAGACCAAAGCCACAGGCCAAGTCAATGCCAACCCGATTTGAGCCCATTGTTTCCAGGAAAACTGGTCGAAATCCAGCGATGCCAACAGGGATTGAAGGGTCGATGGAGATTTTGGCTTGGGCGTGGTTTTGATTTTAGGCTCCGGAATGGAATGCGGCACAGGGGCCGATGTTGGTGCGGTTTTTGGATTGAGAACCGGAAATTTTGGAACGGCGCTGATCCATTCCTTACGTGCGTTCTCGATGGTGATGAGCGCACGGGTAAGTTCGCGGTTGAGATTGTCCTCTTCCCAGGCATCCTCTGACAATTCCTCCACCTTTTCCAAGTGCTCCCGAAATTCCACCAGGGATTTGCCCATGTCCTCAATTTGACGGCGGGCTTTTTCCTCTTCCTCTTCAAGCGTGGCGATGCCTTTGCTCAGGTTGTTCAACATTTCCTCGCGCCCTTGGGTGAATTCGGCACGACGTCTCCTTAAATCCTCGAGAGCGACTCTTTCCTTTTCGAGCCTCTCCTGCTCCTGCTTGAGCGCAATGAGTCGCTGTTGTGTGGTACCAACCTTGGCCTCAAGTTGTTCGCGTGCAGGAATGCGTTTAATCGGACCATCCTGAGGCGCTTCGGCCATGTCGGTGAGGGACATTTGCTGGGATTGCTGGTATTCCCTGTCGATAAAATCGTTGTCGTCGTGCGGAGCCATCCTATTAAAATAATGACAACATGCGGATCTGTAAAGCGACCGGGGACATTTTAACGTCCATTCGACCTCTTTTTTCGCAAAAACCTTCAAATTTCCATGTGCCGAAGCCGATTGATCCCGATGCGATAAGGAATCAGACCCAATCCCAATGACAACACCGTAAAGCTCCCCCAGCCCAACGCCACCACCCAAGGAACAGTTTGCTCCCGCCAGGGAGATCCAACAGCCAAAATGGCGATGCTTCCAACAATATACAAGAAACTCAGCACCAAACAGAATGTCCCACCGAAACCACTGACAATTTTACTGGGATTATCTTCCTTGAAATTGGGATAGATCACACCCAACCCCATGGCAAGACCGTTAAGCGTCAAAGCCATCACCGCAATCACAAAAGTAAAATAACCGATCTGCATCCAAGGCATGTTCAACATGTGGCAAGACATGAAAATCAAGATACCGGTGAGACTCATGGAAATCAGACAGGCCAGTGTGTATTTGATGCCGATGACCTTTTTCAAACCAATCGGTGCCATGCCAACGATCCAAAGCCGCTTGCCCTCAAGAGAGAATTGGGGAAACACAAAGCGAGTGGTCAGGGTCGCCAGATTGAGCGAGCAAGCCCCCAGGTTCATGTAGGAAATAAGGTGAATCCAGAAGGGATTGTTGAGTTTCGATGAAAAATTCTTGAGGTTCACAATGTAGGCCGCAAGCAATCCAAAGAGCAGAAGGCTTTGCCCCCATTGACTCGTATCCCGCCAGAACACCCGAACATCCTTCACCAAAACAGCACGAAAATCCGGAGGCATCCAGAAAAGCAGACCAAAAAAACGCTCCAAAAAACCGGGACTCCAAGCCTTGGAACGATTCCTTTTGCCACGATCCAACCACTGAACCCATTTCCAGCGACTCGCCACCGGTCCGCGACTTTGAACTGCGGAAGCGGCTTCATAAAGAGGTGAACCGGCCATCACCATCGTAAACCGCCCCCAGAACAATCCATAACTCAGCATGACCAACATAAAAAAGCCCGTGGCACTGATTGCCCCCTCACTCCATGAAATCACACCGGATGCCAGCCAATAACTGGGCAGAAAGGCAAACTGACTGAACTGGGTGTTTTTCAACAAACGATCCAATACCAGCATGACACGGGTCTCCAACATGTCGTCTGTCACCACATCAGGTTTCAACCAGAACGCCAACGCCACCAACACCAAGACCCCCAAACCAAGAGTCGTGTACTGAAAAAACCGCCGATCCATGTAACGGGCCAATCCGATCGCCGACCAGGCCCCGGCAATGGCTGGCAGAATCACAAACATCAAAACCATGAACACTGTCACGGGATAAAAGGTCCAGTCCACATCCTCCACCAAACCATAAGCAACCAGCAGTGGAGCAATCAAAAACAGAAACGCCCAGGAAGCCACTACGGTCGATTCGAGAAACTTCCATTGGAAGATGGCATTGGGAGAAATGGGCAGACAATGGAGGAAATTTGTTTCGCGATTACGAAACAAGTTTGAATAGCTGATGACCAGATTACTGATCAGCAACAACGCAAACAGGAACGCGAACAAGATAAAAATCATGCGTTCCACCAGCAAATCCCCCAAACCCGGAAACGCCCCGACAAAGCGCATCGCACGATAAAAAAGGGCGAAAGACAACCAACAGTATCCCACAATGAACAACAGAACTGTAACGGATAACAGTTTGGACTGTAAGAGGACGGCTTCCAATCGCCGCCAGTTCTGTTTGAGATGAACACCCGCCAACAGTGCAAAAGCGCTGCGCTCACGATGAGGCTCCGAGTTGGTATCGCCTGGGTCCATGATTCAAGGATGCGTCACCGCAGACTCGGTTTCCGTTGTCAATCTCAGAAAACTCTTCTCAAGAGCGCCATCCTGTCCGCTCTGACGCCTTAACTCCTCGCTCGTGCCCATAGCGATCAATTTCCCCTGGTGAATGATGCCGATACGATCAGCCATTTCTTCTGCCACCGACAATTGGTGCGTGGACAGGAACACGGTCATTCCTGCCTGAGAACGTTCTTTTAAAATGTCTTTAACGATCCGTGCATGCTGAGGATCCAGGCCGACCATGGGCTCATCGATCACAAATACCTCCGGATCATGCAGCAAAGCCGATGCAATGGCGACACGCTGTCGAGTGCCATGTGAAAGGCCTTCGATGGGCTTGTGCAAAAAGGCATCCAGATGAAACCGTCTGGCCAATTGCTCCCCTTCCTTGCGAACCCGGTCGTGATCAATTTTAAATAATTGACCGGTAAACCGCATGAACTCCAGAGGTGTCAGTTTCTCGTACAGAAAAGGAAAATCGGGGACATAGGCCAGCCGTTCGCGGGCTTTTAATGGGTTCTGCTGAATATCATATCCGGCCACCACGGCCGAACCGCGTGTAGGTTTGACCAACCCGACCATCATTTTGATGGTGGTGGTCTTTCCAGCCGCATTGGGGCCGAGCACGGCAAAGAACTCGCCCCTGGGAACCACCAGGTCGATGCCGTCCACAGCGATCAAATCGCCAAATTGCTTCACTAGCCCCTTGAGCTCAATCATGACGCCTATCGTTTAAGCATACAGCCGAATGGTTTTCAAGATACGATGACAGATAATGATTTCTCCGTTTTACAACCGTGACAAATGCATGCATGTTATGTATTTTAACAGGGTAAGGGTTCGGGCCTGACTCGTATGAAGGAATTTTTCGCGAAAAAACCGCTGAGCGGCAAAGTCAATACTTTGAACATCATCACCAATTCGTTGGCGATGGTGCTGGTGCTCGGTGCCATTTTTGGTCTGAGCCTTCTGCACTACAAAAACAAAGGCCTGAGCGAAAGTTCCCTCCTGGCTAAAATAGCCACCAACAGTCTGAGCAGATCACTCCCCCCCGCGGACAGGGAGGAAGGGGACAAGGCTCTCTCGGAGATATTTGCTTATCTGGATCCCGACATGGGGGTTCAACTTTTTGTGGATAATGAATTACGGGGGCAATTCCTGAACCACGAAAATACCAATGACATCAATCTCCCAATGACCAGCGACGCTCCTCCCGAAACGGAAGAGCTGAATGGATGGACAGCGCACGTTGCCGTGCCTTTTGTTTTCACATCCGACCGTAAGACTGAAGCGATCATTTCCATCTTCGCAAGCGTGAAAAACGCTCAAATCAAAGCCGTCACCACAACGGCTGTCTTCGCCCTGATCGCCATCACATCGGTGATCCTGGCTCTCCTGGCAGGCCGAAAGCTGCAGCGATTCATCTCCGATCCCCTATTACTGTTGGCTGAAGCAACTGAAAAAATCGCCAACGAAAAGAATTTCTCCATGCGTGTCTACAGCCCGTCAAAAGATGAAATCGGATTGCTTTACGAAGGATTCAACCGAATGCTTGAAGAGGTGGAACACAGGGATGAAATGATCCGCAAGACAAACGAACAATTGGAAGATCGAGTCAAAGCACGCACTTCCGAACTGGTACAGGCACACGCGGAAACCGAATCCATCAACAACCAACTGTTGGAGACCAACGAAAAGCTGAAAGCATCCATCGAGGAAGCCAAACAACTCGCCGTTGAAGCCCAGGCAGCCAGCAAGGCAAAAAGTGAATTCCTGGCCGCTATGAGCCATGAAATCCGTACCCCGATGAATGGGGTCATCGGTTTCACAAACCTTCTGCTCGATTCCAGCCTGGACGAAACACAACGGGACTACGCCAACACCATCAAAAGTTCCGGTGAATCCCTGTTGGTGATCATCAATGACATTCTGGACTTCTCCAAAATCGAGGCCGGTAAATTCTTCCTGGATTCCACACCGTTCGACATGGCAGCCACATGCAATGAAGTGGTCGAACTCCTCTCCGAACAAGCCAACGCCAAGAATCTGGAACTGAAACTATTTTACGAACCGGACGCCCGCAAACATCTGGTGGGTGATCCGGGAAGAACCAAACAAGTGTTGATCAACCTGCTTTCCAATGCGATCAAATTCACTGAATCAGGCTTCATTCATGTTCGTGTGGAAAAAACAGCGGTCGACAAACACCCGGACGGACTCAAAATCAGTGTCACCGACACGGGCATCGGCATTCCTACCAACAAACAAAATCTACTCTTTGAAAAGTTCTCACAAACCGACGCCTCCACCACACGCAAATATGGTGGCACCGGACTCGGTCTTGCCATTTGCAAAGAATTGGTGACCCTGATGAACGGACAGATCGGATTCAAGAGCCAGGAAGGAAACGGATCCGTGTTCTGGTTCACCCTGCCAGCCTGGGAATTCGCATCGGACCTGTCTAAATCCGCCACCGAACCGAATCGACTCGCTCAGGAGGGCTCGGTGAAATTCGATCCAAACCAGATGAAGCCCCTCCCGGAAGGATTCACCGTACTGCTGGTCGAAGACAACACGGTCAACCAAAAGCTGGCGGCCAAAATCTTGTCCCAAATGGGTTGCCATGTGGATCTGGCAATCAACGGCAAAGAAGCTGTCGCCATGGCTCGCAAGCAATCCTATGACATCATCTTCATGGACTGCCAAATGCCGGAAATGGACGGTTACGAAGCAACCAGACGCATCCGTGACATCGAATTCGACAACAAAGTCCCGGAAACCGAGCGCGTCCCCATCATCGCGATCACTGCCAATGCCATGCGCGGTGATAGGGAAAAATGCTTGGAAGAGGGCATGAACGACTATATTGCGAAACCCATCGATGCAGGACAAATCGGGCAATTGATCGAAAAGTGGCGACACAAATCCAATCCCTCAAATTGACCGACACTGCACTCCAATTGCCCTCCAGACGGCAACAAACAGTGTGTTTCTCTTTCCCCGACGACTTGTCAGTCCTCCTTCTGTTGCTTATGGTGTAGGGACGATGAAAGTCCCAAATACGATTGGTTTGAATTTCACGACCAATAACTTCATAACCTGCCTTGCCGTCGGGTTGCTGGCAGGGATGCAGTTCCCAAACCTGAATGCTCAAGCCGAGGTTAATTTCTCTTCAGACATACAACCCGTGTTGAACGAACATTGCACCTCATGCCACGGTGGGGTGAAGCAGGCTGGCAATGTCAGTTTTCTAGCTCAAGGAGGCTTGCTCAAACCGGCCAAATCCGGAGAAATACCACTGATCCCGGGCAATGCTTCCGCATCCGAAATCATACGCCGCATCCGCACCAGCGACCCGGACGACAGAATGCCACCTCCTGAAGAAGGACCGGGATTGGACCTTGCAACGATCGAAACATTCGAAACATGGATCAACGAAGGTGCTCCCTGGAATACACACTGGGCATACAAAGCCCCCGAAAGACACACCCCCCCTGAAACAAACCACGCATTATGGAGCAAACAGCCTATCGATGCGTTTATTTTGAATCGACTGGAAGAGAAAGGGTGGCACCCGTCCCAACCCGCACCCCGGGCCATCTGGCTCAGGAGAGTTTCATTGGACCTGACCGGACTTCCCCCCACACCGGATGAAATCCTGACATTTGAAAACAACCCCTCCCCCACAGCCTATGAGCAGGAAGTTGAACGATTGCTGAAATCACCTCGTTATGGAGAACGCTGGGCTTCCATGTGGTTGGACCTGGCCAGGTATGCCGATACACAGGGATATGAAAAAGACCTGGGACGAAATGTCTGGCCCTGGAGAGATTGGGTCATCCGGTCCTTCAATGAGGACATGCCCTACGATCAATTCCTGATCAAGCAATTGGCTGGAGACCTGTTGCCGGACAGGACACTTGAAGATCTGCTGGCAACAACCTACCACCGAAACACTCAAACCAATACCGAAGGTGGAACCGACGACGAAGAGTTCCGCATGGCCGCAGTGATCGACCGCCTCAGCACCACCTGGGAAGCGTTCCAGGGAACATCCTTCCGCTGCATACAATGCCACAGCCATCCATATGATCCCTTTTCGCACGATGAATTTTACAAATTCCTCGCCTTCTTCAATACATCCGAAGATGCAGATGTCACCGAAGATTTCCCTCTCGTCAAAATCCCCAGCGAGTTGGATCAATTGGCCAAGGTAAACTCACTTTACGATACATCAAAATCCATTCGACAAACTTTGTTTGAAGAAGGCATGAAACGGTTGGGTGAGGGATCACAGTGGAAGCCCATTTCCGCCATAAAAGCGAGCAGCAGCGGAGAAACACAATTGGTGGTGACTCAAGAAGACGGCCACCCGGAAGTGCGCGCTCAAGGCAACCTTTCCACAGGTTCGAAATACGAAATCGTCTTTGAAATCCCCGATGGAATGACTCGATTGGAAGCGCTCAAAATCGAGGTCCTGCCCAACAACCCGACCGCCGCATTGTCCATTCCTGAGATGGGATTTGTCCTAAGTCGTTTCAAATTGTGGGTGAATGCCCCAGGAACCGAACCCGATCCGGAAGATCAATCCGGCATCCCCTTCAAATGGGTAGTCGATGATGATCCCGCGGCTTTTTATGATGCCACCGATAGTCTCAAGGATGGAGGCAACGGATGGGGTGCCTACACTCGTTTGAACGCTCCCCGCACAGCAGCCTTGATTCCTGAGCAACCGATAGATCTCCCCGCAAGCGGCAGCATTCGCATCAGCATGCTCTTTCAACAATCAGCAACAGGAGCCATCCCCCTGCTGATTCGTCGCGCTCGATTTGCCATGTCGGAATCAGACATGTGGTCAGCCTGGGCTGGATCCGACGGATTCCAATCCCTGGTTGAAAACCTAGGGACCACCGAACAGGAACTCAGTCAAGTGAAAGGAGTGAACGTCCCGGTCATGCTGGAACAACCCAAGGGACAAAAGCGGACGACAGAAATTTTCCTCCGAGGAAACTGGTTGGATCGAGGAGCAACAGTCGAGCCCGGGGTGCCTTTAACGCTACACCCTCTCAACCAGGAAGACACACCCG
>JAQCFT010000105.1 GCA_027619545.1 Verrucomicrobiota bacterium | reverse complement strand
GGTTGTCGGTTTCCGTCGTTGGGTGATGATTTGAACCGTGCATGGGGACCGGACCTCGCGCCGGTGAGAAAGGGAGAAATGCCGGATAGTGCGGGTCGTGACAGGATGTACAATCCCGTTTCACACGATCACCGGCTGATTGATCCCAGAACCCGTTCAAACGGCCGTGAATCCCAATTTCCCAATCGCGATATTTCGGACCGTGGCAATCTCTGCAGAATTCGTTGCTTTGCTCCGGACTCAACCTCCCGCCCGTTTTGGTTTTCAGAACGGTGAGATCTTCGCTGTCATGGCAGATCATGCAGTCGTTGTTAGTTCCCCCTGGACCATGATGGATGGTGAGGTGAGCGTGCTCGTCGGGGATGATCGTGTTTCCGTCATCGTCCCAATCCAATTCATAAGGACTCTCCTCTGGATGACAAGCCATGCAATTCAGCCTTGAAAAAACCAAATCGCGGTGACCGTTTCCGACGATCACTTCACCTGCATCGTTTCTGAGGGTGGCGACGGGGTCGTCCTTCTCATGGCAGGCATAGCAGTCCAGCCCCGAAACATCCTCGTCCAATGCGATAAGCTCCGATACAGAATAACGCGGAAGCGCCATGTCTGCTGAGAGCGCCTCTTCCACCTCGACGGGAGTCGGAATCCGAGGCGCTCCCCATAGTTCCAAGAGGAAGCAGACCGCAAGAGCTAGAAAGGCGCCTGACCAGATGACCGCAGGTGCCATTTTGGATTGAGAGGTCGCCATAATTTAGCCTTTTGTATGAATGGTTGCGGTTTCTAGTTTATTTCTTTTTATCGGGAAGCACTCTCACGAACTTGATCAATTGCTTCAACTGATCATCCTTGAGTTTCTCGCCGTATGCCTTCATTTGTTCCTTGCCCTTGTCATCCTTCATACCATTTTTGGTGTTCAGGAATCCCTTCGTATCAGTGAAACTCGCCTGATACTTCTTATCGGTCAGGTCTTTGACTTTGGCTTTGCGCCCGGCCTTTGTTTTTCCTTTGCCATCATTACCGTGACAAGAAGAACAATGCTCTTTCCAAAGTTCGACCGTTTCCTTTGTGACCTTGACGTCAGAAAGGTCAATTTCTGTTTCGGCTGCCGTCGTATTCAACACGATGGCATTCCAGGAAACAAGTAGGGCGAAAGCTGAGAGAGAGGTAATATATGGGATGTGTTTCATAATATCTTTCAAGTAAGTGTTATTCTTCGTGAACCTAAGTTCCACAGTCCTAATCTTAGCAAAGATCAACGAAACGACTGCACCTAAATTGCTCAACCCTGCGCATTATTTGTTGAAGACGAATTTTTGCACATATATCACTTGATCAATCACTTACACATACTCAACCAGGTGCATCATTTGAAATCAAGGTCAAAACCGATACTGGATACCGGTTGACACAAGGTGTGCTTTGTAGTCATTCCGACCACCATACGTATCGCTGGCATGCTGGAAATATCCGTAACTAAGATTCCAGCGCATGTTTTCACGAATGCGACGCGTCAAAGTGACCGTCATGCCATGATCGGTATCTTCAGCCCCATAGGGTTGAGTGAACGCGGAATTGTCGATGTAGTTATCCGACCGGTAATACTGATATTGCGCCTCGATTTCAGTGCGAGCGTCAATGAGGTAACCGATGATGGCGGAAGCAGTCCAGTAGTCGTTTTCAGCGTCCTGCACCAAGACTGTCAAAGCTGGATCTTGACTGAGAGGCGTAGTGGTGTCATCGAGCACATAATTAAGGTTACCTTGGAGATAAACCTTGCTCCAAGGCGACCAGGTGGCGCTCTGACTGAAGATGTAAGCCTGTTGTTCCGCTGTATCCAATGAAGCCAACCCATCCTTTTGGATGTTGATGTTGGATTGCTGATAATCGAATCGCGACACCAGTGTCAGAGTGGTGTGCGGACGAACGGTCACACGAAAATTCACGTCATCCACATCAAAATTATAACGATTGAGGTATGCCGGATAGCGGTTCAAACCGGTATTCGCAACCGAATCTGTCTCGTGATCGAAATCATTGGACCTGATCTTGCGATAATACTGCGCCCCCATACTCAAACGCTGCATGGGATACCAGTTCGCCCCGACTGTGTATTTGTGCTGAAAGCGGGAAAAATCGGTATCGCGTTCAAAATCGACCAATCCGGTGGTCAAGGCCAATTGCCGTTCTTCCAAGTCACCATCACCCTGCAACCAATCCCCCCTTAGGTAGAAAACCCAATGTTTCAAGCGAGCATAACGGGCCTCCAGCCTTTCGGAAAGATCAATGAAACCCTGCTCGGAAAGACCTTGCCTGGAAACGCCACTACCCGGCGTATCAAGCCAGGTTGAACGACCTTCCATGTCCTGGTGTTCAATGCGAATCGAAGGTGTGATTGTCAAACCCTTCACAGGTTGATACATCAGGTTGAGAGTGGCCACATGTTGATTCACCCTGGATCCCCCTGTTAAGCCGAGAAATCCAGGACCTCGCGCCAGTGACGGGTCATACACTGCATCGTATTCGAGTGCAAAAATGCGATCCCCGCGAAAATCGGTGTCCAGACTGGTGACAGCATATCCGGATGACAAGAACCAACGTTCGTTGAAGCGGGTTTCGGTAAAGGAATGAGCACCGAAGAGGTCGGTGTCGGTGATCTGGTTCTGGGTCATGCGGGACTCGGAGGAGCTTTCCGGATCATATCGTTCATTCAACGAATTCGATCTGGATCCGGTTTCGATTCGCACCCCGCCACCAAGGTCGGTATTACCCAGCGTGTGCCTCACCCCGAGACTGACACGATCACTGGATTCATCAATGCTTCGAAACGCACTGCTGATGCCTCTTCCTTGCGCCGATCTTGCCGGGGCCCAGATCAACGAGTCCTTGTTTCCCTTTGTAAACACATGTGCATAGTCAAAGGTAAATACAGGCCAATCTTCCTTGGCCAAACGACCCCGAGCCCATGCCATGCCTCGATCAACAAAAAGTTCGTCCTGATCGAGCGGAAACCATGAGTCCGTTGCGGGATCATAGCCTCCGGATCCATTATAAAATGAACGGCTTTCCTGATAACCGACGGCCAGATACCCCAGTTCCGAATCATCATACTTCATGGAAAAATCGAAGTCCTGGTTGCCGAGCATGCTTTTGCCGTCGATGAGAAACATCCCGTTTTCACCGACAAATTTTTCAAAATGAAAATCCTGAACACCCCCGAACCCTCCGGAAGGTATGCCGAAGCGTCTTTGAAATTCAGCCTGGTTGCCTTGCACATCAGCCCCCCCCACGGAGAAGTTCAACCATCCGGTAAATTCCGTATTGCCACCACGCCACTGAGTAAATTCCTCCTCGCCCTCCTCCTCGTCTTCGCCCAGAACATCATCGAAATCATCCCAATCGAATTCCTCCTCCGAATCCTCCATCTCATCATCGTCATCGCCCCCCCCTTCGGAGACCGTCTCCCCGGATTCCGAGTCAGGCAACTTTTCTTCCTGCCCGGAAACCTCGGCTTCGACTGACTCATCTTCCTCCGCTGATGGACTGTCGCCGGTGATGACCGCGTCGCCTGACGGAGCTGGAGATTCAGCGCCGGATACGGATGATTGGGAATCCGCACCATGAAGCTGCCATGGAACCAGCCATGCCAGAATAACAGCCATGGTCAGGGAGCGGATCGTTTTTTCACAAAAGAAAGCGTTCATTGTGTACTGCTGGGTTGATCTGCTGTGGGTTAAAAGCGCAAAGAGCTGCTGACGTGAGATCCGTGCACCGCCTCATGACAACCGGCGGTCCAACAAGTGCCCTCCCTCATCAGGAAACGATGTGGCAAACCGCCGATTCGTAAATCAGAATTCAATTCCTGCGCATGACATTTCAGGCATAGGACAGAGTTACGTTCCTTCAACATCTTCGCGTTGATGCTGCCGTGAGGATCGTGACAAATGGTGCACCCTTCCCGCATGGCTTCGTGTTGAAAAACAAATGGACCTCGTTGTTCAGGATGACAGTTCAAGCAGGTGGCATCTTCCGGACGGTTTAAAAAGTTCAGATTACCGGTTGTCGCAGTCCCGTGGTGAGGGTCGTGACAATCAGAACAATTGATCTGCCCGTCCTCAATAGGGTGATGGTTTGGAAGATGAAATTGGCCCCTCATCTCGGCATGACAACGAAAACAAACGGACGGTGATTTCCTGGGGTTGATGATGGTGTCGTAGGCCCCTCCGCTATCAGAATGTATACTCCCCGGCCCATGACAAACCTCGCAGCCTATGCTCTCCAGATCCTCATGATGGACCGGCACGTCCGCATGAGGGGTGGCGTCGAAAGAGGTAAAATAAGTCTCATGACACGAAAGGCAGTCCTCTGACCCGACAAAATCGGCATCAGGAATGTCCGGCGGCATTCGAAATACCGAATCGGGTGTGACACAAGAAATCCACACCAAACTCACGAAGGCAATCAGCCCCAGCACCGGTCCGGTGAAACCAAAGGTCTTTCCGTTGAACAGAGATCCATTATGACTGTTTTTCCACGATTTCATGAGGCGGTTGATCCTTCTCCACTGATTGAAAAGTGTTCTTACTGAGACAACTCTCCCGGCCATATAGCACGTTTGATGTTTCATATCTCAAGTCGAGAAATATGTGTCAGCCTAATTGATTCCCCATATCCAGTCATAGCCTATTTTGTTAAGGGGTAGCCAAAAATTGTTGCAATGCATTTCAGCAACTTCAAGAGCACACTCACGTGACTTGTCATCAGCCGGGAATCAATTTTTGTCTAGGCTTAAACAACAAAGGTGTGGCTGGAAAAATCCTTCACTCGTACCGTAGGTAAAACTTGGTCCGTACTGAACCATACAACAAAGGGAAACGGAAAGTATGAACACACGATTGACATCGTTTTGGCGTCTGGATCCAAAAGATCCCTTCTATCACTCTGAAATTGATAATTCTAAAACATCAAGCTCGCATGAAAACTAACCAAATACTAACCACCAGAGTATCGAATCTTAATCATCTGATGAAGGTGGCGATACTGGGGGTCGTTCTTGCGATTTGCATGCCTGCCACGGCATTTGCCGAAGGCAGCCAGATCGCAGCTCGACCACTGTCACCACAAGAGATCAAAGACCACAACCTGCCTGCAGGTGTTCAAAAATCGGGGGGGTTGCACAACATCGGTATCGGGGAACCTTTCTATCTGGAAGCACAGGTACCGGCAGGAACGACCGTCGTGACAACGGAATGGTCCTTGGAATCCAAACCAGCCGATTCCGCAGCAGAGCTTTCCGAAAGCCCGCTCCCGTTGACAATTCCCGTTTACAATCCCGGCGATCGTGAAGTCAACTTCGTTGCCGGACGGAAACTATTGGTTCCGGACATTGTCGGCAAATACCAAGTCAAGGCCGTTGTGAAAACCGACGGGGAAGACATTGTACTCACTCGCGATCTGTATGGCGCAACCTATATTGGGGCAGGCGATGGATTCGTGTTTTCGGATCCTTTGCGTTGCTCTGTTTGTCATACCGAGAAATACAACGGATGGAAAGAAACGCGTCATGCTGACGCCTTTACCAATCACATCGAAGGCAGGGGAAGCAATCACTATGGCGAACACTGTAATGCTTGCCACACTTTGGGTTACAATACCGCACCTGAAGCAGACAACGGTGGATTTGATGATATCGCCAAGTTGGTGGAATGGGCTTTTCCTGAAACGTTGGAACCCGGCAATTTTGATGCCATGCCCAAGGACCTGCAACACAAAGCCAATATTCAGTGCGAAAGCTGTCATGGTGCCGGTAGCGCTCACGTCGCAGCAGGTGGTAATCCCGAAATGATCACCATGAGCACGAGTTCAGGAGACTGTGCCCAATGTCATGATTCAGCTCCCTATCATGTCATCAACAAACAATGGAATAGTTCTAATCACGCCGTTGCCACACGGTATCCAACCGGTGAAGGACGTTCTTCTTGTGTTGGTTGTCATAGTGGGGTCGGGTTCATCGACAGAACCGACGGATTACCCCAGAATGAACGACGTACCGAATGGGAAGCCATAGTCTGCGCGACCTGCCATGATCCTCACGCAGGAGACAACCCTCACCAGTTGAGAAAGGTAGATTCCGTAACATTTGTTAACGGGCACACCGAAACCCAAGGCGGAAACGGACTTCTTTGCATGAACTGCCACATGTCACGACGTGATGCAGAAACTTACGTCACGGAGTATCATGGCCATTACGGACCTCATTATGGGCCACAAGGCGATATGCTCGCTGGCACGAATGCTATCGAATATGGTCAACGCATTCCCAGTTCTGCTCACTTGGCAGCCGTCAAGGATTCCTGTGTGACCTGTCATATGCAGGACACCAGTAGAGATAATCCTGCTCACACATTGGCTGGAGGCCACACATTCAAACCATCTTGGAACGGCGGAACTCCCGAAGACCATTCAGACGATATTCCTCTGGTGGAAGCTTGTTCCAACTGTCACGGCGGAATCGAATCATTCGATTTTCCAAGACAGGACTTTGATGGTGACGGAGTCATCGCTGGCGTACAAACAGAAGTCAAAGGTTTGATGAGCAAGCTTGCCCTGTTGTTGCCGCCTTATGGCGTCGACGAAGTTTCCGTAACTGCAGATTACACCCCCGCCGAATTGCGAGCCGCATACAATTATCTCTTCGTAGAAGATGATGGCAGCTTTGGTGTGCATAACTTGAGTTACACACTCGGCATCCTTCGCGGAGCCATTGCCGATGTGTCAGGAACCAGCTTGGACAGCGACGGCGACGGTATCTTGGACGAATGGGAAGTCGAACATTTCGGCAGCATCGTAGCCAAGAGTGGAGATGGCGATGCGGACATGGATGGTCTGTCAGATCGCTTGGAATACCAAGTGGGATCCAATCCTAACTTGGCAGATTCCGATGGTGACGGATTCGGTGACCTTGCCGAGTTGCATGCAGGAACAGACATACAGAATGCCGAAGATAATCCCGTAACCGGACGTAGTGAAATCCACCACGCCGTAGAGTACGTGTTCTACACCGAAGCCGGAAAATCCTATCAGGTGCAGGTTGCAGATTCTCTGAATGGCACCGGATGGGTCGACGTTGGGGAACCGATCGAAGGTAATGGCGATGTCATTCAGCACTTCGCATCTACCAGAGAAGAAGCGCAGCAGTACTTCCGTGTGATCGAGTTACAATAAGGACGAAAGTAGTAGATCGTTTCCTGACATCATCAAAGGGGCCGTCTTAGGACGGCCCCTTTTTACGTACAGTTGAGGTTATTTAAATCAAAGCCCCGGTATTGCGGTCAGAAAAAAGGCGACACCCTCTGCAGAGCGTCGCCCATGAAGCAAAAGCACCATGCTTCAGACAATCGTAGGAACAACGAACGGTTTACGATAAACCCGGGTCAGCATTTCGTTGGCCCGGTCGTTACCAAGGAATGCGGTGCGGGTGGCATCCATCTTCAAATGCTGTCCGAAAGTTACAGGGGTGGCGTTCAAATCCACGTCGTTGACCTGAATGTGCTCCAGCATTCGACCAATGGATTCAGCAGCCAGTGCGTCTCCTTTGATTTCCTCAAGGATTTGCCCCGGTGAGGCATTTCCCCCCAGGTAATAGGAAATATTGCCGGTGTGGCACAAGGCGCTGGACACATGCCCTTCCCAGATGTCGGCGTTCAAATCTTCGCGCTTACGACTGCGAACGCCTTGGATGAAGTTGGCGAAGTGATCCCCTCCTCCGGAGAATTTGCGAATCTCTTTTCCATTATGCTCGTAAGCAGTGGCTGTGCTGTAGGAAGGAATCACCATGTAACCATTTTCACAATCCACCACCAAACCGACTTCCACTCCCCGATAGTTGGGACGTTCATTGTTTTGGGCATAGGATCCCAACCCACGCACTTCAAAAATCAAAGGAGCTTTTTCATAGTTATGAAAAACGATCTGGGTATTGGCCGTATTCCCGTCATCAATGTAACCGAGACGACCACCGATACTGAACACTTCTGGCGAAAGGTTATCTTCACCCAGCACCCAGCGGGCGATGTCCATTTGATGAATGCCCTGGTTACCAAGATCACCGTTTCCGGTATCACGCACCCAGTGCCAATCATAGTGCAGACGCTCGCGCATGAGCGGTTTCAAGGGAGCGGGTCCGGTCCAAATATCAAAATCGATATTCTTGGGAACGGCCTGAGGTCCATCAACTTTACCAATGGACTTGCGCCGTTTGTAACACAGACCGCGTGCCACCCTAATCTTGCCCAATTTGCCTTGCTGCAGGTATTGAACGGCTTCCTGCATGCCCGGATTGGAACGGCATTGGGTTCCGGTCTGCACGATCTTGTTGTATTTACGGGCTGCATTGACGATCTGCTGTCCTTCCCAGACGTTGTGGGAAACAGGTTTTTCGACGTATACATCCTTGCCTGCGAGAATCGCTTCCACACTGATCAGGGAATGCGTGTGATTCGGGGTTGCAATGGAAACCACATCGATTTCCTTGTCTTCCAAAAGGCGACGGTAATCGGAATAAGCTTTCAGTTTTTGACCGGGTTTGCTGTAACGCTCCACGCCCTGCTCCAGCACGTCCAAATCCACATCGCACAAGGCGACGAGTCGAACTCCAGGGAGGTTGCTGAACCCGTCGATGTGACTTTTCCCGCGGCTGCGGAAACCGACCACACCGACTCGGATTTCGTCATTTGCTCCCAGCACCTTGTTAATGGGGTCAACCATGGCAAAGGCCGCTCCGGCGGCTGCGCTGCTTTTTAAAAATCGTCGTCGATTCACAGTTTGATTCATAAGATTGTTTCGTTGATTTAATGAAATGTCAGGGATGCCAATTATTCCTTGGCATACAAATCGTAGCGGTTAGCGACCTGAGCACTTTCAGAGTCTCCACGATGGAAGTAAAATCGATACTTCCAGCTCTGGGATTGTCCGTTCTTGATAATCAAGTTTCCGGTTCCTGCTTCCTTACGTTCGAAATGATGGACACCAAAAGGATTCGCGGCAAACAAACCGTAATCACGCACATGCCACCAGGTAGGGTGACGTGGATTTTCGGGATGATCAAAGATGGCCACGCCAACTTCCTTACCTTTGACGGGACCATAGTAGTCCACCCATTTGGCGCGTTTGCCCCAGGTATCACCGTCTTTCACGCCTTCGCTGTTAACAATATGACCTTGGGCCACTTCACCCTTTAAACGCATGGTCGGAGCCAAACGCAGAGCCATGCTGCCTTCCTTGGTATCGCCCATCACCATCTCTCCATGCGAAGCGCGCACCTCGATATCAAAATCAACGATACGTTCGGAACCTGGGCGGTTGTGGATGGTCATGGTCCTAACATCCGATCCCACAATGGTTCCATCCTTGGCAACCAAATGATTCAGGGTTTTGATAACCCCCTTGTTTCGACCGGAACGAATCTGCAGGAAAGCAATGTGCTTGGTCGTGCCGGCGCGATCAGCTTCGGACCAGAAATCATGCCCGTTGATATCGCCGTGCGCATACCAGAAGGATTTGTGGTGCGGATGATCATGAGCCTCACCTTCTCCGTCTCCCATAGGCCAGTTCCGCGTCATGGGCAAACTGTCAGGTCCAATCACCGGATGAAAGTAAGGCCGGGTCACACCTTCAAAATGGTAATCGGAAAAGAACTCACCGTTTATTTCAATACGCAGCTTGCCATCTTGAGGGGATATCAGGACACCCTTGAACGAAGTTTCACCGGCAACGGCATTCACACTCAAAAGCATGACTGCAGCAACAAAGCCACATGCCACCCGGACCATCGAATATGGGGAGGAATTCATGAATCCGATGATGGGAAAGTCTCTGAATTTTGCAACAAAAACCCACGTCAAACTTTTCTGATGATTCCCGCCCCTCAAGCATAATTTTCCAACCATCGGTTTTGGAAATGAGAAATTGCTGAAGCCTGATACAGGCGAATAAAGGAAGCAAATATTGTCAGGTCCAAACCAAAAAAAGCTGATACAGATCCAAGGAATCCATATTAATATAGATTCAACCATGAAAGGAAAGATGATGAAACGGAAACTGAACAAACTCTATTTACTGGCTGCAGTCGCAGTCACCGTTCAATGCTCGGTGAATGTTTTGGCTGCGGAAAAAGATGAAGTCGATCCACGAAGAGTCATTCCATTGTACAAGAGGCACTGTGCCATATGCCATGGTCTTGACGGAAAAGGTGAAACCACAGGTGGAGAAAAAGCTGGAGTATTGGACTACACCGACCCAAAAGTCGGCGAAAAGCTGAAGGACATCAAAAAAGCAACCTTGAGCGTCTCAATGGGAATGAAAGACAAGGAAGGCAAAATGCTCATGGCACCCTTCGAACGAAAACTTAAGCCCGCCGAAATTGTCGCTTTGGTTAAATATCTGGAGAAATTCTCCAAGCCCCAAAAAGATTCCTGATCCAACAGAGAATCATTCATTTAACTACCCAAAACCTCCGCACCCAGTAATGTGGCGTGGAGGCTTTATTTTGCGAGTGCCACGTGGAAAATCAACCAATACCCGATGGACATAAGCGTCAGATCCACGATAATGTGGGAGATCCAGGCTCCAATGAGGGAACGATGTCGAATCATCAACCAGGACCAGATTCCTCCTCCTACTCCGACCGCGATTCCAAAAACCCACCCCATAGCGCCTTCGAAAAATTGGGTGGTCACCACGATGTGATGGGACGCAAAAGCAAGTGCACCCACCACATGAGCCAGCACCTTGGATTTTAAAAACCGATGTAAATGCCCAAAAACAAACCAACGCCAGTAATATTCCTCCAGAAAACTATGGAGCAGTGAAATAAAGAGCCCGAACAGGATGAAATGTGACAGCACCCCCATCTGCTCCGCCTTATCGCGCACGACACCAGCCTGATCACGAACGGCCTCCCCCAAAGGAGAAATCAGCACCGCCACAATGGCTCCGGACATCGCCAATCCCCATCCCGTGCCCTCCGCCAGTATTCGTTTACGAAACACCAGGAGTCCCCGGAATCCTTTCAAGTCCTCGCGAAGGATCCAACAAACGGCAATCAACGGCCACAGAACCGTAAACAACTTGACACCAGCATATACTGGCTGCACCCAGCTGGAATTGGCAAACCAGACGAAATAAAGAAGCGCTCCCAGGAACGGCGTCACCAACGCGGGCACCACGGCGAGGAGCCAAACAGATGGATGTGTATGATCAGATGTTTTCACTATCTTCGAAAGCTTCGCTTCAACCAATCCCTTGTACGCTACAGCAACTGAGTTGTTACATTTTTAAAAACATTGAGGAATTACCTGCCGCCGATAATACATGGACCCACAATCAGCAAAAGTGCAAACAGGCGGCACCTGGTAAAAAAACTCACCCAAGCCAACCATGCAAAGCAACCACTACACATTCATTTAAAAACGCTTACAACACAAAGTCGGCACTTGTCAGAAAATGGAGGACATTTTTTTCAAATTTCCTGTTGACGCATCCTGAAAATGGCGTTTTATTAGGCCCATAACTTTTAGGATTTCCGAGTCGGTGAGTCTCATTAGCTTGCTTTCTCAAAAAGCTTTTTGGTTGAAGCGGGAGACCGTGGAGATCAGAATCCTGCATTGTCCTACTTATTAGTGTAAATACTGGTTCTGGAAATTCCCCGGGCCCTTAGCCACCCTCTGGTGATAGGGCCCGGTTTTGATGTACCCATGCAACTTTTTCCACAAAAACTTTAGCTCCCCCCACTCAAAACAAGCATTTCCGCTTGCGGGATATACGGGCATTCACCACAATTTCGCCATGATTTTGCCCATCGTTAAATATGGCCATCCCACATTGCGACAGAAAGGCGACGCTGTGGATACATTTGACGCAGCGTTGGAACAGTTTGTCGACGACATGCTGGACACCATGTACGATGCAGATGGAGTAGGCCTTGCAGCACAACAAGTAGGTAAAGCAACACAGGTTACCGTCATCGATGTATCCCAGGTGGAAGACCGCCCCTCGAAGATGGCCGTTGAAGGAAAGGAAGTCCCCATCCCCGACTTCATGCCGTTGGTACTGATCAACCCGGCCGTAAAACCCCTCAACGAAATGGTAAAAGGACCCGAGGGTTGTCTCAGTTTTCCAGAAATCTATGCTGATATCGAACGCCCTGAATCGGTTGAGGTCAGCGCTCAGGACCACAAAGGGAACTCATTCACTTTTACTTGCGGAGGCCTGCTGGCAAAGGCTGTTCAGCATGAAGTCGACCATTTGAAAGGAATTCTTTTCATCGACCGAATGGAACGAAAAGACAAGGACAAACTGAGACATATCCTGGAAGCCATGAGGGAAACAACTCAGAAGGAATTGCCCCAGTAACCCTCACCCAGCAACTCATACATATTGCTTCCTCAAATGAGAGGGAAGAATGTTCAATTCATTTCTATACTTAGCAACGGTTCGGCGAGCGATTTTGATGTCTTTTAAAAGCAGATTCTTCACGATTTGATCGTCCGAAAGCGGCTTGGAGGGATCTTCAGACCGAACCATGTCCTGGATAATATCCTTAACACTGGCATTGGAAACATTTTCACCCGAAGCAGTCTGAATACCAGAAGTAAAAAAGAACTTCATTTCAAAAATACCCTGGGGACATTGGAGATATTTACCAGACACAGCACGACTAACCGTTGTCTCATGCACTCCCACCTGCTCTGCCACCTGCATCATGGTCATGGGCTTCAGATGTGAGATACCATTATCAAAAAATTCTTTTTGGCGACGAAGAATCTCCTTGGCTATGTTGGTGATGGTTTGTTGCCGTTGATCAATGCTCTTGATGAGGAATTTCCCAGTACGAATCTTTTCCCTTATGTATTCTTTAAGTTCGGCTGCGCTGGCTGATTCAGATAACAAATCTTTGTAAGTATTACTGATTCGAATTCGGGGAATATGATCGTTGTTGGTCGAGATGGAATATTCCCCATCTTCATTACGAGTCACAAATACTTCGGGAGCCACATAAGTTTCCCCATCATTTCGATAGGCATTGCCAGGCCTCGGATCCAGTCCGCTGATACGTTCAGCAGCTTGAACAACATGCTCAAGAGAAGCCCCTAATTCGCGTGCAATCTCGGGAAATTTCCGCTTGCCAAGCAACTTGAAGCATTTTTCGAGGATGCGATACTCTAGACTCTGTTCACGCTCATTTCGCGCCAACTGCAGCATCAAACATTCACGCAGATCTCTCGCACCTACCCCGGCAGGATCAAAACTTTGAATCAGATCAAGAATACTTTGAATCGTCTCGCGCGGTGTGTTGGTGGAAAACACCAATTCATCAACAGATGCCTTCAGGTAACCCGTCTCATCAATGTTGCCAATAATCAGATCCGCAATCTGCTGGAGAGAGTCATCCAAATCGGACAACCTCACTTGATCCCGTAAGGTTTCCTGAAGAGACGTGGTGGTTGTCAGACTATCAAACATGTGCTGACGACGTTCCTCATCGTCCTTGGAATGCCTCGGCGCAGGCAAAGCGCTCTCAGAAAAGTAATCACGCCATTCCTGATCCATCTGCGACAACTTCTCAATTTGTGACTCCCATTCTTCGGAGGAAGGGCCGTCGTCCCCTGAGGGGAAATCCTCTGAACCGGAATCTCCATCGGATGAGCCGTCACCGGAGTTGTCAGAGCTGTCCTTGCTGTTCTGATCTTGCTCCAGAATTTCTTCCAGCACAGGGTTCAGCTCGAGCTCCTGATTGACCAGAGCTTTCAATTCCAACATGGGCGCCTGCAACAAAGCAAGCGACTGCTGGAGCTGGGGCGCCAGCATCT
>JAQCFT010000104.1 GCA_027619545.1 Verrucomicrobiota bacterium | reverse complement strand
GCCTGGAAGTGTTGCGTCCGGTCGTGGGAAAAATCGGGCAACCCGCCCGCGGAGATGTTCTGGAAGAATTGACAAGGGTTTCAAGAGGTAAAAAGGTGGACACATCGGGTTTGAAATCCCTGATCGAACAGATCTCGGTGCTCCCCGAACCCAAACCTATCGAAATCCGGTTTCGACTCTGGTCGCACCCGGCATGGGGTGGTTTGATGCTGGGGCTCATGTCCATTTATTGGATCGGAAGGAAGTATTTTGGTCTGGTATGATTCGAGAATCGATGAAATCAAATCAAAACCGGGGGAAGCGTATTTGACGAACCGGAACAGCTGAAGCAGTATGCAGAAAGTGAACAACAATCAACCCATCGAACCGCATCATTTGCCGGAGCGCCTGCAGAGGCAATTTGCCGACTTGAAGGCAAAGCTCTGGCGCGCCGAGCTGGCTCTGTGCGGTGTCTGGTGCGTGTTTGCCTGCTTGTCCTCCTTTCTCTGCGTGTTCGCCCTGGACCGAATGCAGGACACTCCGAGCATGGTGCGAGGGGTGCTGCTGTTGGGCGCTTTGACCATCATGGGTCTTGCCGTCGGTTGGTGGGGATGGCGCTGGATGATTGCGGAGCGTAATTTGCGTGACTACTCACGGTTGGTGCAACGTCGGTATCGGATCCTGGGTGACCGTTTGCTGGGTATCGTGGAACTGACCGAAGATACTTCCGACGAAACCAATTATTCAGAAGAACTCTACGAGGCCGCCGTACGGCAAGTGGACGCGGATGCCAAAAATTGCGATTTCACGCTGGCTGTTTCCAGCACGTGGCTGCGCAGATTGGGCTTCACTTCCATCCTGCTGGCGGTCGTTTCCCTGATCCTGATTGTCCTTCTGCCGGGCGCTTTTTCCAATGCCCTCAGCCGCTGGATCAACCCGGGCGGAGATATCACACGATACACACTGGTCACGGTGGAGCCTTTGAAACAAGAACACCTTACCATCCGGGGCGAACCTTTCTGGATGGAGGCCAAGGTCAATTACCTCTCCTTCTGGAAACCCGATCAAGTCACGGTTCATCTGGAGTCGGGTTATCAGGTGACCGGCAAGGTGGAAAACAATCAGATTCGACTGGAAATACCCGGCCAATTCAAGGAAACAGCCATGCAGGTCACGGTCGGGGACGGATCCGCCCGATCCAATGTGACCCCTATGCAACGCCCCACCCTGGCGTCGCTGCAGGCAACGATCCGGATGCCGGACTACCTCAAACACGAAGACGAAACTTCCGACGTCACCTCGGGTGGTCTGGATCTTTTGAAAGGTTCCAAAGTCCAATTGAAAGGAACCATCAACCGTGAACTGCAATCTGTAAACCTCCTGTGGGGCAGTCTGGAACTGGCTCAGGTGAACATTGAAGATGAGAATTTCTCCACGGACTGGATGGAAACCACCAACATTTACCATGCGGATCTGGGTTGGAAAGACCGATATGGATTCACCAACGCGCAACCATGGAACCTGACCATCCGCCAGCGTGAAGATCAGGCGCCATCGTTTCAATTCCCGGAAATGGCGAGGGAAATAGCCATTCTGGAAACAGAAGCCCTGGAGCTCAAAACCGAGGTGCGCGACGATTTCGGTGTGAATGAGTTCGGCATCAACTGGGGAACGATGAACGGCATCCAGCCCTCGGAAGACACTTTGAAGTTCGATTTCAGGGATGGAGCCCTGAACGCATCCCAACAAGAGCTCAAGGTTTCCTTTTATTTCAGCCCGAACCTTTACAACGTGGAACCCGGGGATGTGGTGGAATTAACCGGTTTCGTCACTGATTTCTTTCCCGGACGAACACCGACCGAAACTCCGATTTACCGCATCCACATTGTCAGCTCGGTCGAACACGCCGAACGGGTGCGACAGGAACTCGAAGCGCTCCTGACCCAGCTTGAAGATGTATCCCGCCTGGAACAATCCATTGCCGGAGCAACAGCGGAAGCCCTGGAGGACATGAAAAACCTGTCCCCTGAAGACTTGGCAGCACGTTTGGAAGATCAGGCAACCGACCAGAAACTGAATGCCGCCCAGTTGGCTGAACTCGCCCGCAAAGGCATGGAAACCCTGCGAGAAGGCATGCGTAATCCGGCGTTCACCGACGAAGTCATGTCGGAATGGTCGGAGACTCTGAGCGAGATGCAACAGTTGGCCAATGACAAGATGCAACAGGCCGCACAATCATTGAACGAGGCCGCACAGGCGTCCCAAGCTTCAGAGAGTCCGCAAAGTTCTCAATCATCTCAAAGCCCTCAATCCTCCCAAAGTTCGGCATCCCAAAATGCCCAACAAGGCATGCAGGAGGCCCAGCAAACCGAACAGGAAATCATGGAAAGACTGGAGGAACTCCAGGCCATGGTGAACGAGGACCTTGATCAATTGCAGGCTTTGACTCTGGCCCAACGCCTGAGGTCCTTGAGTCGTACCGAAACCGAACTGGAGGCTACCCTGATGGAAGGGGCCGAGGATACCATCGGCCTGTTCCCGGATGAATTGGCGCCTCGCTGGCGGGCTCTCCACGACAAACTGGGCGAAACCCAGAACGAGACCGCCACGCAATCCAAGGAAATTCAGGAAGAAATAGGCCGTTTTTACGAACGCACCCAAAAGGAGCCTTACGGCGAAGTCAGCGAGGACATGAAAGAAAAACAGACCGAAGAAGGCCTGGTTTCGTCCCGCGAACTGATCATGAAAAACATCACCATGGAAGCCGCCGATCAGGTTGCTGTCTGGGCGAAGCAGTTTGAAGATTGGGCCAAGCATCTGGAACCGGAACAGGATTCCGAAGGTGGTGGCGGCGGTGAAGGCGGCGGCGAAGGTGAACAGCAGGATTTCACTGAACAATTGATGGCCTTGTTGCGAACCCGTGAAAGTGAACTGAATCTGCGCATGCAGACGAAACTACTGCAACGACAGCAGTCCGCTCCTCCCGAAGTCACTCTCGAAAAAGCAAAGGAACTCAGTCGGCAACAGAGTGAGATGCAGGATAAGGTGCTGGATGTCCGAGCCGAATTGCCCATGCCTTTTCTGGATCCCATTTTTGAGGAAGTTCATTCCCACATGGCCAACGCGGCCGACGCTCTGGCGCGCGGACAGACGGATGATCGAGCGGTCAAACCAGAGACAGATTCCATTCACGCTCTGACCGATCTGATCAACATCCTGAACGAACAGGCCCAACAGGGCAGCAGTTCATCCAGTGCCAGCCAGGCCATGTCCTTCATGATGCAGATGATGATGGCCAGTCAGGGAATGGGCGAACAGGCCAATAGTCAGACCGGCGGAGGCAGCACCGCAGGTGGCGATACCCAGCAGGAATCCTCCAATCAGGGAGGCAAGGACGATGGCGACGAAGGTGAATCACGCCGTGTTTCGCGGGGAAGCGGTCAGGCGGCAAATCTGCCCGTTGAATTTCGCAGTTCTTTTGAGGCCTACTTCCAGAAACTGGAACAGCTCACACCACCTGCAACAGCCAATTCAGCCAATGAGAATGGAGACAACCCATGATGCCTGATCGCGTCCAGATTCTGCTCATCCTGTTGCGCACTTTGTTGTTCGCTCCGCTTGTCGCGGTTCCATTACAGGCACAACAGTTGTTCACCGATCAGATTGATCTGGCGGCAACGGAAGTCGACCGTATTTATGTTAAGGGTCTCCAATACCTCTCCTCCACCCAAACGGAACGAGGTAATTGGGACGACCGGCCCTACGGCATGGAGCCCGGCGTGGTCGGATTGACAATGGTCAGTATTCTGGCACACGGGGACGATCCCAATCATGGACCTTACGCCCTGACCGTCAGCCGGGCTCTGGACTTCATCCTGTCCGAACAAAACCCCCGAACCGGCTACATTGGCAGGACCATGTACAACCACGGATTCGCCACGCTCGCTTTGGCGGAAGCCTACGGATCCGTTATTGACGAGCGCATCGGACCGGCTCTGGAACTGGCCATCAACCTGATTCTAACGAGCCAGTCCAACAATCCAAAGAATGCCTGGCGTTATTCCCCTGAAAGCAAGGATGCGGACACCACCGTCAGTGGGGCGCAAATGGTCGCCTTGTTCGCCGCGCGCAACGCTGGATTGTCCGTCCCTCAGGAAGCGATTGAGAAGGGCCTGGAATTCTTTTTGACTTGTCAATCGACCGACGGAGGTTTCGGCTATACATCTGCGTCCGGCCCCAACGGCCCTCGAACAGCCATCGGCTGCCTGGTGCTGGCGCTGGCCAAGCGCAAGGAAACCGCGGCGTTTCAATCCGCCTTCACTTTTCTCAAACGATCCAACAAATCATCGAGCTATTATCATTACTTCCTTTATTACGGATCGCAGGCCTTCTTCCACGCCTCTCCGGAAGACTGGAACGCGTGGAACAGGGAAAACATCACCGAGCTGAAACAGGCTCAAAACTCGAACGGAAGTTGGGATGGTCAATTCGGCTCCACCTTCAGCACGTCCGCTTCCCTATTGTCACTGGCATTGAACTATCGATTTCTCCCCATCTATGAACGTTGATGTCTTGACCAGATCATTCGCTTTATTCACACGGTGCCTGTTGGTCATCGCAATCCTGGTTGCTTCCGGAATCAACACACAAGGGCAATCTTCCTCAACCGATCAAATCCTTGAACTGACAGACGGATCCGATCTGCACGGCGAGCTGAAGGGGTTGTCCGAATCGGATGGATTGCAATGGAAGCATCCCCTTTCCAGCAATTCGGTACGCTTTCAATTGGATCATCTTTCACGGTTGCGACTGAACCCCCGCAGCACCGTTCAGAATCTGATACAGCCGGAATGCCGGATTGAATTTACCAATGGAGACTTGATCTACGGCAATCTGGATTTCCTCGGTCAGGAAAGGGTTGCCTTGACGACCTGGTTTGGCGGTCGACTGGAAACCGATCGTTCCGCGTTGAAACGCATCGCTTTTCTCATGAGCGGATACAAGGTTCTGTATGAAGGCCCGAATGACATCAGTGAATGGGAAATGGGTCAGGGGCAAAACGGCTGGGCCTATGCCGACGGTCAGTTGCGCATCGTCAATCGGGGTGTTCTGGGACGTAATTTCGATTTGACCGATTCCTGCAACCTGTCCTTTGACCTGGAATGGGATCAACCCTACCAGCTGAGCGTGACGTTGTTTACCGATACCTTCAATCGATTTGATTACCGACAAGGCTCCTACATTTTCTTTTTAAGCCCGCAATTTGTATCATTCCAGCGTGTTCAACCAGGCACCGGCGTCCTGACATTGGGGCAAACGCGCATCGAGAATCTTTCCGGCCGCAATCAGGCACGATTCAGCATTCGGGCTCATCGGGAAACGGCCAAATTTGCCGTCTACATCGACGACATACTGGCGGCAACGTTCCGTGACAACCGGGGGTTTGTCGCCGAGGGCCGGGGCATTTCACTCGCATCACAACTCAGCGCCTCCTCGTTTTCCCTGAGCAACATGCTGGTCACGGAATGGGACGGTACGGATGAATCGGATTTGGACTTGGACCAAGCCCCGGAAAGTGACGTGCTCTACCTGATCAATCATGACAAGCCCAAGGGGGATGTGGTGGAAATTCAGGATAGAAAAGTACATTTCAAGCTGCGCAAAGAACGGGATATCCGCATTCCCATGGAACGTATCAAACAAATCCAGTTCAACAACGAACCGGCCACAGAGGACGCCATTCCCGGCAACCCCCGGGCAATTCGCGCTCATTTTGCGGGTGGCGGCAGCCTGTCTTTTAATCTCGTTTCTTGGAATGACGATCTTTTAATCGGAGAAAGCCAGCACTTTGGGGATCTTCAGTTCAAGAGCGCAGCCATTCGGCAGATCGAGTTCAACCTCAAACTTCAATCGCAACAGTATGAGCAAGCAGCGGACACATATTGGAACATGGATCATCGCCCTTAGTCTCTGTTGCATCCTCACCGGAAGGTTGCGGGCACAGGACATTGTCGTAAACCCCGATGCGGAAACAACCGCAGCGGATGCCCAGGGCGTGTCTGCATCCACAGCGACGACCGACGAACCGGCGACGGTGGCTCTTCCCGAATTGAAACCGGCAACGCCCCCCTTGTCCAAGGACATGCTTCTGCTGGTGAACGGCGATCAGTTGTCCGGTATGCTTCAAACCTTCCAACAACCCGGCAAAACTTTCTGGAACCGATCCGATATTGACGTACCGTTTGAATTTGATTCCGAAAAACTGGATGAAATCGTGCTCGGCGATCGCCCGAAAGGGACCGCTCTCCCAAGGGAACGCATGCGGCTGCAACTCGCAAACGGAGACAACTATACTGGAGATTGGGTAGGACTGGACGCCGAATTCCTGACCATAGACACTCCGTTCAGCGGACGACTGAAAGTCCCGCGCAAACACTGGCAATGGGCGGAATTCATGCACTCGGATACCCAGTTCATCTTTGAAGGCCCCAAAGGCCTGGAAGGATGGACGATGGGCAAGGTCACGACCAAGGAACTGGACGGCGGAGACTGGGCCTACCGCAATGGTGCGTTTTACGCACTGAAAGCAGCCTCCATCGCTCGCATCATCGGCATGCCCGACCGCATGCGCATGGAATTTGACATGGAATGGAAAGGATCCCTCAACCTGGCCGTAGCGCTTTATACAGATTACCTCCAACCAGTCAGTCTCGCAGACAAGGATCTCGAACCGGATTTCGGAGGCTTTTACAGTCTTCAACTGACCAGCTATGCCGTCAACGTTTTGATGGTAAAACAAAAGGAACCCCTCCAGTACCTCGGCATGACGCAAACACCCATTTTCCGCCAATCAGAAAAAGCCCACATCGATGTCCGCACCAACAAAGCAGACAACAGCATCAGTCTTCTTGTGAATGGCAAAATGGTCAAACGATGGGTGGATCAGGGAGGATTTGCCGGAATGGGCAAAGGCATTCGACTCGTCCACCAGGGCCAGGGCGCATTACGCGTCAGCAACATCAAGATCCGTGAATGGGACGGACGATTCGAAGCGCCCCCAGCCAACCGCCCCCAGGCCACTCAAGATTTGCTCACACTCCGCAACGGGGACAAACTCGTTGGGAACCTCGTTGAGGCATCCGTCGATAGCCTTCAATTCAAGATGGGGGAAACCATCACGGCAATCGGCTTGGAGGAGGTGGAGAAAATTGAAATAGGGGGCATTCAGGACACCGTCCGCCCGGTTCGCAAGGGCGAAGTCAACGCCACTCTGGTAGGCGGGGGCAACCTTCAGTTTCTTCTTAGGGGAATCGGCGGGGACTTGATTCATGGTAGCAGCGACATATATGGTACCATCGACATGAAGCTATCCGCCTTTGAAAAACTCGACTTCCAGCGAGTGGCTTCAAAGGAAAATCAGTAGACATCACAGAGCCATTTGCATGCACATGGATTTGGAAACCAATCTATCGATCATACAACGACAAATCGCAACCGCATGCGAAAACGCGCAACGCGATCCTTCCGAAGTCACCCTGCTCGCCGTCAGCAAAGGACACAAAATAGACCGTGTCCATGAGGCGTCGGAACTGGGTTTGAACTGTTTTGGTGAAAACAAGATTCAGGAAGCCAAACTCAAGATTCCCCAAGGGCCAAGAAACGCCGAATGGCATTTCATTGGGCACCTTCAAACCAACAAAGCACGTGACGCCGTGCGATTGTTTCACATGATCCACGGAGTGGACAGCTTTCACCTTGCGGAAGCCCTGCAGGAATCCTGCGAAAAACAGGCAAGAACCGCCCGAATACTGCTCGAAGTCAACGTGTCCGGGGAAGCCAGCAAACACGGTTTCAGTCCCGCCGAAGTGCTTGAACAAATTGAGAACCTGAACGACCTGGATCGTCTCGAAATCCACGGATTCATGACGATGGCACCCTGGACGCCCGAACCCGAAAAAACACGCCCGGTGTTTCGACAACTGAACAACCTTCGCAAAGAATGCGAGGACATCATGGGCGTCCCCTTTCCCGTGCTCAGCATGGGAATGAGCAACGACTTCGAAATCGCCATTGAGGAAGGTTCCACGATGGTCCGCATCGGCACCTCGCTCTTCGGCAAACGGAGTTACGCAAAGAAAAAAGCTTGATCTAACTGTTCAACACATTGGCAAGTGAGTTTTTGAAACGTCTGTAACTAATCAAAAAGAAAATGGTGGTGGGAATCATCGCCATGAAAGAACCCGCCATCAGGACGGCATAAGGGAAACGAAGGCTGCTTCCATAAAGGCTGCTCAGCGCCAAAGGCAGGGTCTGATGATCCGGCGTGTTCAAGACCAGCATGGGAACCAGATGTTCGTTCCACGCGAGAATAAAATGGATCAACCCATAACTCAGCAAGGATGAACCAAGCAGGGGCAATACCAGCCAATAAGTTCGCCACTCCCCCGCCCCTTCGATGCGGGCGGCTTCCAGATATGGATTCGGCATCTGCTTGAACACCTGGGTAAAGTATAAAACTCCCAAACCACTTGCCATCCCCGGCAAAATCACTCCAAACATCGAGTCATATAATCCCACTTTATGAATCCATTGAAACAGTGGGATGGCGAGCATCTGACGAGGCAATACAATCAAGCACAAACAGGTCACAAACAAAAAACCACGCCCGCGAAACCGATGTTTGGCAAAGGTGAAACCTGCTAGAGACGTCAGAAAAACGGCCCCAAGAGACTGCCCCAAGGCTATGATCAGGGAATTGATCAGGACCTTCCAGAAAGGAATCCATTCGCCTGATGTGAGCTGGCGGAAATACTCCATGTTCCAGTTGGCGGGCCAAAACTGCAGGGGCTGGAAAATCTGGTTGTTTTCTTTAAACGCCGACATCGCCATCCAAAGAAAGGGGTACGCAAACAATAATCCGAGCGCCCCGACCCAGAAAGTCGAGAACGCCTGTTTGATGAGGTCCTGATGCTTACGTTTCACTTTTAACTCATCCCTGCATCCATGAAAGGGAGTATGAAAGGAACCTAAGCCTCCTCGACATCTGTATCAATGAAAAGGTGCCAAGCATCATTGAAGTCAAGACAGGTGCTTGACGAAAACCATGGGGAGTAGCAACCTTGTTTGCGTGAATTCCATTATTCAAACCATGCTTCAATCGCTTCAGATACAACGTTCTTTTTCTTTTATCTTCGCGTTGGCTGCGTTCTTTTTGGGAACTTCCGCACGGGCTCACGGTGAAGATCTCTCAACAGAATCTTTCACCATCAAGTTCGAACAAGGACAGATACGTTCTTTCAAGAATCCTGCCAGCGGCATCGAATACCTCCCGGAATCTGTCGACGCGCCGGTCATCAGTTTGCGAGTGGATGGTGATTTTCATACACCCGACCGAATGAAGTGGCGGGATGATGATTCTGCTATGGAGCTGTTTTTTGAGAAAACCGGCATCCAGGCCGTGATTGGATTCGAATCAAAACAAAGTCATATCACCCTGGAGCTGCTCTCCATCGAACCTGCAGGGAAGGCTGATTTGCTGGTTTGGGGGCCATATCCCACAACCATCAAAGCCATTGTCGGCGAAACCGTCGGAGTGGTTCGCAACAAGGATTACGCCATCGGAATTCAATCCCTCAACCCCAAAACACTGGGCGGTTTCCCTCGATCGGAGGACGACATCATGCCGATGTACAACATTTTTGACGGATCGGATTTTTCCGATATCTCCGTCAAGTTTGAAGGAGAGCAACTCTACCGAGGCAATACAGCGGAGCACAAGGACTACGGCAGCGTGATCCAGGCCTACTGCCGTGATCGAAGCGAGGACCGAACAATCGCCAACTGGGGACATGAACATTACCTTGCCCCCAAACATCACGACGGGGGCTTGGTGGGGAGCCGTATCGCATTGTTCGGATGTGCTGCTGCAGAGGCGCTTGAATCTCTGGGCACCATCGAACTGGCCGAAAATCTGCCTCACCCGATGATAGACGGTGCCTGGGGCAAGGTTTCACCGGATGCGACGGCTTCATATTTGATCGTGTCGTTCAGCGAAAAAAATATAAGCGATGCCCTCAATCTCACCAAAAGCGCGGGACTGCGATACCTTTATCACGGCGGACCATTTCAGACCTGGGGACACTTCCAACTCAATACCGGCCAATTTCCCGACAACTGGACCAGTATGGAGCGTTGCGTCGCACGGGCCAGGGAATCCGGAATACGTTTTGGGGTTCATACGCTTTCGAATTTCATCAAACCCAACGATCCCTACGTCAGCCCGAAACCGGACCCGCGCCTGGCAGTGGTCGGAACTTCTTTCCTGAGCACTCCAGTGGATGCCTCACAGGATCGCATCCCTATCGATGATCCCCTGTTCTTTCAGAAGAAAACGACCATGAACACCGTCATGATTGGGGATGAACTGATACGCTATCAACAAGTGACCGAATCAGCCCCGTGGATCCTCACCGGATGCCAACGCGGGGCCTGGAACACGACGGCCACGGAGCATCCAACAGGTGAGAAAGTTTCAAAACTGATGGACCATGGCTACCGTGTTTTTTTGAGCAACGCTGACCTTTCCGTCGAAATCGCCCGCAACATCGCCGATTTATTCAATCAAACGAACCTTTCCCAAATATCCTTTGACGGACTTGAAGGCAACTGGTCGACGGGCATGGGGCAATACGGAAGAACCCTCTTTACCAAGGCTTGGTTTGATCGTTTGAAACCCGGACTTCAGGGAGCAGTCATCAATGACGCCAGCAATCCGGGCCATTACAACTGGCACATGTACACCCGCATGAACTGGGGCGAACCATGGTATGCCGGTTTCCGGGAAAGCCAGACTCTCTATCGATTAAAGAACCAGGCCTACTACAGTCGCAATCTGATGCCCCGCATGTTGGGATGGTTTCAGATGAACGCGGAGACCAGCGTTGAGGATGCAGAATGGCTGCTGGCTCGGGCCGCAGGGTTTGATGCCGGATTTGCCCTCGCAACCAGCCCTCAAACGGTTGATCAAAATGGTAGGGGTTCTCGGATAATCGAAAAAATCAACCAATGGGAAACAGCGCGTATGAAAGGTGCATTTCCCGAATCCCTCAAACCCCAACTGCAGCAAATCCAGAACGAATTTCAACTCGAACCCGCTTCAGAGGAAACATGGCAACTCCATCCTGTCTACTCCTTCAAAAAGGATCACCAACACAATGAACAACCCGGCATGATTGCATTTTCAACGTATGAGTTCGACAACCCACACGAACCTCAATCTTTGCAATTCATCATCCGTTCCACAGGAAAATCACCGGCCATCGACGTGACACTCGAAATCAATGGTTCAACGACGCTGGATCTGAAATCCACTCTGAAGCCTGGTGAAACGCTGAAGTATTCCGGACAATCTGAGGTGATCACTTACGATGCATCCTGGCATGAACTGGAGAAAACCCCCATCAAAGACCAAAACCTCCAGATCACTCAAGGCGTTCAAACCATCAATCTGGGCTATCGATTCGAGGGTAATGAACCCGCCCTCAAACTGGAACTACGCACACTCGGCAAACCAATACTCCTGAAAGCGACTCGCTAGGCATTGAAGGGACGCGTTTCTCCACGTGCCCACTTTCTCCTCGTAGTCACCCTTACCAAACCATTGCTGAACAATACCGAGGGAATAAAGTAGCGGCGGGATCGATCCCCTTCCTTGCATCTACTGAAATTTCATGTGTCCATGGCGGCAATAGCGCTCTGGAGTTGCGCAGCAAGGTCTGCATTGAGCACACCTTGGTTTACGTCAAAATTGTCGTAAAAGGATGGCAGGCTGAAGCTGGCACGCAGATCGGCTCCCATTCTCGGGAATGTCGCTTTGGCCGCCTCCATCACGGTGGCACCCCCGCGAGGACCGGGGGATGTGGAAAGCAATAGCATCGGTTTTCCTTGCCACAGTTTTTGCTCCACACGAGATGCCCAATCGTAAAGATTCTTAAAAGCTGCCGCGTATGACCCGTTGTGTTCGGCGAGTGATATGACCACAGCGTCATGGTCACCAATCAACTCGAACAGGCGCCGGGCGTCGTCAGGTATCCCGTTGGCCTGTTCTTCATCTGAACTATACAAGGGTAAGCTGAGCGAACGTAAATCCAGGTCGGTGACTTGAGCGTTTTGGATCTGGTTGGCTGCAAAGTTGGCGAATTGTCGATTGATGGACTCCGAACTGGTGCTGGCTCCAAAGGCGAGTATTTTCATGTTTATTGTATGGTTTGATGCGTTAAAATGTTCTGGATCACGTCTCCAAAATCTGGCTGACAGAGATTTCTTGTGACGAAACTTGTTTGATCATTCCAATCGGAACAACAAAAATTTGGAATCAGATGTGGCGGATACTTCAAAACTATCTGGATGATCGCTGATGTCGAGACCATCAGATTTATCAAGCGTTTCGCCCAACAATTTCACCTGACCGGAAATCAACTGCAACCAGGCATGAGGATGTTGTTCATCCGCTGATACCGTCAGGCTCTTTTCTGCAGAAAGTTTGCCAAAGAAGATCTCGGCATCTTGTCGTATGTGTGTAATACTGGGTTTATTGCCTCCCGAAAAGAGCAACGTCAAGCCGTCTTCAATGGCGGAACCCCCCAATTGCTTCTCGGCATAAAGCGGAGTTCCACCTGATTGGTTGGGGAGCAGCCAGATCTGATACAATTCAGTTTGGGAATCCTCTGAGGGATTGAACTCGCTGTGTCTCACTCCGGAACCCGCGCTCATGTATTGCAGGTTGCCGGGGGTAATGATGGACCCGTTGCCCATACTGTCCCGATGCTCCAGTTGTCCGGAAATCACGTATGTAAAAATTTCCGCATCCTTGTGGGGATGGGTTGGAAATCCCCCCTTCGGTTCAATGATGTCATTGTTCATCACCCGCAGTGAACGAAATCCCATGTGATTGCGATCGAAATATTCCGCAAAGGAGAAGGTAAATCGTGCATGCAACCAACCATGTTCTGCGCGACCACGTTCAGCGGCAGGACGTTTTTGAATGGTCCCCCCAGTTGTTTGACTTGAATCGTTCAAAATTTAATTTTATGGATAACACTTAAATCTGGCAGCACAAGTCGGAATCTATGATGGATTTGTCATTTAGGCATAATGTGGACAGCTTGACCTCCCTGTTTCCCGATTTGCATTGTAAGCACGGTAGTTGCGTTCACTTCCAACCGATCGATGCGAACACGTGTGCGTGTTTGAATTTGTTCATCATCGGAATAAACATGAGCCAGGTATTCCCTTTCTGGATTTAGAAAATCCAGGGCAATGTCAAACGTTCGTCCTTCTCCGCTGTTCATGCACCCAATGAACCACTCGGATCCGCTGCGCCGGGCCATGACCGCATATTGGCCGATACTCCCCTGCAATACTTTGGTATCATCCCAAACCGTTGGCACGTTCTTGTAAAACTCCAACTCAGGCTCGTCCCCGATGACTCCTTTCTGTCCCCCTGCTCCACCTTTTCGTCGGGGCGATCCTTCCGGTCGATCATACCAATAAAAAAATTGCCAAGGGCTGTAAAAACATACCGCTTTGGCCAGTTGATAGGCATGCGACGCATTTCGATCCACTCGATCGTCATAATAACAAATCGTATTGTCCCCTGCACCTGCCAACATACGGGTAAACAGTATGGTCAAGGTCTGCTCATTGGTTGGTGCCGTTTCATCGCCACCGATCCCTTCCTGAGTCATGAAATTCGGATAGGTTCGGCTATACCCGGTTGGACGATATTCATCATGAACATCCACCATTAATTGATGGGCTGCAGCCTTGCGAATAGCCTCATGCAACCAACTGGTATGCGTTTGAGATCCAACATTGACGAATCCGTATTTCAATCCTTTCACACCCCATTGTTGATAAAGCGGAAGGAGCTCATCCAACTGACGTTCCAAAGCGCGCCGGTTGACATAAAGCAGGATACCAATTCCTCTTTCATTGGCGTA
>JAQCFT010000103.1 GCA_027619545.1 Verrucomicrobiota bacterium | reverse complement strand
TTTGAGGGCCGGTCATTGTTCGGTGGAAAAGCTGTTGGCGATCGAATCGCTGTGGTCTGCCCGCGTTCCGGTTGCTTTGCTCAGGGGGGAGGTAAAGGGGTAAGTATGGGAACGGGGTGGCACCCGTCCCTCCGTTGTAAACAATGGAGGGGCAAGCGCCTGCTTGAACCCACTTCGGACCTTGTGGCGTTTGAGGGCCGGTCATTGTTCGGTGGAAAAGCTGTTGACGATCGAATCGCTGTGGTCTGCCCGCGTTCCGGTTGCTTTGTTCAGGGGGGTGGTAAAGGGGCAAGTATGGGAACCCGTCCCTCCGTTCTAAGCAATGTAGGGGCAAGCGCCTGCTTGAACCCACTTCGGACCTTGTGGCATTTGAGGGCCGGTCATTGTTCGGTGGAAAAGCTGTTGGCGATCGAATCGCCGTGGTCTGCCCGCATTCCGCTTGGCTTTGCTCAGGCGAGGGCGTTCCTCCTGCTTAAAAAGAAAAGCCCGTCCGCTGGGTAGCGGACGGGCGTGATTAAAGGTCGTTCTTTAGATTGCTCGATTACTCGGCAATGTAGAACTGGGCAGCCTGATCAGGAGACACCGAGTAAGGTGAGGTGGCTCCGGCCACTGCACTGTAACTTCCGTTGACAGTGGCAGAGGATTTCAGTGTGCCAGTGAACTCAATGACAACGCTTCCGTCTTGCAGTGCGACTGAGCTGATGGAACCGCCACCGGTACTACCGCCACCGATTTCGGTGTCGAAGTCCCAGTGAGCCACCAGGCTTGCAATGTCAGCAGGAGAACCGCCGCCGGCGATACCCTTCAATTCTGCCTCAGTCAATGCCTTGGAGAAGATCGCGAAGTCATCATAGACAGCGCGGTCCATGTTGCCAAGGTCTCCAGCAGAACCGATGAACAGACCCGTCACATCGGCGGTCAACGGATTTGCATCCACACCATCGAAGAACAATTCGCCATCAATGCGGATTTCCTTGACTCCACCTTTTTTGGAGAAGGAGTACAAATGCCACTCGCTCGTGAAGTCAGGATTATCATCGAAGTCAGCGAGCGGAGCATTGATGCGCTGGCCAGGTGAGTCACAGCAACCCTGGGTGTCGAAGTAGATCTGTCCATTACTCCAAGGCAGGTGAGCCTGGAAACCACGGTTTCCGTTGTTGGAAGATGCGTTGGTAATCCAGACCGCTGAGTTGTTGGCGATCGTGTGCTTCTTGCTCCACAATGCAACGGTGATTTCGTCGGCAGCGAACAGTGGGTTCAACCAATCGTACTCGGTTACGATAACGGAGCCGCCTTCCGGGGTCAGGTCAAGACCACGATCACCAGGGTTTCCAGAGCGTCCTTCACCATCAGCTGTGGAGACGGCGTTGCCGATCACCAAGCCAGGGTATCCACCGACGTTGTCCAAAGTAGGGCCGCCGTATGCCAGGATGCTGAAGCTCCAATCCATGGTGTCGGGATCGCCAACAGGATCTGGATAGGTCAGCGTAACGTTCACGGTTTGACCGGAAGGCCAAAGCTCGGTTGGGGTATAGGTCAGGGTGGCCACTTTGCCTTCGAGGCTCAAGCTTGTTTCGACCTCGGTGCCGTTCACTGACAGGCTGGTGTTGGCATCCGTCCATGCAACAGGACCGTTGTTGTGCACCACGGTGATGCCAGTTGTGGCAGGATTGCGGCCCGTTGCGCCATCAGCAGGAGTGATTGTGCCGAAGGAACCACCAGGAGGTGTGAGCTGAGGTGTAGCAGAGCTCAGGAACTTGCCAGGAATAGGCTGCAAGTTGGCTGCCGGGGTGTCGTCGTTGGCGTTACGCCAAGCAACCTGGGCGAAGTCGCCGCCGCCGCCCTCTTTGTAGAGAACCTGGATGAAGTATTTTCTGCCCGCGGTCATGGAGATCGGGGTGAAGGTGGTTTGATCGGCACCCACTTCGAGGAAAGCGTTACAGCAACCAGGCTCTTCAGCTTGGAATTGCAGGTTGGCTTCATCGTCGTCTGTGCTGATCCACAGTTCGGAAGCGTCATCCGAACGCAGGAAGAAGTCGTATTCGCCGGTTTCTTCAGGAGTGATCCAACCTTCGATGACAGCACCATAGTTGTTGTTGCTGTCATTCGGGAAGATATCACGGCTGTTGAATGAGAAAACAGGTCCCATGAAATCCCAGTCGTTAGGATAACGACCATCGTCAAACAGACCGACAACAGGAGTTCCCCCGATATTAAACCAAGCCTTGAAGGTCAGGATGCCTTCGGTGCTTTCCACGCAGGTGTAGATTTTGCCGCCTGAGTTGTCAGGGATGCTGTTTTTGGATTCATCCGTGATGTTGGAAGCAGTGACAGTGTAGCTGGAAGCTGGATTTTGCCGAGCGGTGACGATTGTAATCACACCCTTTTTGTGGGTGATGCTTTCAATGGCCACAGAAGGGTCAATGGTATAGTTACCAGGATCTGTTGCAGATGCTTCGTCCAATTTTTCGGAGAAGGTCATCGTGATGGTGTTCAGGGAACAATCGGTCTCCACAGACACGAACGCAGGATCGGTTGTATCGTTGGGATCGGTTCCTTTTTCGAACTCGGCCAAGTTGTTGTCGCCATCGCCATCAGGATCAGTGGTGGCATCCGAAGCGTCATTGATATCGAATCCGAACTGCTCTTCCCAGTAATCGGGCAGACCATCGTTGTCAGTGTCGGGCGGTGCAACAAAAGGACCGGTTTGCATGATTACCTTGATTTCATCCTGGGTCAAGGCACCCTGGAAGATAGCGAAATCGTCGATGATACCGTCGGGTTGGTTTTCGTCGTTGGCGGCACCGATCCACAACTGGGTAACGTCCAGCGTAAGTTCGGTTGCGTCATCCGATTCAATCAGGACTTCACCGTCCACATAAACGGTTTTACGTCCTCCATCTTTGACGAATGCGTAGTGATGCCATGTTTCTGCCCAGTCGATATCCGGAGCAGCATTGACACGTTGAGTTCCTGCTGTACAGCAGCCCATGGTGTCAAAGTAGATTTGGCCATTGGACCACGGAACGTGAAATTGGAACCAACGACCCTGACTCTCGGACACTGCCCAGAAGCTACTGCTGTTGATGTTTGAAAAGTTTTTCTGCCAGATGACAACAGAAACTTGGTCATCTACCGCAGCAAGGTTCATCGGGTTGTCGTCGCCTTCAGCTTCGAGGTAGAGCCAACCGGGATTGGCTTCAGAGACATCGAATCCGTTTCCCCCACCGGGACCGGGGCGGCCGTCACTGACGATTTGCGCATCTCCGACGATGATCCCGACACCGTTAAATGTTCCACCCGCAGCCGTGCGAAGTTCGTCACCATTTGGTTGGGCATTGAAGTCCCATCCGGTCACCAATTGGGCCGCATGGACTTGCGCTGTTGTAGCTCCAGCAGAAGCCAATAAGGCGACTGCGAGCCATTTTGTTAATTTATTTCTCATAAGTTACACTAATTAGAGTAAGTAACGTTTGGGTTTCACTGCAACGTTCACCAAATTACAGCCAACGGGCACACGGCACACACGGTTTATTTCGCCGCGTACCCGTTGCACTGAAATCATTGGTGAGAAGTCATGCTGCTAAAAAAACAGGCCCAGTGTCAAGAATGGAACTTCTGCAAGTGGAAAAATGTAAAAAATTCAACCTAAGTGCTTGATGGGAGTAAATCGGAAGCTTTTTCGGATGCCTCAGGGCTGCATTGCAGGCAGTGTGAATGCCTTTTTCTGGCGATATCCATTCACTCGTTGCTGGATCTGTGTGGTTTGCTGGCTTCCGGATGGAAGATGTTGCAATGCTCTTTGGGCTGTTCGTATGGCCAGATCAAATTGACCATCGGCTGCATAGGCCGCCGCGAGGACATCCAATGTTTCCGGCGCCTGGTTTCCGGTTTGCTCGCATGCCTTCCTGGCAAGCTGAATGGCTTGAGAGGGGCTCAACAGTTCCGGCTCCGGAGCAGTTGCCAACAGCCATCCCAAAGCAGCGGTGGCTCTCAAATGTTCCGCATCCATCTCCAGAACCCGGCGATAGTCGGCCATCGCAGATTTGAACTGTCCCGAGGACTGGAAAAACATGGCTCTCGCGTATGGGTGTTCGGTGTCGTGTGGCGCGAGTCTGATGGCTTCGTTGAATAATTCTTCCGCCAAGGAAACATCAGAGGTCGAGGCTTCCATTGCCGCATTTCTGCAGAGAAGGGATGCCCTTTCTTTTTCACCTGGAGGGATCAGCTCTACCTTGGCCAGGTAGTCGGCCAAATCGGAAAAGCGTTTCTTTTCTCCCAGGATGGTTGCCAGAGCCAAATGGTCGGGAGGATAGGGTTCCACATACCATCTGCCTGCATAGGGAACCGCGTGCTGCCGGTCATGACCTTGGCGGAAAAGTGTTTGGGTGTCTGATGTCAGGGTGTCCAATGTCGGGCTGCCTTCGTAAAATGCCAGCAATCTGTTTTCTTCATCGAGCAGGAGGGAGCAGGGGATGGACCAGGTCCATTGTCTGCCAAGGATGGTTTCACGCGCGGCATCTGCAATTTCCATCAAGGAAGAGGTCGCCAACCCGCTGTTCAGGGTCCAGTTTTGGCGGCGCCACATGCGCTGCACGGTGCTCATTCGCTCAGGCGACGGTTTGTTCAGGTCATCCAGGTTCAGCGGTAAAATATCCAATCCCTGCTTGGACAGGTTTTCTTGATGCCGGTTGAGCTGGGTGAGTTCCTGGACGCATGGCAGACACCAGGTCGCCCACAGGACGATCAACTTCCTTCGGCCAGTGGCGGTTAACTGTTTGTCAGTCCCTTCTTTATCCACGTAGGAGATTGTTGGCAAAGGCAGGGGACTGTGAGGAATCATTCTACTGACTTTCGGTGCGGGCAAATCCGGGGCTTTGGACGGTATCAGGTTCTGCCGGATTCGGGGCGAGCCCTGCGAGGTGGGTTCGGCCTCGTTTTGAGTCAGTCGCAGGAGCGTTGCGTTTGCCGGAGGTGTCCAGGATTGGTTCTGACCATTGGGCCAGCGCACTTTGATGGAAGATACGGAGCCGTCCGTCCCCAGACCGAAATGCAGGCTCTGGCTGGACTGTGCCAGGTAACCTTCACCGGCCCTCAAAGTGCGCACCTGACGTTGCCCGGCGGCATCAACAACCTCGACTCTTGATCCGATTCCATGCCGGTTGCCATTGAGACTTTGCAATTGGATGCGGAGGGATTTTGCTGCCGAATGATTGTCGTTTCGAAGAAATCTAAGCCGAGGTGCAGTGCGCTGAGTGATCCAGAGATCCAGATCTCCGTCATGATCCCAATCGACCAGAGCCATGCCCCGGCCGTCCGCAGGGGAATCAAATCCGGTCAAGGCAGACACCCCCGCAAATCTTCCATCCCGGGTGTTCAGAAAGGCGACGTTGCGTTCGTTTCCGCTCCAGTTATGCCCGCTTTCGACCAGATCGGCGGTGGCCTCCCATGCGGCGAGGTAGCCGTCGGCCGAGTTTTCGGTCTGGTTCATGGTGGGGGCTTCCTCCGGTGATTGCGACGTGACCCGCCGCCAGAAGAAACTTCACAAATCCCCGGTATCGGGCGTACCGGTCACCATTCCATTTGCCACAAGCAGGTCCTCCCACCCATCATTATTGAAGTCGACAAAATTCGAACTCCAGGCCCAGCGTCCGAGAGTGACACCCGCTTCCTCGCTGACATCCAGAAAGGTTCCGTCCCCCTGGTTTGAAAACAGGCTGTTTCCTCTGGCGTGTCGTTGAAACCCGGATGCATCCTGTCCGTCGCGGTAACGGCGCTGAAATGCGATGCGATTGCCCGCCGAGGAGAACATGTTTCCCACATAGAGGTCCATCCAGCCGTCGCGGTTGAAATCCCCCCAGCTCACCGACATTCCCGCTGACAAATCTTCCACGCCTGCTTGTGCGGCGATGTCGGTGAAGTGACCTCCGTCATTGCGATACAAATTGTTTCTTCCAAAATCATTGGCAACGTACAAATCAGGATCCCCGTCATTATCAAAATCCTCCCAGGTGGCGGCGTAGCTGAATCGTTGGTTGTTCTGGTTTAATCCGGTTTCCGTTGTGACATCTTCAAATTCCCATTGTCGGTTTCGAAGCAGGAAGTTCTGCACGCCATTGTTTGCGTCGTGGTAGGGCATGGGGCGTCCCAGACCTAACCGGTCTCCGGATCGATCATAGTAGCCGCACAAATAAACGTCCAACAGACCGTCCACGTCATAATCGATGGCTGAGAGTGACCGTATGATGGAGTTCGAAGAGAATTGGGTGCGTCGTTCGAAATGTCCCGTTCCATCATTGGCAAAGAACAGGACATGGCGACCGGATGCCATGACCAGATCCAGATCCAGATCGTTGTCCAGATCCACCAGCAGCGAGCTGGCGGTGGGTTCCAGATAATCCACCCCTGCTTCCGCTGAAGCATCCCGGACGGTACCATCTTTGTTTTGCATCAGCAGTCGATTGGGCAGGCCTCCAGGTTCGCAGACGTAAAGATCTTCCAATCCATCCCCGTTGACATCGCCGACGGCCAGTCCGTGGGGGCCGGTGACGTCCAGCGTGAAACGCCAGTCCAGATGCTTTCGCCAATGATCGATGCCTCGGAGCAGTGGATCCTCCGAATCAGGTGTCCACCCCATGACCGATGCCGTGCAGTCGGCAAACCATGGCGTGTTCCGGTGCGGTGACGTGACTTCCTCATAATCCAGCACTTTGAGTTCGGTTAAAAGCGGGAGGCCTCCCGGTTTTTTCGCCTGCACCCAGGTGCATTCCCAGGTTGCATGCTGCTGCAAAGTCACCCCGTTTCCGTGACCGTGAGATTCAACGATCACCACCGTCGTGCTGGTAACCTGGTTCACCGCCACTCGAACGGTTTTGAAATGCATGTCAAAATGCAGGAAAGGAGAAGTGTCCGATGCGTTTATGGGAGATGTCAACTGGATCAACGCCTGTGTGAATCCCGATTGGTTGTGGAAAGCTTTCGGGGCATCGGATGGTTGATTTCTCTGATGTCGCCAGACTTTGAGCGTGCCATCGTCGAAGCTGAGGGGTTGAGGTGAGGGACGCAAGGCATCTCCGCTGAAACCGTCGTTGATCATATCGGCCAGGTGCTCCTGCAGGGCCCGGTTGCCTGCGTGCATGGCCTTGTTCATCTGTTTGAACTGGATGCCTGTTGCGTCGTTGATGACTTCGGTCACCCAGCCATCTGCTCTGGGGTCGAGGTGCTCCATTTCCCGCGCCACTTCGGGTGCGACCTTCGATTCCGTCAATCCCAGAATTGGAATCGAAGTTTCGCTGACAGGTGACTCCGCTGCCTTTGCACGAAGGTTGCCAGATCCAATCAACAGGCAGCAAACGAGGGCAAATCGTAACCTGCCCCAGGGCATCCGTGTTTCAGCATGACGGTTCTGATGGAGGATACGTCTATGGGATTTGTTCATATCTGGTGTGCGGGCATTCTACCGAGGTCTGCTTTTCATTCAAGTTCGAAACTTTCCCCCCAAGGCAAGGGGATACTTGGGGTGGGGCGGGTGCTGATGGGGACTGACATTTCTGTGTTTGATGGATTTGATCTTGAGGGTGATCCGGATAAAAGTGATTACAGAAATGAACTGATCGCCCACTGTGGCTTAAACATGGACATTTTCTGGTAACCTTCAGTATGATTCTCTTATCACTACCCTAAGTATACTCGAATTCGGGGCAATCTGGATTCCCGTGAGGCAAGTGGCGGTTTATTTGGGTGGTGCATGTTATATGTTTGATAGTCAGAAAAATAGAGAGAACTTCGCAGGCCTGTTGACTTTACTGTGCGGTTTAAGCCTGGTGTCCGTTTTGGTGGGGCCGGGTTGTGTGCGTCCTGTGGGATCCCATATGGGACAACATGGAGTGCAAACGCCCGATCAGTTTGGGGGACAAGGAGCTTCAGGTCCGGCGTTTGAAGATGGATGGATTGCTGATTTTCAAGATGCCTCATTGGAAGCCCTCATCCAGGAGGCGCTGGAGCGCAATTACAATCTCCAGGCCGCTTCTGCCCGGTTGGAAGCGGCTCACGCCTCTTTTCAATCCGCCAATGCCGGTTGGAAACCCACTCTGAATCTGAGTCAAAGCGATTCTCGAAGCAAGACCGTGTTCAATCCGTTTGCCGGTGAATTGCAGAGCCGTTATATCAATCGGTTCGACCTTGGTGTCAACCTGTCCTGGGAGCTGGATATCTGGGGACGACTTCGCAGTCAAAGCCGCGCCGCGTTTGCGGATCTGGAAGCGGCGGAAACCATTTACATGTCCGCCTACTTGTCGCTTGCGGCCAATACGGCGGCCGCCTGGTTCAATCTCATTGAATCGGAATTGCAGGTTAAGTTGAACGAGGAAACATTGGAGAGTTTTGAAGCGAACCTTCAGGTGGTGGAAGAGTCCTTTAGACGAGGCATCCCAAACCGGGCGCTTGATGTGCGTTTGACCCGCGCCAACGTTGAAAGCGCGCGCAGCAATCTGGCTGTGCGAAAGCGCCAGCGCGATGCAGCCAAACGTTCTCTTGAGACGATTCTGGGAAGGTATCCGTCGGCGGAAATGGAAGTGAGTCATGTTTTGCCGGTGATCCGTCATGCGGTGCCCACGGGTTTGCCTTCCGAATTATTGCTGCGGCGGCCTGATATCCTGACTGCCGAGCGTCAGCTCGCTGCTGCAACGGAACGTCTCAAAGCTTCGCGTCGAAGTCTGTTGCCATCGATTCGGTTGACATCATCCACCGGAACAACGAGCAATGAACTCGTGGATCTGCTCGATCCGGAGCGCTTGGCAATGTCTTTGGCAGGGTCCATTTCTCAACCGCTCTACCAGGGGGGACGTTTGCGTGCCAATATTCGTTTGTCGGATGCCCGGGTGAAGGAATCCATGGCCCAGTTTTCGCAGACCGTCCTGACCGCCTTTCAGGAGGTTGAAACATTACTGGCTGCCGAACATTTTTTGCAGGAACAGGAAGCGGCCCTCCGTGCGAGTGCGACCGAATCCATGGAAGCCGAGCAACTTGCCAAGGAACAGTATGAGCGGGGATTGGTGGACATCATCACCGTTCTGGAATCCGAAAGACGGGCTTTCAACGCGCGCAGTTCCTTGTTGAACCTGTCCAATTTACTTTTGCAGAACCGGCTCGACCTTTATCTGGCTCTTGGCGGACATTTTTCTCCTGAGCGTCCTGTCGATGCCACGGAGGAAATAGAGCAATAATCACCTTTAAGAACGACCATTTAGAGACATGCAGAAATTATTGAAATGGGTTGCCCCGGCCGTGTTTCTGATGCTGTGCATCGGCATTGCTTCAATCCTGATGGCGACCAAACCCGAACCGCAGCGACGGATCCCACCGACTCCCGTTCCCACAGTGAATGCCATGCGGCTGGCGAAACAGACTTTTCAGGTCATTGTTCCGTCCCAGGGTGTTGTGCAGGCTAGAACCCGCAGCTCACTGATTCCCCAGGTGAGCGGAGAGATTACCTGGATCTCTGAAAGTTTCAGGTCGGGTGGCTTTTTCAAGCCGGATGAGGAACTTGTAAAGATCGATCCACGTGATTATGAGACAGCCTTGGTGGTGGCCAAGGCGACCCTGGCCCAGCGCGCCAGCGCCTACGAGGTTGAAAAGGCCCAGCATGAACAGGCCAAGGTTAATTGGGGGCGACTCGGAAATGGAGAAAAAGCCTCGGCGCTCGTTCTACGGGAACCTCAACTCGCCGAAGCCAAGGCCCTGATGGAATCCGCAGCCGCCAACGTTGAGCGGGCTGAACGTGATCTGGAACGGACCGTGATCAAAGCGCCCTACGAAGGTCGCATCATGGAGAAGAACGTCGATGTGGGGCAGACCGTCTCGCCGGGAACCACCCTTGCCGAAATCTTTGCCACGGATTATGTGGAAATTCGATTGCCCTTGAGGAATGAGCATCTTGATTTTGTCGATCTGCCCGAAATGTTCAGGGATTTGAAGCCGCAAGAATCGTTGCTCCGGCCGGCCGTGCGATTGACGGGGCAATACGGCAGCAGGGATGTGACATGGAACGGACGGGTGGTCCGCACTCAAAGCGCCTTCGATGCCCGGAGCCGGGAACTGTTCGTGATCGCTCAGGTTGATGATCCTTATGGAAAAGTCGACGAGGAACATCCGCCGCTCAAGATCAACCAGTATGTGCGTGCGGAAATTCAGGGGGACCACTTGGAGGATGTTTTTGTGGTCCCGCGGGCTGCATTGAGGAACAACGACGAAGTGGTTTTGATTGGAAAAGACAACAAGATCATCCGTCGAGCGGTGGAAGTGATCTGGAGACAGGGGGAGCAGGTGGTGATCAGGGATGGTGTTACGGAAGGCGAAGTGTTGTGCCTGTCCTCATTGCTGTTTGCCGCCGACGGGGCCGAAGTGAGGCCTGTGATTGAGGGGGAACCGGTCATGATGCCGGACGGCAAGGGCAATCGGGTTCGTCAGGGAAAAACGGAGGAAGGCAAACCCGGTAACGCAAGTCAAACGCAAGCAAATCAAACAAAGGAACCCTGATGCATGGCATGATCGCATGGTTCGCGCGCAATGGCGTGGCGGCAAATTTATTGATGGTTGCCATTCTTTTGGCGGGCGTGAACACGCTTTTCAAACGGATGCCGACCGAGGTGTTTCCTGAATTTGAACTGGACATGATCACTGTGTCCGTGCCTTACCGGGGATCAACGCCTGCCGAAGTGGAAGAATCGATCGTGATCAAAATCGAGGAAGCCATCCAGGATATTCAGGGAATCAAAAAGATCACCTCCACCGCATCGGAAGGTGCCGGATCGGTCACGATTGAAGTGGACAAGGGATATGATTCGCGTGAGTTGCTGGACGACATCAAGAATCGGGTGGATTCCATCAACACCTTTCCCGCAGAAACCGAAAAACCGATCATCAACCTGGCGCAGCCCCGAGGCGAAGTGATCACTGTTGTTCTGGCGGCGGACATGCATGAGAAGGACCTTCGGGTGTTGGGAGAACAGGTTCGGGATGAAATATCCAATTTACCCAACATCACCCAGGTCGCTCTGCAAGCTGTCAGGCCTTACGAAATTGCGATCGAAGTGTCCGAACAAACCTTGCAACGGTATGGGCTCACGCTGGAAGGCATTGCCCAGGCGGTGCGTTCGACATCCATTGATCTGCCGGCCGGCGCGATCAAAACCGAAGGAGGCGAGATTTTGCTGCGCACCAAGGGGCAGGCTTATGAAGGAAGCGAATTTGCCGACATTGTATTGTTGACCCGAAACGATGGCACGCGCATTACCTTGGGAGACATTTCGAACATCAACGACGGGTTCGAGGAAACACCGCTCTTCGCGCGCTGGAATGGCAAGCCCTGCGTGATGATCGCCGTGGCACGTGTCGGGGATCAGAACGCCATTGATCTGGCCAATACGGTCAAGGATTACCTTGCCGAGCGACAAAAGAGTTTGCCGGACGGAGTGGATTTGGATTATTGGAACGACCGCTCCCAGATTGTCATCGGGCGTTTGAATACACTGCTTACCAGTGCGCTGCAGGGTGGTTTTTTGGTTTTTCTGGTGCTTGCCTTGTTTCTGCGGTTGTCTCTTGCGATTTGGGTGTGTGTCGGCATACCCGTTGCGTTCATGGGGGCCATTGCCTTCATGCCTCAGCTTGGTGTGACCATCAACATTATCAGCCTTTTCGGATTCATTCTCGTGCTGGGTATTGTCGTGGATGATGCCATTGTGACCGGAGAAAACATTTTCAGCCACCTGCAACATGGTGACGATCCCACCAATGCGGCGGTGACGGGGACTCAGGAGGTGTCGGTGCCGGTGGTCTTCGGTGTGTTGACCACGGTGGCGGCGTTTACCCCCATCATGATGATTGACGGTTTTCGCGGGAAGATATTTGCCCAGATACCGCTGGTTGTCATTCCGGTGCTTTTATTCTCACTGGTGGAATCGAAACTGATTCTTCCCGCTCATTTGAAACATATGCGGATCCGCAATCGTGATCGGAGCAAGTTGGGGTTTTTGACCCGTTTTCAGCGTGTTTTTGCCGATGGTATGGAAGCGTTTGCACGAAATGTATATCGGCCTTTTCTGGTTTTGGCGATGAAGTATCGCTATCTGACCTTGTCCGGTTTTATCGGGATTTGCCTGGTTCTATTCACATTACTGGTCAGTAACCGCATGATGTTCGTGTTTTTTCCACGTGTTCCGACCGAACGGATCACAGTTCGATTGACGATGCCGCAGGGGACGCCCTCCGAAGTGACCCAGGGGCATGTGAACCACATTTTGGCCAAAGCTCGTGAATTGCAGGTGAGAGAGGATTACAAGGAGCCTTCGACCGGTGATAGCGTGATTGAAAACATCTTGGATGTCGTGGGGGCATCGGGTTTCACCGGGGGCAGGGGGCGGAGTTCTGGACAGACCAACGTCGGTGAAGTGGCAATGAACATCACCGAGGCCGAAAGTCGCCAGAATCCATTGACGAGTCAGGACATTGTCGGGGAATGGCGCCAGTTGATCGGTTTGATCCCGGGGGCTCAGGAACTTAGTTTCCGGGCGGAAATTGGTCGTGCGAGTGATCCGATCGACATCCAGTTGACCGGTCCCAGTTTTAATGATTTGCAACAGGCAACCGAGGAGGTCAAGGAGCGCCTGGGGCAATACCCGGATCTTTTTGATATCATGGACACGTTTCAGGATGGCAAACCCGAGCTGAAAATGAAGATCAAACCGGAAGCGGAAATGCTTGGTTTGAGCATGACAGACCTGGCTCGCCAACTCAGGCAATCCTTCTTTGGCAGCGAAGCTCAGCGTATCCAGCGCGGACGCGAAGACGTGCGTGTGATGGTTCGTTACCCGTTGGATGAGCGTTCTTCTTTGGCCAACCTGGAATCGATGCGGGTTCGCACGCCCCAGGGCCAGGAAGTGCCGTTTTCCGCCGTTGCCAATGTCGAGCAGGGACGCAGTTTTTCATCCATCACCCGTATCGACAGGAACCGCACCATTCGTGTGACGGCGGATGCCGACAAGGAAAAGGCGAATTTGCAGGTCATCCAGGAGGATATCATCAAGTTCATGCCCGAAATTGTCGCCAAATACCATGGAATGAGCTATTCTCTCGAAGGTGAAGCCCGCGAACAGGAGGAATCCTTTGCCAGCGTCTGGTTGGGATCGATCTTTGTCATCTTCACCATCTACTCGCTGCTGGCCATCCCTTTCAGATCTTATGTTCAGCCCTTGATTGTCATGTCGGTGATACCATTTGGAATAGGGGGAGCAATTGTCGGTCATTTGGTCATGGGGCATAATCTCAGCATCATGAGCGTTTTTGGGATGCTGGCTTTGTCCGGCGTGGTGGTGAACGACAGTCTGGTGCTGGTGGATTACATCAACCGCAAGCGGCGTGAAGGTGTTGATCTGCATGATGCGGTGCGCAATGCCGGTGTTGCCCGGTTCAGGGCGATCATGCTGACTTCTTTTACGACCTTTGCCGGGTTGATTCCGATCATGTGGGAAAAGAGCACCCAGGCACAGTTTTTGATCCCGATGGCCATTTCATTGGGTTGGGGAATTTTGTTTGCCACTTTTATCACCCTGTTGCTGGTCCCGATCAATTACCTGCTGCTTGAGGATATCCAGCGGGGAGCGCGCCGATATTTTCGGTGGCAGTTTGGCCTGAAACCCGAAGATTCCAAGTCCGTCAAATCTGCTCATGCTTAAACACAGGAGACAATGACATGCCATTACTGCGCCTTCAAACCAATCTCGATCTTGACCCGGAACATCAATCAGCCCTTTCAGCCGCGCTCAGTCAAAAAGCAAGTCAGTGGATCGACAAACCTGAAGATTACGTCCAAGTCATACTTGAAACCGGTGTGACGATGCGATTTGGAGGGACCGAAGATCCTACTGCCTTTGTCGAGATAAGGAGTCTCGGATTTTACGGGCTGAACCAGGCCGAGATCAGCCACGCCTTATGTGATTTTCTGGATGCTGAATGCTCCATTTCAC
>JAQCFT010000102.1 GCA_027619545.1 Verrucomicrobiota bacterium | reverse complement strand
ACCATCTCACCCGGTTCGCGGGGTGGAGCAGCCCGGTAGCTCGTCAGGCTCATCATCCCGCAGTCGCGGGATCAGAGGTTCAGATCCGTAAAGGATGTGATTAATGTGGTCCGAAGCAAGAAATACCTTGCAATCAACTTTAAGGATGAAGCATATTCATCCACTCACCCGGTTCGCGGGGTGGAGCAGCCCGGTAGCTCGTCAGGCTCATAACCTGAAGGTCACAGGTTCAAATCCTGTCCCCGCAACCAATTTTCTTCAAAAAACGGCCCTTTTTTCGCTAAAAACCACCTGGCTCTCAAAAGTTTTCGCACCGCATTGCGTTTTCAGTCCGAATTTGGGTTCACCGTGGCCTACTCTGGTGCGCTATGGCCGAAAACCAAATAATTGCCAAATATTTGGGGGTTTGGAGGAGGTGAAGAGCTGAGGTCCCGGTTTACTATTGATGTTTTTTGCCTCTTTACCGCCTATAAGAAAAAATGATACTACTGTACCCTATGCAAGACAGCGATTCAGAAAACACTCTTCTAAGGGCAGAATTTCATTCATCGGTCGCAAAGAGGAAGCTTGAAGTCCAATTAGATCCACAAAGCCCTCCGCATACAAATGTAAAGATGTCTCATGACAAATTCAGCAAGATTCAGAAGTTGCCCATTCTGTTTTGTATTCTGGCGGTGCTACTTTTTAAAACACAATCATGTGCAGCACAACATCCCGAGGAACCTTGGATAGCTAGTTCCGAACTTGCTGAGCGGTGGAATAGGCATATAAACAGAGAGGGAAAAACCATCGAGTATTTCGAAAGAATGTCCAAGCTTTACGGCCCCTTAAATTTTGTTGAATCAAAAGTTCCTGAATACAGCCTCCCCGATCCGTTGATTTTTGACGATGCTACTCCAGTGACAAGCGCAGACGAATGGTACAATAAACGTCAGCCAGAACTGATGAATGCTTTTCGTACCTACATGTATGGGCGGAGACCGAAATTCCATTACACCTTACGTTTTGAAAAGGAGGAGGAACTCACCGACGCCTTCAACGGTGCTGCCACCGCTCGAAACATGAAGGCAATTGTATCAATTGGGGATCGTGAATTCTCTTTTCCCTTTGTCGTATTCATCCCTAACAAGGTAGATAAACCTGTGCCGGCAGTTGTTCACATAAAATTTTGGCATGTGTCCATTGAAAACAACATAGATGAGCCAGACGAGACCTATTCCATCTGGCCAGTAAAAAAACTTATTGAAAGAGACTATGCGACTGAATCCTTCTTTTATGAGAATGTTGAGCCTGACAACAAAGAAGGTTTTGTAAAAGGAATACGGGGATTTTTGGCCGAAAGTAAAACGCCACCCCAAGATGCTTGGGGCAGTTTGTCAGCCTGGGCCTGGGGGGCGAGTCGAGTATTGGACTACTTGGAATCACTGGATTCCGTTGATACCTCACGAACTGCTGTGTCCGGACATTCCCGGTTGGGAACAGCAGCACTCTGGGCTGCATGTGAAGATAATCGCTTTGCCGTAGTTTATAGCAATTGCTCGGGCAGCACGGGCGCTGCAATAACGCGTAGACAATTTGGTCTACATGCAAGACTATCTTTTGGTGAATTTCCCTTATGGTATTCATCCGTTTTTTTTGATCCCTTCCTTCAGGGTCAAGAACTGCCATTTGACCAGCACGAACTCATTGCCCTAATCGCACCACGAGGTGTTTATGTATCAAGTGCTGATCGAGACCTCGCAGCTGATCCTAAAGGAGAATACACCAGTCTGGTTGAAGCTGCGCCTGTGTTTCGTCTCTTTGCAAAAGGAATGTGTAGAAGAACATGAAATGCCACCGCTAGATCATCCTCGCGTTAGGGGCGTCACTGGATACCATATCCGCACAGGTAAGCATAATTTGACCTATAGTGACTGGAAATGGTTCCTAGACTTTACGGATACGCTTCTTAAATAAACCAAACGCCCACCAGCGCCGCCCGAAGCTCGTTGGGGCCTAAGCGAAAACGTTAGCGAGGGCTGTTGAAGCGGTTCGAGGTCGCCTGACCCAAGTTACGCTTGAATTCAATTTACGATTACAATGCTTCAGGCGTTTAGTAATTGTAAAAACAAGATAATTGCATACCGTTACTTACCGAACCTGTGACTAAACGCAACCATCATTCCACCGATTCCGTCGGAAGCAGAACAAAGGTGCGTCATCGGAGACAACAAAACAGAACAAATTACCAAGCATACCAGTTATCTTGATGATTCGTCAAAGGGATCGGTTAACACATGAGGTGGTCTACTGGTGATCACCTGCGAGATGTCTGAATTGCAGGATTGATAAAACTGCAATTCAGTTAGTGTCGCTAAATCCATAAAAGCACATTGCTTATATACATTTATGAAAATCCTGGTAACTTTAAATATTTTTTTATTTGAGCTAATCCTGCTCGCCTTCACAACAGGCGCAGCCGGCTGAGAGTGGAGCCACGCTTGTGACAGATGAAGAATCAAGCGTGGCGGCATCAATCTCTGCATTAGAAAAATCATTGAGGATCACGTCTGCCCGGCAGTCCTGACGGCGCAAGTCCATGAGAAGACGACGAAGGAGCGCCGTTTTTCACGCCCCGAGAAAGCCGGTGATCAACAGGAGTGGTTTGACTGGATGCATAGCAAGAATGTATGGCTGGGGACGTAGTTGTTGATGAACCCACCTGGTTTATTGCCCATTTTCGGCCCTTCACCGTTGCGGAAAACCGCTAAAGCTTGGTTGGATTTTCCGTCCCCTTGTAAACGACTTTCGGATCAAAAGCCTTCTCCGTTTCGATGAATCTCAACCCTGGTCCTTCCTCTGTACTTGTCACTTCTCGGTAGAAGCAGGTTCGATACCCAACATGACAGGAAGCTTCGTTTCCTCCTTTCGTCGGTGAAGTCAGGGAAACTTTCAGGATAATACAATCCTGGTCATCATCAACTAAGATTTGATGCACTTTCTGGCGCATGCCAGACGTCTCCCCCTTGATCCAGATCTTTTGCCTCGACCTGGACCAGTAGTGTGCGAACCCACGATCGATGGTGAGACACAACGCTTGCTTATTCATATAGGCAAACATTAGGATTTCACCTGAACCAACATGCTGGGTGATGCACGGCAAGATACCTGATTCGTTAAACTTCGGGGCTAATTCCACCCCTTCCTCAACCTGTTCAATACTATGACGCCCGGCAAAATTCCAATTGGGTAATTTAAGGTCCGTATCTGTGTTCTGTTCCATCATTTAAAGATTCGATGTTCTATTTAGATTCCGTTCAATTTGCACTTCCTGCAGTAACCCCTGAGTAAAATTTCTGTCACTTCATGGATTTGGTCAATGGAATCCAGACTTGCTTTGGGTAGGGGTATCTCTGACAGGCAGGAAACGTCTCCGCAGTCCACGCAAAGGAAATGAGGATGAGGATGATGTGGGGGGTCCTCATTGCCAACCAGTTCAAACCGCCATACATGATCCCCCAGTTCCGTGCGGCGCACGATTCCAACCACAACCAGATCGTTCAGATTTCGATAGGCAGTCGCCTGATCAAAACCCAAACCTGACAAATGATGGGCCACATCAGCATGTGTGACCGGATACTTCACCCCATGCAACAACTCCAAGGTTTCGATGCGTGCTGGCGTGGCGCGTAAACCCGCGTTCCGAATGGTTTGTCTCAGTTGATTTTTATCCGTTAAAGCCATGCCTGTTGCCACTGTGCGATTTCAATGTCTCCGATCAAAAAAACGTTTCTCGAAAAATAATATTGCCAAACGCAAACGATTTGCAATAAGGTTTTGCATCAAAACGATGATTTCACCTTGCACCATACGAATCCGCCAAGCCCTGTCCGCGTTCATGCTGGTTTTGCTTGTGTTGGTGGTATCGTTTGGTGCCCGCAGTCAGGTATTCCATCATTGGATTTGTGGCGAGGAAGTTCAGTGTGTCTACCAACATTCATGTACTGGATGTGAAGAAGAAAACGAGCACACTCCAGACAGAAAGACAACCAAAGCTCCGGATCCACTGCAACCCTTCTGCCAATCGGGATTCGATCTTAAAATCAATCCCATTAAAATAGGCCACGCATCCGTTGACATCACTGAATTGCCGGCGCTTTGTTACAATCAAATCCGCTCAAACCACTTTTCCGCTTCGACTCCTCCCCGCGCTCCTCCTCTCTTGGTTTAACCTCCTCCTTAAAACCGTTCATGATTGAACGGCAGAAACCCGTTTTGTTTGTGGGAACACATGCAAACTGTTGAACTCACCTGAACCAAGATTAAATCATGCATCAAAATACATTTACCCGAACTCGTAAATCGAGAAAGGATCATGCGAGAAATGAACGCGCATTTACACTTATTGAACTCCTTGTTGTCATAACCGTCATTGGAATAATTGCATCAATGCTCTTTCCCGCCATAAACAACGCATCAGCCAAGGCCAAACAAATCAGATGTACCTCAAACATGAAACAGATCGGAATGGCAATCACCATGTATGCCGATGATTTCGATGGGCGACTTCCCATGACCCACTACCAGACTCTCAACGCAAATGAGATGTTTCTACGAAACATCCTGCCTTATGCAGGGGGTGCAGAGGCCTTGTGTTTGTGTCCTTCCGACCCGACACGAATGAGTCGGCTGAAAAACGGAGGTGCGAGTTATGTCATGAATGAATTTGTTACCCTTCCAGTTCTGGACTCTTTCGGGGCAGTGCTCGAACCATTGCCCACATTGGCTCAATTCCGCAGTCCATCCGAAACGTTTCTTTTATTTGAAGCGGCGGATGAAAAAGAACACCCCACCTACTTCAATCACGCTTACTCGAGAACTTGGGTATGCTGCGGTTGGAGTGCGGTTCTTCAAGACATTCGACCTGATCGACATCGGACGGGGACCGCGCATACCAATCAAATTACCGGCCAAGCGAATTATCTGTTCGTCGATGGCCATGTGGAGTCGATCAAGGCTCTTGACATCAAAAAATACATCGAGAAAGAAATCGAGTTTGCACAACCTCCGGAGTTTCGTCCCAACAATCCATAGATGGTTTGAAAAGCAAATCCGACAGGTTTGCGAACACAAAAAACAACATGAACACAGACACAAAATCGAATTGCCAAACAAATGGATGGCTTGATTCATTGGCCATTGGGATGTCCCTGTTGTGCGCCATGCACTGCCTGCTCACTCCCGTTTTGATCGTTTTTCTCCCCATCCTGGCCACCACATTCTGGGTGCATGAAAACTTCCATATGTGGATGGTGCTGTTTGTGGTCCCGACGACCAGTGCGGCTGTCTTCATGGGTTGCAGGAAACACAAGGATAAAGCGGTGCTCATTCTCAGCATGCTTGGCATGGCATTATTGGTTTCCGTGGCATCCTACGAAGTGTTTTTTCATTCGGAACTCGGCCTGCAGGAAACAGCGCATTGCCCCCACTGTGCAGTAAAAGGACAAGGAAGCATCTTCACTCCCAGTACACTCCTCAATGTAATGGGCGGCATGCTACTGGCCAGCGCCCACGTGAGAAACTTTTTACTGTGCAGAAAATCCAGATGTACACACGACCATGAACCCATTTGACGATCATGCAAACTGGCATCGCCTAGTTATTGCAGTGTAATTCAGGAGTTTGACAATCAATGACATCACCAACTTTATAGACCTCGATGGTTGTGTGTACAATTGATTCCATGTCGCTTAACAGTTCTTTAAAATAGCGGGGCGATTTATCCAAATCCGAAACAACGATAAATGCAGCTGAAAAAATGCCGGGACCAATCGACCAAACATGCAGATCGTGAACGAAAGTCTGTTCGTGCTGTTCTTCGATTTTTTCACGAATACCCTCCCTCAACTTAGCCGGCCCCTGTTTGTCCAAAAGAAGCGCTCCTGTCTGTGCCAACAAACCGAAAGACCATTTCGTGATCACAAGTGCGCCAATGATGCCCATCATGGGATCCATCCATATCCAACCGAAATACTTGGCGGTTAATAGGGCGACAATCGCCAACAATGAAGTCAAAGTATCGGCCATGACATGAAGGTAGGCTGCTTTTAAGTTGTGATCGTGAGGATGATCATCATCATGGTGGTTGTGGTCATCATCATGGTGGTTGTGGTCATCATCATGGTGGTTGTGGTCATCATCATGGTGGTTGTGGTCATGATCGTGGTGATGATGGTCGTCATGTCCAAGGATCAACACAGATAATCCATTGACAACCAATCCCGCTACGGCGACACCGACGGCCTGATTAAAAGATATATCCACCGGAGCCAGCAGTCGATGGATACTTTCGCCAACCATAATGACGGCGAAGACCAACAACAATACAGCGCCGGTGTATCCGCCCAATGCATTCAGTTTCCCTGTACCAAAGCTGAAGGCGGGATCATGCGCATGCTTCCGGGCAAAAATATAAGCCATCGCGGAAATGCCGAGGGCTGCAGCATGCGAAGCCATGTGAAGACCGTCTGCCAGGAGTGACATCGAACCAAACAGGATCCCCGCCTCGATTTCCACCACCGTCATGATCACGGTGAGAGTGATCACTAAAATGGTTCTGAATTCGCCGGGCTTCTTTTGATCCTGTCCAAAACAATGTTCGTGTTCAAAAGTGGATTTGCTGATGGATTGCTTCATGATAAATCAACGAGGAAGAATGTTTAAGTTTGGAATGCGGTTTACTTGTTTGTTTCCTTTGGGCGCCATCTCAGGTTCAACTCAGGACCTCCCCACCTGTCCCAATCCGATGTTTGATCGGCTATCAATGCTTGGGGAATCATTGTAAATACTTGCTTCAATATCGTGTTTTTGGAGGCCGGTTCCCTGTGTATTTTCTGATTCAACGCTCCTATCAGCAATCCTTGTGCCGCCAATTTCCTGGTGACTTCCCTGGTCTCGAAGAAATGGTCGGAATTCAATTGTAGACTTGCCCAATCGAACCAATTCTTTTTGATCAGATACTTTTCGCCGTTTGTCTTGATCATACGATCCAACCCCGCGTTCAATTCAAGATGCATGTTGTCCAGCGTGTTGATGACTCCTTTATCATTCTGCGCAAAGGCCTTTCCTCTGTATAGCATAGCCAATCCTTCGATATGTCTCATCGTTGGATCCTTGATTCCGTTTGCATCTTGCTCTCGATCGCATGATTGACGCACCCGATCCCAATTCAAAATAGTGTCCTTGAAGCCAACCAAACCAAGAACGGGGGCATCCAAATCGAATTTCCCTTCAAAAAGATAAGCGTCAGAAAAAACGGTCAAAAACGTCCGAATGACCAGTTGGAGTTGAGTGTCGGTAAATTGATAAAGCGGCAACCATTGACAAAAAATCCCCCCTGAACGCAATGCACCTTTGACGCTTTGAAAATGCTCCCTGCTGTAGAGACGCCCTACACCTGGACGCCACGGTAGAAATAAATCGCTGACGATGGCGTCATACGTATTCTGTTGAGACGCGATATAAGTGCGACCATCTTCAACCACGATGCGGGCTTCCGAGGCGGTTCCAAATGGATGGTTGTATTCGGCAAAATACCTCAGAGCTGCATCGACGACCATGGAGGACAATTCAATAACTTCAATGGATTCGACCGTACTATGTTGAAGCGCCGCCGAAGGTGTGATCCCGGTGGCAAGTCCGATGAAGCAAACTTTTTTAGGTTCGGGATGCAGGAGCAAAGGAAGATGGGCCTGACGTTCCTGATCGTAACGCACATTGGTCGTTCCGAGCAAATACTGATTCGAAAACAACAATCCACGACCGAATTTGTCATGCTCCACAACAGCCAGATTTCCTTCCCTGCCAAACTTCAGATCAAGAACCTTGAGCCCCACATGTGGATTGACCACCGGCAAATGTCCCAACCGGGAAAACAACCCAGGAACAACGACCAAAGTACACAGCAATATCAATCCTTGAACCGGCTTCAAGGTTTTCCAATGGAATGGTTGCCAGGAAACCGCCAGGAAAACATAAAGAACAGCAATGATTCCGATCCCCGAATGGACACCAAACAATGGCAGCAGGATACGGTAGGCCATTTCTGCGCCAATCAGCCCCCCCAATCCATTCACCGCCAAAAGAAAACCGACCACGGCGCTCTTATCAATGTTCCGAGGAATCATCATCAGAAGCCTGGGGAAAACAAGTCCGCCAAGCAGAAGCCCAGGTCCAAATGTCAGCGACACCAGCATGACCAGCTTTTTGGTAATTTCATACAAACTCCCCGCCTCCCCGATCCCTTTCGTCTTCATGGCCAGATGAACAAAAACAAAGGGGCACGCTACCGTGGTCAGTGCAACGGCCATCAGAACAATCGACATAAATTTTCGACTACACGGAAATTTGGCTCCCAGCGCCGGCGCCAAGGCTGCGGCAATAGCGAGCGCAAAAATGAACACGCCCAATACGGCCATGGGTGCGTGAAAAGAAAGGGGCGCAACGAGCATGACGAGATCCATTGCCAGTATTTCCAAAGCAAGGATGAGAAACCCCGAGGCAAATACCGTGATGATAACTCTCCACCCTATCTCAGCAATCCAGTCCCTTAGCTTATACGTTGACCTTACCTTTGTCTTGTCAGGCACAATGGACGGAGACCGGGAATCCATCCAAAACGAGACTAATCCGACCAAAACGTTGAGAGCAATCGCCACAAGCATGGAACCGCCTACTCCAAGAGCATAGAGACTGAATCCAGCGGTTGTCGCCAAGCCCAACAAACCACCCCCTGTATTAAGCGCGTAGAGCCACACGGATGTATGGCCGGTTCGGATTCTGGATCCAATCACACCTCTTATAAGGAGAGGCAAGGTCGTTCCCATGAACCACGCAGGGAGAAAGACGACCGCCATGGATAAAAGGGTCTTCACCCCTGCTCCCTGCCATCCGGTCAGTCGATCCGCCCCAAGGGACGGCCAGATCCAATCCGTCCAATGGGAAAGGAACAAAGATGGCAGGCAAAATACGGCAACAGCCCATTCGGCAAAGGCCAGCCAACGCCACGGTCGGGAGATGTTTGAAATCTTGAAACCGATAACTCCGGCACCTATTGAAAGTCCCAAAAAGAAACAACTGAAAACACGAGTGGTCGATTGGGCGCTGAATCCCAATAGATCCGTCATGCGATGAGTCCACAACAATTGATGCGACAAAGCCGCAGCGCCGCTGAGAAGCGTCAAAGCCAGGCCTATTAGAAAATGCCCACGTTCACTCGGCATGATCTGGTTATCGATCCGTGAAGCAATTCTTTATTGGTTGACCATGATGGATTCACGCCCCCATCGAATCCCCCATGCAACGACCGTGATCCCGGCCATCAAGGCCACAATGGTTTGCGCCGGAGGCAGGTCATAATAATGGCCCATCATGAGGCCAAGAAGGACACTCACAAATGCCATCAGCGGAGCCACCCAAAACATGGGAGCGATGTCGCGGCAAAGGTGTTTTGCCATTTGAGCAGGCAGGACGAGGCAGGCGAAGGTAAACAACATGCCTGAAGAACGGATGGCTAAACCTGTCGCCAACCCCAGACTGGCGGAGAGGACGGTTGACCAAATGAATATATTTGTGCCAACCGCAGCCGCCATCACCGGATCCGAAAGAAAAAGAGTCAAGCGGCGAAGGCGCAGCAGAAGAAACAAAAAGAAGACGAGCAAAAACGCACCGAAGACGAAAATATCCCCTGTCCCGGCGCCAATAATGCTTGAGGAAAGCAGAGATTGAATCTCCTTCAACCCGTAAGGCATTCTGGCTAGGAGCAAAACGGAGAGACTCCCCCCCAACAAAAAGATCCAACCCGTCAGTTCTTCACTGGTTGAATTTCCGCTTTGTGGTTGATTGCGTGCCACCAAAAGCGAAGCGCCAACCGAACAAAACACGGCCGAAACCGCCGGCTGACCGAATTTAAAGAAAAGACTGATGGCCACTCCCAGCATGGAAGCCTGGGAGAGAGCGGCTGCGACAAACACATTGCCGCGTGCCACCACCACCACTCCCATCAGCGAGAGCGACACGCCGATCAACATGGCGCTCATATAGGTCCGACTGAACAAGGACCATGACTCGATGAATTCTCCAATCATAAAGCAACCTCCTGGTATGCCAGTTTTGTGCGAACAAGGTAGGCTCCCGAGGCTTCTTTCCGCACCTCGGTTGGGACACCAAATGCAGCTTCAAGGTTTTCACCAGTCAGAACATCCTGGGTCGAACCGCAGGTAACACGACGATTTTTGAATACAGCAACATGCGAGGCATACCGCCCCGCCAGTTGCAGATCATGCGTCACAAAAAGAACGGTGATGCGGTGTTTGCGATTGAGTTCCGTGATCGTATTCAACAAGCCTGAAGAGGCTGCGAGATCCAAGCCTGCCGTCGGTTCGTCCACAATCATCAACAACGGATCTCTCACCAACGCTCTTGCAACCATAGCCCGTTGTCGCTGCCCCCCGGACACTCGCCAAATGCTTCGCTCACGAATAGGGTGAATGCCCATAACTTCCAGGGAGCGTTTCACCCGATGTCTTAGCTTATGCTTTTCAATGGTTAATCCGGCAGTACCTTGCATCACAAAAGACTGAATGGTGGTCGGAACGTCTTGGTTTAAATCACAACTCTGCGGAACAAACCCTATGCGCGTTCTGCGAGCGAAATCCGCGCGAAGTCGAATCAACCCCTTTTTAGGGCGAAGTGCCCCCAGCAACGCTTTGATGAAGGTGGTTTTTCCTTCACCATTCGGCCCGATCAAACACCAGAATTCACCATCCTGAATCTGCATTTCAACCGATTCGAGAACAAAGTTTCGTCCGTAGGCGAAAGAGGCATTTTGTACCGAAACAATGGGACCTTTTTGATCTGGAACCTGTTCCACCCTGGTTTCAGAAGCAAGCGATGATGCTGGAGCCATCTCGGGACGTGGTTCCAGTCCAAGCTGTTTTAGAATGTCTTCTTTCATAACAGTATCATTCAGGAGCGTTTTCTTTCAGCGCGGCAATGATTGTTTCCATGTTGTGGCGCACCATATCGAAATAAGCGTCCGTTCCCGGGCGCGCGCCGGTTTGGTGACACATCGGGAGCACCTTCGCTCCTGTGTTTTCAGAAACAAAGGCGGCGTGTCTGTCATCGAAATACGGAGCCGAGAAAATGATCTCAACCGATTCAGATTTCATCTGCGAAATAAGCGCCTGGAGATGTTTGGTAGTTGGTGGGACTCCTGGTTCAGGTTCAAAATACCCCAGCACGGACAGTCCGATCCTTCGGCAAAAATAGGGCCATAGATCATGATCACCAACAACCGGGGTGCCGCGAAATGATTGCAATTCCCCCAACCACCCCCCCAAAGGGATTCCATGCCCCTGCTCCTGTAAGAAAGCATCCAAAGACTCATTCATGAACCGCTCTGCAATGTTGACAACGTCGTGCTTCCTAACCAGTTCCTCTCCGATGAGCGCCGTCGCAAGCTTGTGCTTGAACGCTTTGAGATTGGTTTCAAAATACGATTTCTCTGCAGGGAGAACTTCAGAGAGGCGTGCTGCAATTTCTTCTCCAACGCGGATCCCTTCGATCGGATCCAACAAATAATGAGGATTACCCGAGGGATGAACACCGCTGGAATGCCCGACACCCTGTACATTGCCAACCACGCCTTCCATCGGAGCCACCCCTGTGGAAACATCCAGAAAACCCTCTTTCCCTTCCAGCACACTTGGATTGTTAATGTTGGCAATCAGGTCCGTATACCAGGCAGCTTCGATGTCATTGCCCACCTGGACCCATAGATCTGCATCATTCATTTCTCGCACATAGCTGGGGAGAATATCCAACTCATGCGGATCCTGGTTTCCTTTGCCAAAGCAGTGAAGTTCAAGCTTGTCACCACCAATGGCTTCAACAATGCCCTTGAGATCGGTTGTAGAAACAATCACACATGGAGCCCCCCCTTCCGTGTGAACCTGCTCATGGCCGTCGTGCCCCGTCTCGTTCGCACCTTCTTTGGAGTCGCAGCCTGAAAAGACCAATGATAACAGGCAGGTGAGGAGGAAGGCTGTATTTTTTTGAAATAGATTGTTCATGAAAATATGTGGATGCTTTAAGAATTCGTATCTGAAGAAACGTTTGCGTTTCTTGAACATGGTAAAACAAAGTGCCATCAGTTCGTTGAATGAAGTCGCCCATCATACTGGTGACCATTTTGCGCCGTTTGTGAGAGTTCTTTTCTGTCCTTGTGTGATGAAGTGATCGCTCTAATAACGGCGTTGAACTACTTCGTTATTCCATAAACGACGAAGCCCGAGACATCGCGGCGCTCAGTGTGCGCAGGCACATGAGCGCCGCGATCCTAAGCAACTATTAAGGATTATCGTTCTGAATAATTACAAGCCGGTAAAATTTGGAGGCCACATCGCTGTTGATTGGCGCTTCCATGACGATGGATTCACCGGTTCCTGCCATGGAATCTCCTTCGTTGACCCAGGTCCCGTCACCGATTGATGGAATGGATTGAAGTTGATAATTCAGACCTGTTACGGAAGGCCATTGAATCAGGATCATTTGATCCTCCGTTCGTGAAACCGTCACCATGGAAGGAGCTTCCGAAAGCAGTTCAAATGTAAACTCCACCACATCGCTTTGGATCAGGTTCGTTTCTCCTATTAACGTTCCGGATGCCTGCAGCGATACCTTGTAGACACCGGGGGAAGTGAACCCCCAGTTTTGATGTGAATGTCCACCGACGCTTAAAGGAAAGGAGTCAGTTTCATCGATGCCATCGCCGGAGTTGAAAAACACCTGAGGCGCTCCAAAAGCATCCACAGCGTAGAGGGAAACCTCACCGGGTCCGCGTAGACCAACGAGCTTGAGATCCACGCTGTCGTTCTCAAACACGCCGGATTCGATTTCATCCCCTGCAATCCCGAGGAAGAGTACACCTTCAACTTCATCCTGAGGTAACACCCAAATACTGTTACCGGGTTCGCCCAGGAAGCTGAAGGCTGGATTTTCCGGGACCGTTTGCCGCGTTCCAGGCACTCCCTGAAGCAAGGCTTCGTTCGGTTCCACTTCGCGTTCGTTGGCTTCATCCAGCAATGCCAGTTCCCATTCGCCATCTTCATAAACGATTTCCATATCTAACTCACCGGCGTTGAAGACCTCAGGTTCGATCACTTCGAAGAAAAAGGATACGGCTTCGCTGATGACGGTTTCACCATCGGCGGCTTTCACACCAGAGGCCTGGAGTTTGACTTCATATTGACCGGCAGCTGAGAACCCCCAGTTTTGATGGGAATGTCCCCCCACACTGACCGGGAACAGGTCATCCGAAGTGATGCCATCCGCGGAATCGTAGTATTTCATCGGGATTCCGAATTCATCCGTCGAATAAAGAAACACATTTCCTGGACCATCAACTTCCACCAGATTCAATCCGACCGAATCTTCCTGGAATTCACCGGCAGGAATTTCATCACCGGCAATTCCCAGGAACAGAACTCCTTCCTGCTCGTCTTGCGGCAAGACGAAGATTCGATCACCCGGATTACCAAGGAATCCGAAGGAAGTATCATTTGGAACAGGTTCAAGAATCCCGGCAACCCCGACCAAAAGACCGTCCGTTGCTTCGATTTCCCTCTCATTCGCCTCATCCAAGAGGACCAGTTCAAACTCGCCAGCTTCGTAGGCGACTTCAAGATCGATCTCCCCTTGGGCGAGTCTTTCCTGTACCGCCACTAAGAAGGTCAACGTTGCCACTTCACTTGATGAGGTCTCAGATGCTCCTACAGGCGTCCCGGAGGCTTGAACACCCACTTTATATTCACCTCGTTTTGAGAAACCCCAGTTTGCATGATTGTGACCTCCTACCGGTACGGGATAGAAATCTGAACTGTCCAGCCCATCCGCCGAATTCACGAAAACCGAAGGCAATCCAAATGAATCTGTTTCATAAACAAACAAGTCACCCGGCCCATCTACACTGACGACGCTCAGATTGACCGCACTGTCAACGAAAGCATCGGATCCGACACCTTCACCGGAAACTCC
>JAQCFT010000101.1 GCA_027619545.1 Verrucomicrobiota bacterium | reverse complement strand
CACCTGCTCTCCTGAAGGGGACGCCGCAACGCGTTTTTTTCTCATCTGATGACCTTTGCCGCCCTCGATCAAGCGATTGACCGGCGCCCATGCCAGGTCGCTCTTGATGGCTCCGGGGCGATACAGTCGCAGTCTTATTTGTTGTTGACTCCCCGCATGAAAGATAGGTCCGGCTCCGGTCCAAAAGTAATGGAGCGCAATCTTTGAGGAATGGTAAACCGGCCCGAAACTTGAAGGGCAGCAATCAGCAATGGATCCAATCGCTATGACATCAAGAGGATGTGTCCAGCTTCGATTCATGGCTCCCATCGCCACATCGCATGGCCATTGATAGTTGATCCGGTTAATGGAATCTGCATGTTGCGGTAAAGGTTCGCCATGGTCTCCAATCTCTTTCTCGATTTGACCTGCATTGAGGATGATCACATCGGGATCCACATCCAATATTGGACCAACGTCCGCTAATGAATTCTGATCCAGCGTGAGCAATTGGCTTAACCACGGTGCTTCGAACTGATTGGAGCGACTGACTCCAATGACGAAAGCTCCCTCCTGGTGAAAACGCTTTCCCAGTGCCTGCCCGAGGACACCGGTGATACCGGTGATGACAACTTTGCGATGTTTATTTTCCATATTGCTTGCAAATCCAGTCAGTGACACGCAGCGCATTGGCCATAATGGTTAATGCCGGTCCGACTCCCAGTGAAGTAGGCATAAAGCTTCCATCCAACACGAACATCCGTTCCGTTCCATGAGGTCGGCAATATGGATCCAGAACAGATGTTTTGGAATTCTTACCGAAACACATGGTGCCAACCTGGTGTCCTATGTGTGTATTATTTCGATCAGCCGTTAAGCCGATCGTGCCGACGGCTCCTCCCATTCGCAGGAGTCCTTTCAATATCCGAACGGCATCCTTGGATCTTTTCAAATCAAATGAATGAAACCTGTGGTGCAGCACCGGATTTCCCTTTCGATCAATGGTAATACGGTTGTCCGCCTGCGGAATATCCTCAACCGTCGCCATCATGAGATAAGTTCGGTTCCTTATAAACGAAGGTAGCAATCGAGGAGTGGGTAAGGATTGAATCACGCCCCACTTTTCATTGTTGCTCTGTGGTGAACCCAAATAGAATTGGTCTGTACCCAGTTGTTTTACGAATCTCTCACCCGCCTGCGTTTGATTTATGAAGCATCCGGCAGCGACCCCGCCTGCGTGGTACATATAACGACGTCCCAGTAATCCGCTCGAGTCTTCCCATTCTGATCGTAAGAACAAGGCGGGCGATTGCATGGCGCCCAGCGATACGACTATAATGCTGGCCTTAACTGTTTTTTGTTCTCTGGTGCGCACATTTTCCAAAAGCGCCTCTCCTCTATTTTTATTGATCTGAAGGACGTGGAATCCGCTCCATACCTCTAAATCATGGGAGCGCATGGCACGCTCAATCAGGTGTCGGACTCCCAGGCGTGAACCATTTGGGCATAGAAAGCCCGGGCAATCCTCACATTCCAGACAACTATTTCTCTGGATGGCCAGAGGCAGTATGCCCGAAGCGATATGGTTGCGTTTCCATGCCTGGTGCAAGTGTTCATTGATGGGAGCCGTTTGACCGGCAGGCAATTCATTTTGAGCTTGGAAAGGGGTGATGCCGAAAAGGTTTTCAACTTGTTCATAATAGGGCCGCATTTCCGCAAAACTTACCGGCCAATCCCATTCCGCTTTTGGAAACAAGTTTGAATAGTGTTGGCCAGGAGCGAAATCAACTTCGTGTGGTCGCATCAATACTGCGCCGTATACTTCAGTGCCACCGCCCAAGCCGTATCCAACTGTGAGCTTTCTGTGTCTTCCATTCACAAGGTAGGATTGCTGATCCAAACCTGAGGATATGGGGTGTGAAGCATGACCATCTTTCACGAAAGAACCTCTTTCAATTAACAGGACCTTCCATCCACGGCTGGCCAACTGATAAGCTGCGACACCACCACCCGCACCACTTCCCAATATGATCACATCAAAATCCAATCAAGCGGGGTTAATGCGATTCCATGATCAATTCAATTCTTTTCGGCAATTGTTTGATAATGTCACAAAACCGTAGCACTGAGCGGATAAGGACCTGTTGAAACGAGTATGATTTGCGTGACTTCCAGGACATCGCACGTAATGATTTCTTTTCAACCTCGTCACATAAAGCACATGTCAACGACACATTGCCAATGCAGATTCAACCAATAATTTGTTGAAATTTGCGATGTATCCTTTCGTACCCCGGCCGTAACCCACAGCTGTTCATGACCAATCGAGGAAACCAGACGCCTCCTCGATTTGTCCGCAGTGAATTTGTTCAAAATTTCAACGTAATCACCTTTTTCAAAAAACATTGTGAGCATGTATTTTGTTTATCCAGGCCCCAAGGCATGGGTTCAATCCAGTGGTCGCCGTTTGTTGAACGGAATGAACCAAAAGTGGTTCCGTCGAATCCACGGTAGTCAGCTTATTTACAACACCTGCTGGGAGGATCCCCGAATGGATCGAAGTTGGATGACGATGGATGCATCCAGTCGTGTGCTGATGATCACCAGCGCTGGGTGCAACGCCCTTGATTACTTGTTGGACGATCCTGAAAAGGTTGTCTGTGTCGATATGAACTATCGACAGAATGCCCTGTTGGAATTGAAAAAGGCGGTGTTCAAGACACTTTCATATGCGGATCTTTGGCGCCTGTTCGGTTGCGGACAACACCATTCATTTGAAAGTCTATACCTATATATGAAACCCAATCTTCCTGCGTATGCCGCGAGGTATTGGGATGAAAGGCAACACTATTTTCGGCGGAACAAGGTATTTCCATCATTCTATTTCCAGGGAACATCCGGTAAAGCAGCCTTCTGCTTTCATCAGTTCTTAAAGCGCTCGCCGAGATTGCGGCATACGGTGATGAGTTTGCTGGAAGCGGACAGTCTGGATGATCAGGCCAGAATTTATGCGAGCATTGAACCCGTCCTGTTGAACCGGTTGGTTTGTTGGTTTTTGAAGCAACCTTCATTGATGACCTTGTTGGGAGTTCCAACGGCTCAAATGGATTTGATCCAATCCAGTTACCCAAACGAGGGCATGATCGAGCACATCAAGGCAAGTTTACGACAGGCCCTGACCAAAACGCCCATCCATGACAACTATTTCTGGCATGTGTACATCAAGGGGTTTTACACCAGAGAATGCTGTCCGAATTATCTGAAAAAGGAGCATCATACCTTGTTAAAGGACCGAGCTGCCAGAATTGAAACCCATACAAGATCCTTGACCCAGTATCTTCAGCAAACATCGGAAACCTTCACCCACTTCGTGCTCCTGGATCACCAGGATTGGCTGGCGCACGTTGCGCCTGAATTATTGGAAGAGGAGTGGAGGGAAATTTTCAAGCATGCGGCTCCCGGGGCAAAGGTACTGATGCGTTCAGCGGCACGGCGCATTGAATTTCTTCCGGCCTGGGTCACGGATCGATTGAGCATCGATGAAGCATCAGCGACAGAATTGCATGCATTGGATCGAGTTGGAACGTACGGATGCACTTTTACCGCAACCATTACCTCCTGAGGATTGAACGATGGACCAGCAAGACAAAGTTCGAAACTACTACAAGCTACAGGCCCCCATTTATGATTTGACACGATGGGCATTCCTTTTTGGGCGACGCCAACTTCCCGAATGGATAAGGGCCGTCAAGCAACCGAAAAGGATTTTGGAAATCGGTTGTGGCACCGGTGCGAATCTCGCCATGTTGGCAAAAGCATTTCCCGAATCAAATTTGACCGGTGTTGATTTGAGTGAATCCATGCTTCAAAAGGCACACCGTAACTTGCGACGAGTGGCAGGGAAACGTGTGAGCCTCATGAAAGCTCCTTTCGGAGCAACGTTATTTCATGAGGAGGAAAATTTCGACCTGATACTCTGTTCGTATTCGCTTTCCATGATGGGGGATGCTCGTCTCCAGTGTATTCGTGAAGCGAGGCATTGTCTTCAGCCCGACGGTCTGTTCATGGTGTTGGATTTTCTCGAGACACCTTTTACCTGGTTTAGAGAGTGGATGGATATCAACCATGTGAATTTTGATCCGAATTTGTTGATGGAATGTGTCTCCGAACATCAACCCATTAGTTTTCGGAAATATCATGCATATGCAGGGCTTTGGACTTATTTTGTTTTTATAGGCAGCCCGACACCCCAAAGCGCCCATCAATCCAAGCGCCCCGCTCAACCAGCAAAACTCTTAAAGTTGATCTCATGAAAACCTCGAAAGCCGACCTCCACGTCCATACAAAATACTCCAATCGCCCCAGTGAATGGGTGCTGCGTCGCATCGGTTCAGCTGAATGCTACACCGAGCCCAGAGAAGTATACGATCAAGCCATCCAAAAGGGGATGAACTTCGTCACCATTTCGGATCACAACAAAATTGATGGCGCTCTGGATATTGCACACCTTCCGAATACGTTCATCAGCTGCGAAGTCACTGTTTATTTTCCGGAGGATGGTGCCAAGTTCCATTTATTGACAACCGGTATTACGGAGAATCAGTTCAAGGAGATCGATAAGCTGCGAGTCAACATCTACGAATTGCGGGATTATCTTGTAAGGGAGGACATTGTTCATTCATTGGCTCATCCATTATTCAGGGTCAACACCACTGTTTCCCCGGAGCACGTCGAAAAAATTCTCATCCTGTTCAATCGTTTTGAAGGGATCAATGGCACACGAGACCCAAGAGCGGCCGAGCTGGTTCGTTTGATTTTCCGTAATCTGGATCAGGATTGGATTGAACGCGCTGCCGAGAAGCATGGCATCCAACCGGTCGGAGATACTCCCTGGATAAAGCGTTTCACCGGCGGAAGTGATGATCATGGTGGTTTATACATCGCCAGCGCCTATACCGAAACACCGGAAGCGCATTCGGTGCAGGAGTATCTCAATTTCCTTCGAGAAGGCAAACATGAGATGGCAGGTTCTTCCGGGAATTCAAAACTCCTGGCTCGGAGCTTTTATCAAATTGCCTATCAATACTACCGCAAATCCGTTTCCGGGGGGAATGGACCCAGTCATAACCTGCTGACAGAACTGTTTCAGCAAATTCTGCATCAAGGAGGTTCTGTCCCACAATCTTCTGAGAATGGATTGCGTTCACGTTTTCGAAAATGGAGTAAAATGGCTACGTTTGCGCGCATGTCCTCCGCTGAACGATCCGTTGTCACTGAATTCCAGGAACTTTTTCAAACACCCGTTTCGGAAATGGATCTTCAGGACTATGATCGCACCTTTATCCTCTCCAGTCGCATCTGTCAGAATTTGGGCTGGGTGTTTTTGAAGAGATTTTTCCACAAAATGAAGGAAGGCAATTTTATCGACAGCCTTCAATCCATGGCCTCCCTGGCACCGATTTCTCTTTCAATTGCTCCTTACATCGGCTCCTTTGCGACACAGCATAAAGATGAGTCCTTTATTCAGGATGTGGCTCGACATTTTGATGTCAGTCAGAGCTTGGTCCAACGAAGTTCCAATGTCGCCATCATGATGGATCCCGTCACTGATCTGCATGATCGCAGTGATGCATTGCAGAAATGGGTCAAAGAAGCGCGGACTCAACATCGCAGTGTCACCTTGATCAGCTCTCAACAATCGAGACCAGTCGTCGATTTGAACGTCAAGAATTTCCAGCCTCTGGGAACGTTTCAAATTCTCGAAAATCAGGAAAATCTATTTGTCTTTCCACCGTTCATGGAAATTCTTTCTTTTATCGAAAGCGAACGATTTACTGAGCTGTTGATCCTCTCCTGCGGGCCGATGGCGCTGGTGGGGGTGATGGCGGCCAAGCTTTTGAAAGTAAAGATTTCCGTGTTGGCTCAATGCAATATGTCAAATCAGGTTCAGGAATTGACGGATGATCACAACATGGCTGGAATGGTGGATCAATACCTGAGCATGCTATATCAGCAAGCTGATGAGGTGCTGATTCGTCATGAAGGCGAGCGGTTGCCACTGCTGGACAAGGGGGTTTCCCCAGGTAAGATTCGCCTTCTGGAACTCACAAGGCAAACGGAGTTTCCGTTTGGCAGTCCTCAGCACTCCCTGGCAACAGACCCGCAGCAGGAAGCCTCATCCAGTAAAAATTAACCGGAATATCTTCCATGAACCTGCTATTGATCACCGATGCATGGGAGCCCCAGATCAATGGGGTGGTCACCTGCTATCAGCATGTCATTCGAGAGTTGGAAAATGACGGTCATGTGGTTCATACGATTCATCCGGGCTTGTTTCCTTCCATGCCTTGTCCGTTTTACAAGTCCATTCCCTTGGCGTGGGTGACGCAGGGGGCTTTCATCAGGCAGGTAGGAATTTTTCTACCTGATGCCATTCACATTGCCACGGAAGGCCCGGTAGGCATGGCTGGAAGAAAATGGTGTCGGAAACACGGGTTTCGATTCACCAGTTCCTATCACACACAATTTCCCCGATATTTGAAATCTTATACCGGCCTTCCGGAATCTTTTACATTTGCCGCCATTCGACGGTTTCATGCAGCTTCCGAGAAAGTGTTGGTCCCAACAAAATCCGTCGGCGACGAACTCAATCGCCAAGGGATTCAGCACACCAGGGTATGGACACGAGGTGTGGATCATGATCTATTCTTTCCCGGTGAATCATCCGTCTTCCGTCACCTTCCTGGCCCCATCATGATTTACTGCGGCCGAGTGGCACGTGAGAAAAATATAGAGGCATTTCTTCGTTCAGATCAGGCCGGTACCAAAGTTGTCATTGGCAATGGACCTGCCTTTAATTCTCTTAAGCATCAGTTTCCTGATGTGGTTTGGACCGGATTTAAGCGTGGAAAGGACTTGGCGGACTGTTACCGCGCCGGTGATGTCTTTGTGTTCCCAAGCAAGACCGATACGTTTGGAGTGGTCATGCTCGAGGCCATGGCGTGCGGTTTGCCGGTGGCCGCTTATCCAGTGACGGGTCCGATCGACGTGATCCGGAATCCCAAGGCAGGAGCTTTGGATGATAACCTATCCGCAGCTATCGAGAAATGTCTGACTCTGGACCGTTCAGATTGCGTGGCTTTTTCCAGAACGTTCACATGGAAAAACACGGCGAACCTGTTCAGCCAACAGTTGGTTCGAAAGCAATGCGGAAAACCTGCAGTGACCAGAGCCTATTCTTCCGAAGAGTTCATTTCAGCCTCAATCAGTCTGAATTAAGATGACTATCCGGCCCCACAAGCTTATACAGCTTATATGGCTATGCTTTTGAAACCGGGACAGGAGGGATATTCAATCAAGCCTCCAGATTTTTCCAAGGTCCGGTGATGGCCAGGGTAATGCCAGGTTTTTGGATGTTGACGAATAGCATCGCATGATTGGGGGCAAAGCAAACTCCGCACATTTCGGAATTACCCACATAGCTGGAACGGGCCAGCGTGTAGATTTTACCTGTAGGAGTGATTCCGCGCAGATACTGATCGCGAGCGCCATCCTCACAAAGCACCACATCCCCCCAAGGAGCCACCGTTAGGTTATCCCCATACTCGAGCAGTCTGGAGTTGTTGGGTTCCAGAAATAGCATGAGCTTACCGGGTTGCTCCACCTCCTTGGCTGTTCCTTCATAGGGGCTGGGCTCATAAATAAAGATTTGGCCGGATTTGGCAATGCCGCCACTGGTGCAGGCGAAGTATATGCGATTGTTCCCATACCACATGCCTTCTCCTCGTGCAAAAATGGCAGCGCCTGCCTTATAAGCATTAGAGCGGAGTTTATCATCGGGGTTGTGTATGTCTTCCAAATCCATCCATTCAACTGCGACAGCCTGTTCCACCGGAAATTTGGGTTTTCCTGTGTCAGGCCAATTACGTGTGTCGCAACTGCTGCGGTCCTTGATGACAAGCGCTTGCAGTTTACCTCCGGCCTTGAGGTTTTCGGACTCGTTGGGAATAAATCGAGTGATCAAACCGTCATCCCGATCCTCTGTTTGATACACAATTCCCGAGGCAGGATCTACCGCAACTGCTTCATGATTGAAACGCCCCATATCCTTGAGAGGGATGGGATCGACCAATCCCATTTGTCCCGTGGCTGGCACCTCGAAATTGTACCCGTGATCCTTTTCACGATGATCACCTGACTTGGATACGGTCTCTTCACATGTGATCCAACTCCCCCACGGTGTCGGTCCTCCGGCGCAATTTCTCTCAGTTCCGGCAAGACTTAGAAAATGTTTGTCCAAACGCTGTGTTTTGGGATCAAATACCAAGTTGCTCGTGCCTCCCAATTGAGGCACCTTTCCAGCGCCTGCATCGTACAGTTTGGTCAGATCTAATTTGGACAACTGTTCATTCACAATACCATAAGGTCCTTCAAACGTCTGATTGTCAGAGAGTTCATGATTACGTGCCAAAATGACTTTGCCATCCTCAGCGGCGAATGCAGCCATGCCATCCGGCGCGCCGGGGGTGCGTAATCCATCGCTCATCACGTCGCCGGTTACAGAAAGCACCGTGTAACTGAATCCTTCCGGCAGATCCAACAGGCGGTTCGGATCCTTGAGCAGTTTCCCATACCTCTCGACTTCGTTTTGATATGCTTGCTGACCGGTGGGACGTCGGAAAAGACCCTGGGCTGAAATTTCAGAATTCAAATACTTTTGAATTCCCAGAAAACCCGCTGCAGTCATACCGGCAGACTTGAAAAAATGACGACGTGAGCTTTTCATTGAACTTCAGAGAATCGTTCACGAATGAAACTTTCCTGTTTCATAACTGTGAAAGTACTGTGTCATTTCATCGCATGCATAATGTGTCCAAAAAACCTACATTACCTCACATTCAATCTCCTTGATTCAGTGTTGACACATAAGTCCTACCAGGACAAATTGTCACTGTTGAGAATAATAACTGAGAAAGCTTTGAAAGAGTGGAGCGGAAAGCACTCCCGAGCAAAAACCTCACTGATTTTCTGGGTAAGTATTGTGAAATTTGCTCGCTGGAATTCGATGGCTGACCTGCGCAAAACGTTTCCATCTGCTGATCATGTAACAACAGGTAGCGGACGTAAGGTGATTATCTTCAACATTGCAGGCAATCAATTTCGACTTATTTGCGCCGTTCATTTCAAAACGAAATTGGTTTTCGCTCTGAGATTTATGACTCATGCAGAATACGACCGATTCCCTTGGAAGGACTCTTTATGAAAACACAGGTAAACGAAGCATCCCAATCGTTCAAAGCAATTCCAAAAGACTACGCAAGCCTCTGTGCTCGGTACATTCCACGCCCGATTCACGACGACTGCGGTTACCAAGCGGCGCAAGACGCTGTTTGCTCTTTGGCTGGCTATGAAGACCATTTGAGTGATGACCAGTCCGATTATCTTGAAGCGGTCAGCACATTCATCGAGCAATATGAACGGCAAACTGTCCGTTGGCCAAAAAGAAGTCCAAAATCCAGGCTGAAACACCTCCTTGAGGAGCACGGTATGAGCGGCGCCGAATTGGCCAGATGCCTCGGTATGAATGAATCCATGGGCGGGAAAATATTACGTGGCGAAAGGAATCTGACGGTTGAGCACATCCGCTCTTTGTCAGATAAATTTTCCGTAAGCCCAGAACTGTTCATTGCTTGAACAGTGTGCGGAATGAACAACGCTTAGGCCAGTCTCACATCAAGTTCGCGCCCGCCTCGGCAAGTTCGCTTCTTTCACCGCGATTGAGTGATACATGCGCGGTGAATGGCTGTCCTTTCAGCTTGTTGCGTGTGTAAACAAGTCCATTGCTTCTATTGTCGACGTAGGGGTTGTCAATTTGAGCGGGATCACCTATCAGGATCAATTTTGAACCTTGTGACATACGTGTCACCACTGTTTTTGCTTCCAAAGGAGTCAATTGTTGAGCTTCATCCAAAACGAAATAGCGGTTGGGGATGGATCGTCCCCTGATGAAACAGAGCGCTTCAATTTCCAATAATCCCTGTTCGATCAAGGACTCCTGCCACTGTCTGCCCGAAAGTTGGGCTGGTTCTTCCTTTCTGCGTTTTTTGTCTTTCGAGCTTTGGTTCGGGCGCAAAAGAATCTCAAGCGCATCATGAATCGGTTGCAACCATGGATCCATTTTCTCACCGAGTGTGCCGGGCAGAAAACCAATATCTTTGCCCATGGATACCACAGGACGACTGACTGTCATCCCGGCATATTCCTGACCCAGCACCATTTGAAGACCTGCAGCCATTGCCAGCAATGTTTTTCCTGTTCCAGCCTGACCATAGCAAGTGACCAATGAGATCATCGGATCGAGCAGTGCGTCCAAAAAGCATTGTTGTTCCAAATTCCGGGCAATCAAATTCATACCACGAGGAATATGGATCTGATTGGCGCCTTTTAATCGATGAAGGATGCCATTGGAATCCATTCTGCCAGGCATGGTTTTGCCGCACTCGGTGCGTAGGAGCAGGTATTGGTTGCAAGGCATCGATTTGATGACCGTCCGATCCTGGAGTGGCAGGACGCCTGAACTGGCAAACCGTTGCAGTTCGCTTGTGCTGACATCAATGTGTGGTATGCCATATTTGGATATTTCCCTGGGCGAAACCTTGTCATTTAAATAATCTTCGCAGCGAATACCCAGTGTCTTCGCCTTCAACTGCATGTTCAGGTCCTTGGTTACCAATACTACAGGGGCCGTGTTATGCTCCTGCACAAGCAAAGTGCAGGCGAGAATGCGATGGTCCACTTTTTCCCATTCGGTGAAGACTCTTTTCAGTCGTTTGATAGGGGTGGACTTGGATTCGGCAATATCACTGATCACGATGCGCAGACTTCCGCCACCTGCCGTAGGGATACCTGACGTGATCGACGCTGAGCTGTTTTCAAATCGTTTGACCAAATTACGATGTACTTCGCGCGCATTGGCTCCCCGGTCCGACGGCTCGTTTTTAAACCGATCCAATTCGGATAACACTTCTACCGGAATACAGACATGGTTGTCGTCAAAACGCTCAATACAAGACGGATCATGCAATAGCACATTCGTGTCCAGGATAAAATTCTTGGCCACTTTGGAAGGTGCCTTTAGACCCTGGTTTGCTTTTGGGCGTTTATTTTTGGTGGGGGAAGGGGACGCTGCTGGATCAGGATCAGGATTCGAAATCGTGTCCTTGTCAAACAACGCCAAGCCGTCAGAGTCATGGTCTGATATCATTAAAAAAGGAGCGAGTTATTATTGACGGACATTACCCTACCTTAAATTCTGCCATTTGGCAAAGTCGGAAACCACGCGTTCACAAGATTGTTACAATTGGGTTCGTAGTCCCCATGCAGTGTCAGTTCAACGTTCTGAGAATGGAGTTTGCTTTCAAAGTATTCAGATGGGATCAATCCTTATTGAATCATGGTGCCATACCGCCCGACGACAGCAAAGTGCTTTCCAGGACGCTCCCGCTTCCTCTCTGTCTCATACCGCGGCGCCCAAAGCCTGCGGGTTGTCTGTTGCTCCAGATCTCCTTCAAATCTTTTCCATATTGTTTGAAAACCGTCACCTTACCCTGGTGATATGGAACGTCTGTTTGTCAAATTTCAGATCGCACACACATATGACAGCGCCTAAACCCAATCAACCCGGCAGATCATTTATCCTGGCAATCTTTTTTGCACTAGGAGCTTTGATCTCAATGTTGATGGTCTTTGGCATGATGTCGGCCAGGCATCAATCAACTATCAAAATAAGATCTGAGAAGATTCTAGCGGATCAACTCCCGGAATTGGGTGGTTTTGGGAATTATTCCTCGTCCGATACTTGCAAGACTTGTCATCCAGACGAACATGCCTCCTGGATGCGGACATTCCATCGTTCCATGACCATGTTACCTGTTGAAGGTAATGTTCTTGGAGACTTTAGAGGGCAAACCATCTCATCAGAGGGGCTTGATTACACAGTGACGCAAACCAACCAGACCTATTGGGCCAACATGCCGGATCCGGATCTGCTGATGCAGGCCGTACAAGGCGGCAAGGGGGGAGACTTGACCAGGATTCCTCATGTGAATCGCCAAGTGGTGCTGACGACCGGATCACATCATTATCAGACCTATTGGGTGGAAAGTCCTCGTATGGACAATATTTTGCAGACACTTCCACTAGTTTATCTGATCAAAGACCAGCGTTGGATTCCCCGGGAAGCGGCATTTATGAGGGGGCCGGATGACCAGGAGCGCATGGTGACACAATGGAATCATCATTGTATTCGATGCCACAGTACTGGTTGGAATCCCGGATTGAATGATAAAACGGGGATGTTGGAAACGAAAGTGGCGGAATTGGGCATCAGCTGTGAGGCCTGTCACGGACCAGGCAAAGAGCATATCGCATTCCACCAGAATCCGATCCACCGATATCAAACCCACCTGGGATCGAAGGATGACACTACTATCGTGAACCCAGCCAAGTTAAACCATGAACGTTCCAGTCATGTGTGTGGTCAGTGCCATGGGGTATTCATACCCAACAACAGGGTCGGAATGAAAATTGCCCACGAAGGCGTCCAGTTCAAACCGGGTGACAACCTGTTCGATACGCGTTATTACATACACTACCCGAAAGAAGGAGATCCGCCCGAGCGCTGGGATGAACTCAAAAAAAATCCTCAATTCTTTCAGGAACGCTGGTGGGAGGACGGAACCATTCTTGCGGGCGGGCGCGAGTTCACAGCCATGTCTTCGTCTGAATGCTATTTATCGGGAAAAATGTCCTGCCTCTCCTGTCATTCCATGCATCAATCCCCTCCGGAAGATCAATTGAAATCCGGAATGGAATCCAATCAGGCCTGTGTGCAATGTCATCAGGAGGCAAAATACAACGACCGGGTCAGCGAACACACGTTTCATGCGGCGGACTCCTCAGGAAGCGATTGCTTGAACTGCCACATGCCTCATACTACGTATGCGCTGTTTGGAGCTATTCGCAGTCATGAGATGAAATCACCAAAACTGCAAGGCAGTGCCGAACATGGCGTGCCCAATGCCTGTAATTTATGTCATCTGGACAAGACCCTGGAATGGACTCAGACCCACATGGCGGATCGTTACAATTACCCAAGCTTGTCCATGACCGAGGAGCAGAAAACCGTTTCAGCGGCCGTATTATGGATGATAAAGGGACATGCAGCGCAACGCGCCATTGTGGCCTGGCACATGGGGTGGAAACCGGCCCAGGAGGCCTCGGGCGTGCAATGGATGCCGCCGTTTCTTTCCCAATTGTTGATGGATCCCTATCCCGTGGTTCGATACATTGGGCGCAAGAGTCTGGAATCTGCCTGGCCTACTGAATTGCCGCCTTTTGATTTTATGGATGAATACCCGGTTCGACTGGAAAGCTACAGGAAATCGGAAAATCAAAACCTTACCTTCACCACGAACCCTGCACTTTTAGTAGATGATTCAGGGAAAGTGCGGCAGGAACCTTTGCGGCGATTGTTGCAGCAACGTGATAATCGGTCGGTGAGCATCAAGGAGTGAAAAACGGTTGTAGCCGTCAGTTGAAGAGTAAGTAGATCATCAAAAACCCATGAAATCCAATCCCAAAGCCAAAGGGGGACATCCGGTCCCAGACCCGCCTTCGCCACCTCCGGCAACGAAGCCGCTTTCTTCACCTTTCCTTCACAAACATCTGAAATGGGGTTGGTGGAGTCTCCTGGTGTTTCTAACAATGGGTTTCCTTCTTGAAATCCTGCACGGATTCAAAGTCGGGGCCTATCTCGATGTCTCCAACACAACAAGGCGCCTGATGTGGACTTTGTCTCATGCCCATGGCACCCTGTTGGCTTTGGTACATATCGCTTTTGCGGTCACCACCACGCATTTGCCAGCCACATCCCACAAGAAACTTCAAACCATCTCCCGATGTTTTATCGCGGCGGGCATATTGATACCCGGAGGCTTCTTTCTGGGTGGAGCGATCACATATGGAGGAGATCCTGGGCTGGGTATTTTTCTTTTACCCATTGGAGCCTTTACACTTTTTTTGGGCGTCCTTTTCTCC
>JAQCFT010000100.1 GCA_027619545.1 Verrucomicrobiota bacterium | reverse complement strand
TTACGATTTATGATAACCATTGATTCATTCTATTGGCGAGTTTCTCTGACTCTGTTGGCCCTTACCGCATACCTTGTCTTGCACGCTGAGCCTGTTCATCAATCACAGCTTATTTTTCCTTTGGAATCCTGGCACAACCATGGCTCCTGCATTGTGGAAGCTTCAAATGGGGATTTGATTGTCTGTTGGTTTCATGGTTCCGGAGAGCGGAAAGCGGATGACGTGATGATTCTGGGGGCTCGCAAAGTCAAGGGATCCGAAACATGGAGCCAGCCTTTTGTCATGGCGGATACTCCTGAGTTTCCGGATACCAATTGTTGTATGATCATTGATCCTCAGGATCGCTTGTGGTTGCTGTGGCCGACGATCCAGGCGAATCTTTGGGAGTCCGCGTTGATGAAATACAAGATTGCTTCGGATTACATGCAAAAAGATGGCCCGCCGGAATGGGAAACGGAGAAGGTCTTGCACATCAAACCGGGTGAGGGATTCGACGATGAAGTGCGCCAAAAGACGGCTGAGTACATGAGTCACATGGAGTTGACTCCGCGGATGATTGATTGGGCGTATCATAATTTCCAGCAGGCGGATGACAAGCTGACACGGAGGTTGGGATGGTTCACGCGGGCGCATCCTTTTATTTCAGATGGTTCGAGAATGTTGGTTGGTCTGTATTCGGACGGGTTTTCATTTTCGTTGGTGGCCTATACAGATGACTGGGGTAAATCTTGGCGTTTCAGTGAGCCCATTGTTGGCGGGGGAAATATCCAACCAAGTTTTGCGAGGAAACAGGACGGCACTCTTGTGACCTACATGCGTGACAATGGGCCTGCGCCGAAGCGCGTTCATGTTTCCGAGTCCGCCAACAATGGGGTGTCATGGTCCAAGGTTTATGATCACCCCCAGCTTGTGAATCCCGGAGCAGGGTTGGAGCTGATGACATTGAAGGATGGACGGTTTTTGACCATTTACAATGACACGGAAAGCGGACGTCACCAGTTGGCGGTTTCGATTTCGGATGACGGAGGGAAAAGTTATAAGTGGACCCGCCATTTGGAGAAGTTTGAGCCGGGGGAGGGTTCCTTCCATTATCCATCTATCATACAAGGTAAGGATGGAATCTTGCATTGTACCTACAGTTATTTTGTTCCGGGGCAACTCACAGGCGGGGAGGGGAAATCCATCAAGTATGCGAGATTCAATCTGGATTGGGTGTTGGCTGAGGATTAATACTCACGCCCACTCGCTTTTGCTCCTTAGAAGCGCGGAGACGCAGAGATTTTAGATCTGAGATCCGGGGCTGATGGCACGGGGTGTGCTGTTTTCTGACTCTTTAAAATATGAATATTTTGCTGACCATGCCCGCAAATTTGCGGGTGTTTTGTGGGCTTTTCCTTTTCATTGTTTTGATGGGGATGGAAGCTCAGACATTACGTATCAATGAGTTTATGGCATCGAATGACGGGGTGTTGCTTGATGAGGATGGGGATAGTTCGGATTGGATTGAGATTTGGAATGAGGGGCGGACGCCGGTTTCGCTGGGGGGACTGACCTTGACGGATGATTTGCAGGAGCCGGATCGCTGGCTTTTTCCGGAGATGGAATTGGGCGCGAATGGATATCTGGTGGTGTTTGCGTCATCCAAGGACAGGCGTACGCCGGGTCGTGAACTGCATACAAATTTCGAACTTGATCGAAATGGAGAAGCCCTGGCTTTGATGAAACGGGGTGAAAATGGATATGAACCCATTGAGGTTTTTGAATCCTATCCCCGGTTTCGGTCCAATGTCTCTTATGGTTTAGTCGTGGATCAGCCAACGGACACCTTTGTGTTCTTCAAACAACCCACTCCTGGAAGTGTCAACAGGGGCACTGGCGTTTTGGGATTTGTGCGGGATACCACTTTCAGTGTGGATCGGGGGTATTATGATGAGGCGTTTGATTTGGTGATTACAACCCCGACCCCGGGCGCAACGATTGTTTATACTTTGGATGGAACCATTCCTTCGACGTCCAATGGCATTCGGGTGACCGCTTCGGGTGCCCCTAAGGTTACATTGCGCATTGAAAGCACCACACTGATACGTGCGATGGCGTTCAAGAACGGTTTCGAGCCGACGGATGTGGATACACAATCGTACTTGTTTCATCAAGCATTGCTTCAGCAGGATGGAAGAGGTGAGCCCTACAGTCAATCCGTCCGATGGGGGCATGCCGGGGAGGATTGGGAGATGGATCCTCAAATATTGCAGCACACCAACAGCGAGATTCGACCTGTGAGGGAGGATTTTTTACGACTGCCAACGTTGTCAGTTGTGATGGATTTTAAGGAAATGTTTGGTTCGGGGGGGATTTACATTGCCGGTCAAAGTGTGGAGCGCGATATGTCTGCGGAATGGATCAATCCGGATGGCGATATTCAGTCCCCTAACCAGAAGGCAGGTTTTCAGCATGACGGCACGATTCAAATTGTGGGAGGAAGCAGTCCCAGCCGATGGAAATCGGATAAGTTGTCCATGCGATTGAAATTTAGCGGTGATTTGAGGTATCCCGTTTTTGGTGAGGAGGCCACCGATCGTTTTGATACCCTGGTGCTGGACGCGCGGTTGAACAACGTGTGGCATTACGGTGGCGGGGTGGAACCTGTTCCCCAACGGGATCGCGCCCAATACACGCGCGATCAATACGCCGCCAATCTGCATCAGGCCATGGGTGGACTTTCTCCGCATGGAAGGCATGCGCACATCATGATCAACGGCGTTTACTGGGGAATCCACACGGTGCATGAACGGCCTGACGACAATTTTGCCGCGAGTTATCTTGGGGGTGACAATGAGGACTACGATGTCGTTAAGCATGGGCCGGATGACGTCCTGCAGGGGAGTTCGGTCAATTACAGACAACTGCACAACCTGGCTGGACGTGATCTGTCTGATGCATTCAACTATGCTGCTGTTGAGGCTTTATTGGATATCGATGCGTTCATTGACTACATGGTCATGAATTATTACATCGGCAATGGTGATTGGGCGCATCATAATTGGTACGCCTCCTACAACAGAAAAGATCCGAACGGACGTTGGCGGTTTCACAGTTGGGATGCTGAGAAAGGATTGCACAATGTGACGGACAATGTCACGGGCAGGAATGATAACGGCGGGCCCACCTATTTGCATCATCAATTAGTTCGAAACGAAGCCTATCGTTTACGATTTGCCGATCATGCGTATCAGCACTTGCGCTATGGCGTGTTGACTCCGGAACAGGCGGGGCAGCTTTATCGGGAGATTTCGGATCCGATTGATTTGCCTATTCGTCTGGAATCCGCCCGTTGGGGGGATAATCAGCGAGGCAATCCTTACACACGTTTGGATTGGATGGAGATTCGAGATTCGTTGTATGGCCAGAGCGCGAACCGAAATCTGGCAACTTACGATTATTTCAATCGTCGCAGCGAGATCGTGCTGAATCAGTTCAAAGCGCGGAACTGGTTGCCTTCGATTGAACCTCCCACTTTCAACCAGCATGGGGGGCATGTCAGCGGCGATTTCCGTTTGTCCATTCAGTCTGCTGAGGCAGGGACGATATATTACACGACGGATGGAACAGATCCATTACCGGAGCTGGTAGCCGATTCCAGAACCGCTGTGGATCTGGTAGCAGAGACGGCGATGAAACGGGCCATCATGCCGACGGATGATTCGCTTGAGACTGTTTGGAACAAAGTGACCTTTAATGATGCAGCCTGGACAATTGCTCGTGCCGGGGCGGGATATGAAAACAGTTCCGGTTATGAACCGTTTCTGGCTTCGGATTTTGATTTTGGAGATCAAGTCAGTGGAGGCGCTGTTGAGTCCATTTACATGAGAGTGGTGTTTCAGATCAGCGATCCCGCAGCACTGGATTTACTGGAGTTGGGCATGCGGTATGACGATGGGTTCATTGCCTATTTGAACGGCCAGGAAATAGCACGCGCAAATGCTCCGGGTAGTGTGGGTAGGCCAGTAGCGTGGAATGCCTCCGCCTCCGGTAGTCATTCCGATGCTGCCGCTGCGGGGTTCGAGATCTTTGATGTCACCGCTGCCAAGGAATTTTTAAAGGAAGGTGAGAATGTTTTGGCTATTCATGGATTGAACGTTTCTGCAAGCAGCAGCGATTTCCTGATTTGGCCGATTCTCAAAGGCGTGATGGTGGAATCGGAGGAGCCTCCCACCACCGAGGCCGGAATTCAAGTCTACGAATCTCCGATTTCTCTCACTGAATCGGCCACCGTCAAAGCACGAATTCAGTTGGCCGGCGTTTGGTCTCCGATCTTATCCGCGGACTTTGTGGTGGACGCTGTCCAGGCGGATGCATCGAATGTGGTATTATCCGCGATTCACTATCATCCGGGCGCCCCTACGCAGACTGAGATGGAGGCGGGATTCGACAATCGGCGTGATTTTGAGTTTCTCAGATTGACGAATGCCAGTGATCAAACCGTTGATTTGCGTGGAGTCACCTTTACTTCGGGAATAGATTTTGCCTTTACACCGAATGTTCCGGTGCTGGAACTGGCACCCGGTGAATCGCTCGTTTTATGTTCGAATCCGGAAGCTTATCAAGCACGCTATAGATTGGCTGATCGGTTGGCCGGGGCGTTTGAAAACGGCACCAATCTAAATAATGGAGGCGAGCGGATTACTTTGGTAAATGCCGTTGGTGAAGTGATTGCGAGTGTCACTTATGGCGATCAAGCTCCTTGGCCCAATGAAGCTGACGGGAATGGTTATTTTCTTTCATTGTTACCAGATGCGACTGGAGAAGCCGTTGCTTTGCCGGAATCTTGGATAATCGTTTCGGAACAGGATATCCGGTTGCCGAGTGGTGCATTGGCAGCATTTCGTGAATGGTTGTCGCTTTATTTCAGTTCCGATGCATTGGCGGATCCTGCCGTGACGTCCTGGACCTCCGATCCTGACGGTGATGGAATGAATCACTTCCAGGAGTATTTCCATGGGTCCGACCCCTCCATGCCTGGTACATCACCGAATTGGCCAATGGTTGTCAATGATCCCAACGAACCTGCTGCTGGGTGGGTGTTTGAATTTACCAAATCGAATCTGTTGCCCGGTGTGACTTGGGAAGTTCAGACCTCCACCGATTTGCTCAACTGGAGCATATTGCCTGCCGGAGCCCCGTCGAATGTGCCAGGCGGTCAGCGGTTCAGTTGGAATGCGGCCAACTCCACCGCTCAGTATTTTCGTTTATCCATTTCGGTGTCGGAATAATCGATCTTCCCTCATGGAATCAGAAGTCGGTAAAAGACAGGTTCAGGCCCTGTGATCCATGGTTCCGAAATGGTTGTTGGTTCGTTGCCAAGCGTGATGGTTTGAATTGTTTCCCAGGACACACCATCGCGAGAAACCTGCACACTGATCTCTGAACCTGCCGTTCCTTCTGCTTGAAAGGTGAATGCTCCGTCGACCAGAGCAGGAGATGAAAGAGTCGGTGGTATCGCTGGCACTGACGCTGCTTCGATTGAATCGATGGCATTCCGGATGGTATTGATGCTTGGCCGGATGGACTCGATATGCAGGATTTCCCATTGCTGGTGGGAGGGTGAATGATTTACGCCATTGATCACCACGAAATCCGATGCGCTGGTCCCTTCACCTCGATTTGGAGGGAAGAACTGGTGTAGCGCCGTGTGAGCCCCGTCGTCCAGGACCAGGTCGAGGCCTGCCCGATCGGCAAAAAACAAGGAACTTCCTGTGGGCGCTCCACGATCATCTTTTTCCAGACCAATGACCTGAACGGGGATGCCGTGGGCATTGCCGCCACGTTCTTCGTAATACTGATGAATATCTTTCTCAACGACCGCTGAGTTGGCTCGGCAGGTGCCTCACCAGTAGAAAAAGAAATCCAGCAGGATGATGGACCCTTCGGCTTCGCTCAGGTTAAACGGTTCATCCGTTCTGATATTCGTGAGTTCAAACAAGTCGGCTACTTCTCCGACACTCCTGCGAACGGATTGGGCTTGCAGGCCCGTAGCTGAGATACACATCACTGTTGCGATCGTGATTGCCAGCCATTTACCCAAAGGTTTTTTTGGTGAAATGTTCATATATCGTCTCCTTGAATGGATTAAAACTTCACGTCAAATGCCGCCTGAAACAAGCCCCAATTTCTGTTTTGATAAATATCTTCGAAAAAAGGCGCGGCAATGTTTGCTTCTTCATATCGTGTCCAGTAAGGGCCAGCACTGACTCGCACACTGGATTTTTCACCAACCCATCGCAAGCCCAGTCCCAAATGATAGCTCTTCAGTCCGGGAGGTGCATTGGAGGAAGGTAACGAGTTTTGTATCTCACCCGTGTACTCGTAGAAGCGTCCGAAAAAACTCAGAAGCCATGATTCGCTCAAATCATGTTCCAGGGTCAGCCCGGTGAACCAGGAATTAAAACTCGGGTTTTCAGTTGCGGCACCTGTTTGCCATCTCATGACCCAGGTTTCAGAAAGTGCCGCGTTGAGTGATCCTTGAAGGGACCAGCGAAGTTGTCGATCGGTCGTGTCCGTCAGTTGAAGCTCAAGCAGGGAACGTAGTCGTTTGGTCAGGACGTTTTCGGTTGCGATGCGATAAATGATGGAATCGATGCGGTCGCGTCCCAGGATGGTGATTCGTTCGAATTCCGCGCTGGGAGCGATATGATCACGGTAGAATCCTGCACCGGTTTCAAGGTAACCTGATCCCGGCAGGTATTCCCACCGGGCCTGGGTGGATAGTTGATAACCACGGGGATCGATTTCAGGATATCCAGCAAAAATAGGGAGGTTGCCGATCTGTTTGTAATACTCATGCAGCCATAGTGCCCGGTAGCTTTGGAATCCTTCGTAGTAACCTCCCTGCAGGCGCAGTGTGAGATCGTCATTGATTTGTTGTGATGCTCGTAGCTGCCCTAGAATGCGTTCATTGCGAACATTCATGGAGGTGAAAAACGGATCCGGCGAGCGCATGTCCAAATCGAATGTTTGAATCATGAGCCCCGCATCCCATTCGGTACGGCCGTAGGTATGACCGTATCTCATATTCCATTGTGTCAGTTGATAATCATCCGTCAGAAGCGCTTCGCCGGCTGTTTCGAATGTGCGTTCTGTCAGCAGGTTTCTTTTCGAGTCAAATTCGGGATCATTGGGTGTTTCTGCAGATGGTGTCGCGTCTGCATGTGGTTTTTCACCGATGGCATCAATCACGGATCTCAGTTGTTCGACTCCTTCAAATCCGGCGTGTTGATAACGAATGACGAAACCGGACTCGGAACTTGTGCCGTCCAGCACCACAATCAATGGGATCCCCTGACTCTTGAATTGTTCCAGCAAATGCCCTTCCAGGTCCTGAATCACGTGGGAAAGACCTGCACGACGGATGAACATGTCCGTCCGTCGAGGATTGGCGGACTCGACATTCACTGCGATCAATTCCACCGGGATCCCATGAGGGTTGCCTTCTTGGGAGGCGTAATAGGAGGCGATTTCGTTTTCCAGAATTGGGGACGTGCGGGCGCAAGGGGCGCACCAATAGGCAAAGAAATCCAGCACGATGATTTTCTCCTGATGTTGTTCAAAGGAAAATGTTTTCCCCGGGGAAGGAAGGAGCTCGGGTAAGTTGAGGTTGGAGAAATCAAGGGTCACCTTCTGGCGAAGGCGGCTACTGGGGGTTGCGCTGTGGACGGGCCCGGTTGATAGCAAACTTACCAGGCACATTACGACCAAAATGAATCTTAATGGGTGCATGTAGGGTGTTTACAGCATTATTGGCACGCCGTGCAACCAGCAGCTTGAGCTCCGCCTGAACCGGCCGTGCCGGGTTCGATCTGGGTGAGCACGGTGGATTGATAGGCGAATACCGGTGAATCGGAAAAGGTCATATTGTGCTTGGACACAAGACGTTGATCCTGCAGAGGGACTGCCTTGCATCCTGAAAGGAAACCCATGGCGATCAATAACGTGATACCTGTCCAACTTTTTCTTACCCAATTGGTTTTCATTGTTTTGATTTAAGCCCGAAATCGTTTAGAAGCTGAGCCGACTCCTTCCAGAGCATGCCAACATGATCTTATTCCCAATTATTTTCAAATATTCCAATAAAAGCAAGATAGGCATGGGCAAACCATTGCTTACCTGGTTCGATTACGCTAGGATGCAGCCCATGACACCCCGAACCATTTGCAGCTTGATCGTCTTGTTAAGCATGTTTTGGGGCTCTCATTCCTTGCGGTTGAATGGGGGAGACTCGTCGCTGCACTGGTCTTTCCTGCCACTCAGACATCTGTCAGAAATCGATTCCAAGCTGCAGCCCATTGATTATTTTATTCAATCCAAACTGGAGGCTTACGATCTTCAAATTCAGGAACAAGCTTCACCGAGAGACCTCCTGCGCCGACTTCATTTTGACATGCATGGATTGACGCCATCATTTGAAAGGATTCGAGCATTTGAACGGGCTTGGAATCCTGATGAAGCCTATCGTCGTGAAGTGGAAAGTGTGTTGGCCAGTCCTCGTTATGGAGAGCGTTGGGCGCAGCATTGGTTGGATCTGGTGAGGTATGCCGATACACACGGATATGAGGTCAATACCGAACGCCCCAATGCCTGGCCTTATCGGGACTACGTGATCGACGCGTTCAATCAGGACAAGCCCTACGATCAATTTGTCTTCGAACAATTGGCCGGCGACACGGTGGGCGCCGATGCGGCAACAGGTTTTTTGGTGGCCGCTCCCGCGTTGTTGCCCGGTCAGATCGGGCAGGATGATGCGTCCAAACGCCTGGCGCGTCAGGATGCGTTGGATGAAATCATTGTCGGGACAGGGGAAACGTTTCTGGGTATCAGCATTGGTTGCGCGCGTTGCCATGAGCATAAGTTCGATCCGATATCCACCGAAGATTATTACGCTTTCCAGGCTTTCTTTGCCGGTGTGGAGTATGGGGATCGTCCCATTCGGGATCCGGAAAGGGAGCGGACGAGGAAAGCGGCCCTGAAACAGATCGATCAACAATTGGTGAACATTCAGCATCAGTTGGAAGCATCCACCCCGCTGGCCAATCCGGATGCTGCGAGCGAAATCAAAGCACGCGAACCGGTCAACACCCTTCGAAATGTCGATCGCTTTGCTCCGGTTGAAGCGAAAATGGTTCGCTTGACCGTGCTGGCTACCATGGATGACAATCGTCATGAGCCGTGCATAGACGAGTTGGAAGTTTTTGGCACCGGTGCGACTCCCGTCAATGTGGCGCTTGCTGATCAAGGAGGCCAACCCAGTTCTTCGGGCAATTATTCAGAGACGGGGATTCATCAGTTAAAGCACGTCAATGAAGGTTTGTATGGCAATAGTCACAGTTGGATTTCCAACGAAAAGGGCGGGGGCTGGGTGCAGATCGAATGGCCGGAAACGCAAACGATCGACCGCGTGATCTGGTCGCGTGATCGCACCGGGCAATTCAAGGATCGGTTGGCCACGCGTTACCGAATCGAAGTGGCCACAGAACCAGGCAAGTGGACGACCGTGGCTGGTTCCTGGGATCGTGTACCTTTCGGTGCTAGTGAATCAGAACTGGAATCCTTGAATGCACAGGCGTTGAGCGAGGACGGGAAACAAAGAAAAGCTCTACAAGCAAAGCTGGCAACACTCACCAAAGAAAAGGAAGCTTTCCAGCAACGGTCCATGGTTTACGGAGGCACCTTCCGCGAACCGGACACCACCTACGTACTCCATCGCGGCGATCCCGAACAACCTCGTGAAACCATTACCCCGGGGGTGGCTTCTGTCTTGGGATCAGTGGGATTGGATGCAAACGCTTCGGATGCGGAGCGTCGAAAATCCCTGGCCGAATGGATCATCCGTCCGGACAATCCACTCACTGCACGGGTGATGGTGAACCGGATCTGGCAGTTTCATTTTGGGCGTGGTCTGGTGGATACACCGAGTGATTTCGGTATCAATGGTTCGGCTCCGACGCATCCCGAATTGTTGGATTGGTTGGCGGGTGAATTCATTCGGAGCGGATGGTCGGTCAAGCACATGCACCGACTTATTCTGTTATCCAAGACCTACCGGCAGTCCAGCCGCGTGCACGCTGAGGGAACGCGAGTGGATGCCGATGCACGATTATTATGGCGATTTCCATCAAGGCGATTGGAAGCCGAAGCCATTCGGGACAGCATGTTGCAGGTCAGTGGTTCATTGAATTTTACCATGGGGGGCGCGGGATTTGATTTCTTTAAAACCCGTGGAGGTTTGAGCGGTTACCCACCCGTGGAACAGTTCGGAGCCGAAGGGATGCGTCGCATGATTTATGCCCACAAGGTCAGGATGGAAAGGGTGCCGGTCTTTGGGGCCTTTGATTGTCCCGATGCCGGGCAACCGATGCCGCGCCGCAACCAATCCACCACTGCGATTCAGGCCTTGAACCTGTTCAACAGTCCCTTCGTCATGGAGCAGGCCCAAAAGTTGGCCGGCCGGATCCGAGGTGAATGGCCCGATGATGTGATGACGCACCAATTAGTTGCTCAAACGTTTCAACAAACCCTTGGGCGCGATCCCAAAGTCCAGGAACGAAACGGCGCTGTTGCGTTGGTGGAAGCCGAAGGGTTGCCGATGCTTTGTCGCGTTTTGTTCAACAGCAATGAATTCCTGTTCATCCCATGAAGTTTTCCCGACCATCCCCCTACACTGAAGGACAACAAGGCAAGGCTTTGCTCAATCGGCGTGACTTCCTCGGGAGCACGGCGACGGGGCTGGGAGCAGTTGCCTTGACGCATCTGCTTTCACGGGATGCTTTGTTGGCCAAAGAAGTTCCATTGATTGATCCGGCACGTCCGCATCTGGCGCGAGATCCTCATTTCCCCGCGCGCGCCAAGAATGTGTTGGTGCTGTTTTGCGCCGGAGCCTGCAGTCAGTTGGAAACATGGGACTACAAACCGGAATTGTTCCGGCGCGACGGACAACCCATGCCCGGCGGACCTTCGGTGACGTTTCAGGGACCATCCGGTAACCTTGCGAAACCACAGTACGCCTTTCGTCCGCGCGGACAAACCGGCAAAATGGTTTCCGACATGTTGCCTCATTTGGCGGAGTGGACCGATGAGCTGGCTTTCGTGCACACCCTGACCAGCAAAAGCAACACACACGGACCCGCCGAGAATTTTCTATCGACTGGTTTTGCGCTCGACGGATTTCCCAGCATTGGCGCCTGGGTGACTTATGCCTTGGGAACCGAGAATGAGAACCTTCCTGCCTTTGTGGCGATTCCCGATCCTCGTGGCGTGCCTCAGGCGAGCATCAACAACTGGGGGCCGGGATTCCTGCCGGCGGAGTTTCAAGGCACACCTTTCAATGTCAGGAATCCCATACAAAACTTGAATCGACCTGAGAACGTCAGTGCTCAGGGAGATGTGGCAGCGAGAAACTTTTTGCGTCAGATACAGGAGGAACACCTGGCATCCAACGCCGGTGATTCGCAGTTGTCGGCAAGGATTGCCAGTTACGAACTGGCCGCCCGCATGCAATTGAGCGTGCCCGACATCATGGATCTGTCCACCGAACCGGATTACATCCTGAAGTCTTACGGCGCGGACGATGGCGACAACAAGGTGAAAGCCGACTTTGCCAAAAACTGCATCCTGGCACGTCGATTGATCGAGAAAGGCGTGCGATTTGTTCAGTTATTCAATGGCGCCTACGCCTCAGGTGGGGCGCTCAACTGGGATGGTCACAACAAACTGAAACCCCAATACGACGTGCACGCCGAGATCTTCGATCAGCCCGCCGCCGCCCTTCTGGAGGACCTCAAGCAGCGAGGGTTGTTGGAAGACACTTTGGTCGTATGGTGTACGGAATTCGGGCGCATGCCGATGTTCCAGAAAGGAGCCCAGGGACGTGACCACAACCCCAACGGATTCACCGCCTGGATGACCGGCGCCGGAGTGAAAGGGGGCGTCAGCTATGGCGCCACCGACGAACTCGGCTACGAAGCCGTGGAAAAAGTCAGCTCCATCCACGACCTCAACGCCACCATCCTTCATCTGCTCGGCTTGGATCATGAGTTGTTGACCTATCGCCACAATGGGTTGGAGCGGAGATTAACGGATGTGCATGGGTATGTGTTGAAGGAATTGTTGGTGTAACGATAGCCGTTGATGAATAATTGGAACATGGAGCGAGCGAAAATCATCAATGATGGAGATGATCAGATGGTGATACTTCCACCGGAATATCATTTGGATGCGGATCACGTATTTGTAACACGTAAAGGTTCGTCTGTGATGTTGTTGAGTAACCAGAAAGCATTGGATGTGATATTTCAGATTACCGATGAAATCACAGACGATTTTATGGAAGAACGACATCAAGTCTCCGGTAACTGTAGAAAAACCAAGTTAGATGAAAGTCAAAAGAGATAAAAAGGCAGCAGCGATGAAAGATCCTTCAGGTGGAGTGGTACGCGTTCTTAAGGTGCGATGATCTAATTTTCTTTCGTGTTATTTCTATTGTTCATTGTTCTTAGATACTCCCTAAACTCCTGCTGCATGCACCAGGCTTCGATTTCGAACCAGGAGTAGGGCCATTCCCCCTCATTAACGTCCACTTTTCGTTTTGTGTTGGATGGCAGAAGAAACTGCCATTTGTCCAAATCATCCACTCGGTCAAGAGCGTTCAGGATGCGAAAGGAGTGAAAGCCAGCCCAAGTATCGCGTGCGCCAAACTGGGCGCGAGGACCTCCATTGATTTTGTAATGAGACTTTATACTGCGAACGTAAAAACGTCCCTTTCTGAAATAGTTTCTTAGCAATCCTTCAATGCAGGCTTCGCGGTCAATCAAATGCAGACCTCCCGTGAGATCCAGTATGGACAGAGCTTGCCAAGTGTCCGTGAAAGGGTCGTTGTCATTCAGGAAAAACAAGCCATGCATATCCTCCAGAACAATGGGTTGATTTCTCCCAACGGAAAGTGTGGTGTCCAGATATTGGTTGTTCGCGATAATCTTGTGAGTTTCTTCAAAGTCCAATTGTTCGAGATTGACTCGATCCTGAAGGAATAATATTTGCTTGTGCAGAGTGGAGGGCCATATCCCAATCGAAGTATAACCTTCATATTGACCGGATATCACCACTTTCCAGTCCGGTGTTTTTTTATCCAGGATTTGAAGCCAATCTGTCTCATTCAATTCCGAAATCTCCCAAAGAGGTGAGTAGGAAATATAAGATTGTGTCATGAAGGACAGATAAACCGCGGGTTTGGTGTATGAAGTATCGATCAATCTGTCTTCCAAAAGTTTGTCGAATTCCCTTTGAAAAGTGTCCTTGACCGCTGAAAGAGCGGTTGGTGAATACATTTTTAACGTAGGTGCGGCGTGACCGAACTGATGGAGTTGACGGTATTTTTCCCAAGCTTTTGTTCCTTTTTCACCGGGATCGGTTAAAAGATCCAAAAACTCCCGGACATCCCTCTCCTGCAGGCTGATTTCTTTCATTTGCCATAAATCCAGTGGAACGATCATTTCTTCCGTCAGGAACTGAGACAGGCTTAGAAACATCAGAAAAACACTGCATCCTATTCCCAAGCGTACACGCATTCGATTGCCTTTAGCTTTTTCAGGTGAAACGTGGAATGTGTCCGAATCGCCTCCCAGCCCTAATGCTTTTTTGGTCAGTTTGAAGTCCCCGAGACGCCAATGCGTAAAAGCGGATCGAATGCCTGCTGTGACCTGTTTGTTGATACGTTCCTGATCCTTTTGCAGATCGCTTTTGAATAGGTGAGCGGGTAATTTGCTGATGTCGCCTTGACCCAGTTTGGCTTCAAATTCACCATGGTAGCCCAGAAAAATGACTGAAGCTCCTTTCCACCAGAACGCGTAAAGAATCGAGGAAAAAGGATTCGATTTGTAAGGGGTTGTTCTGACCCAAATGCCATTGTTGACCGAGCGCATCGACACTACATGGAATTCCTTGGCCAGATAGGTCACGAAGGCTCTGATTTCAGACTTTTGAACATTGGGCGGTTCAATCGGCACTGGTTCACATTCCGTGGACACATCATCACCGGAATGTCGGTGGGCCAGTCT
>JAQCFT010000099.1 GCA_027619545.1 Verrucomicrobiota bacterium | reverse complement strand
TCTTTTGGCAATCACTCTAACCTGGTTAGAATTGACTGCCGGTTTACTCATGAGCCCACACCTTTCAAAACTGCTGACTCCATCTGGACTGCGGTGGCGCGACTCCGCTCTGGATACCATCCGGAAAGGTCACAGCTTTCTCCTGACAGTTCACATTCGCTACCCCCAAAAAGCTTACCGCAATCAAGTCCTTCACCAAATTACCTCACCACCCTAAAGAACACCTGCTCAGCATTGGAATCGATCGCCTGCTCATAAGGTGATTCCGCATTGTCAACCGGAACCCAGGGACCGGTGATGGAAGTGGCACGCTCCAGTTTACCAATGAAATGGATGCTGATGTTTTGATCCACACGCTCGAGTTCAATGAAAGGATCAAAGAAATCCACAACCGGCAGTTGGTAAACTTTGACGTTATCAAACAATCCGAAGCTCATGAACTCATTATCCGAGACAGAAGAAAACCAGTCACTGTAACCCAGAAAAATGTTACCACTGTCGCTGAAAGGCGCGGTGTCCTGGGTGGCAACGGCGATGTCGGTTCCATTCATGCTCCAGGTGACTTTATCGCCAATCTTGAGCAGTTGCACCCGCACCCATTCAAAGGCGACTTGTCCTGCCGAGGTTTCACCTGCCTGGTTGGCAAACTCCGCTACCTGAGATTCAGGAGCTGTTTTTCCCGCCGGGAAGATGGATCCATAATAGTCATTGGTGCTGTCTTGTGTGCCTGCCGGATACACGCCCGAGTCTTCCGTCAAAAACACATTGTTTAGAAAGAAACGGAAATCACGGGAGGAACCGCCTTCTCCAGTGACAATGAACCATGCACCGTCAGATTGATCGTCACCTACCTGCACATGATCACCCGATGTCCCGATACCCGCAGCGGCAAATTCGGTCGAACCGCCACCTCCACCTGGAAGTGGGCCGTTGACATTCATCCAGAGATCAAACACCAGTGCATAATCCCCCGCAAAACTTTGGCCGTTTGGGCTCGCCATGATGTGCGCCGCAGCAACTTCGATTTCGTTCGCTGTGAATTTCAAACCTTTGGTTGAACCGTCCCCGGAGCCGGGAGCTGACGGGATACCATCCACCGAGTAGTCATAGGCAAAACTGACGGTGGTGTCGCTTGAACTTTGGTTAACGGTCCAGTTCGATGAAGTATCGGTATTGAAATCGTCACTGAAAGTAACAATCGCATCGGCGAGCACATCCGGTTCCGGGATACCTTTGTCTCCGTTGTCGAGCAATGGAACAAAGGTGTACTTGCCTGAGCTGGTATTATAAAGATGACTGGGGTTCAGAACCAGTTCGATCACTTCATCAAGTTCTTCCTCTGCATCGTCTATGATGGTCAGAACGATTTCTGCTTCGCTGGAACCGGCGGGGAACGTCACTTCCAAAGAGGATGGTGCTTCAAAATCACTTCCGGTTGTGGCGGAACCTTCCAAACGATAGGACACCGTCAATGGCGAAGAAGTTGAACCTGATCGCGTCAACTTGAATGCGATGGAAGCATCTCCTTCGCTAACCGGAGCAGGTTTGAAAACGTCGAGTTCAAGTGTGTCGTCCCGGACTATTTCTCCAGGAACCGATATATTGACAACTGGCGGTGTGTTGTTGGCGTTCAGTTGCACGACCCGCAAATTGTCGAAGATGACAAAATTTTCTTCTCCCGGATTGGCGATGGACGAGAATGGATCGGTATAACCAATCATGACATTTTTGCCGGCGAAAAGGGATTTGTCGTCGTTGATGGTTGCAATGATCTGACCGTTCATGATCCATGTTACTCTGTCCCCTTGGCGGCGTACCTCCACCGGCACCCAGCCTTTACCCGGTGCGCCTTTGGTTTCATGAGGCGGGAAGGGAAACACACGTTCCATGGGACCACCGGTAAAAGCATTATACTCACCGATGCCGTCCCCGTCCATGTCGGTGAATCCGTGGCGATCTGTTTGTTCATCGAGGAATTCAGGCTCTCCAAATCCATCACCCGCATAGGCTCTGAAATCTCGTGAAGCCCCGCCTTCACCGGAAACCGCGAAGAACGTTCCGTCACCATCCAGAGCTTCATTTCCACTTAAATACGCCACCCAATTTCCCGATTGCCCAACTCCCATGGTGGCCAGTTCTGTGGTGCCCGAGCCGCCCGTACCATAAGATGAGCCGTTATAGCTCATGAACATTTCAAATCGCAGAGCGTGATCTCCATCAATGGAAAGGTTTGCCGGGAACAAGCTCACTGCAGCAGCACCGGCATCATCGTCCGAATTGACTGATAACCTGAGCCCAAGGGTGGTGTCGCCATCATCAAACGGATTCTTTGGCACCGGCAACCGGTCGACCACTGCGCCCCTTGTGACTGTGAACTCATCCGTCGTGTAATCATGTGCGAAAATAACGGTGGCATCCGGAATTTCATTGATGCTCTCATCGATGACAATCCAATCGGCGGACGTATCCGTATCGAAGTTGTCAGAGAATATTTCCTGGCCGCGGGTAGCCGGGCCTAATACCTGGCCCATGAGGATTGTCAATAGGAGTGCGAATCGTGTTTTCATGAGTTTTACAATAATCAATATTTAATGTGGTCAAAGATTAATTCTGAAGTTCGAATGTGACGAGTCCTTTTATCCCTTAAGGTTATCGGAACTTGGGACGGAGGCTGTCAATCCGATCTTGCTCAAACGGAATGATCCCGACGATATACTGGTGCGAACAGCTCTTGTTTCATTCATGATTCTCGGGATCGCACATGACGTAACCAGGGACTCTATTTTGAGCTCGTGAGGGACGCTGCCAAACTTGTCATGGTTTATTATCCAACTCGATCAATCCTTGACGTGGAAAACAAACATCGTCCTTAACCAAGAGACGTGGAACAAGAAAAACCCCGGTGAAACAAATATGACCGCACTGCAAATGCGTTCTCTGCATGCCGTTAAACATGCCTGAATCACGGCACTGAAAGTTTGTTCAACTTAATCATCGGTTCTCAATATTTGGAAATAAACTGTTCCAGCGCTGGTGGTGTCTTCGTATTGGATCAAGCAGCAAGGAAGGACCCGTTTGGCTTGGGATCGGGTGAGAGGCGTAGATGGTTGTTTTCAAAGTTCAAAATCAACCTCATGCCAAAATATCCCGGACAACCGTTCCGTGGATGTCGGTGAGTCGGAAGCGGCGGCCCTGGAATTTGAAGGTGAAGCGTTCGTGGTCGATGCCCATGACATGCATCAGGGTGGCTTGAAAGTCATGGATGTGGACCGGGTTTTGGATGATGTTGTAACTGAAATCATCCGTCTGTCCATAGTTGATGCCCGGTTTGATGCCGCCTCCTGCCATCCAGATGGAAAAGCATTTGGGGTGATGATCGCGTCCGTAATTGGTTTGGGTCAGCTCGCCTTGTGAATAGTTGGTACGCCCGAATTCGCCTCCCCAGACCACCAGTGTTTCGTCCAGCAATCCACGTTGCTTGAGATCCGTTATCAGGGCGGCGGAGGCTTGGTCGGTGTCTTTGCATTGACGTTCAATGCCAGCCGGCAGGTCGTCGTGCTGATCCCACCCTCGGTGGTAGAGCTGAATAAACTTCACCCCTTTCTCTGCCATGCGCCGCGCTAACAGACAGTTGGCTGCAAAGCTGCCGGAATCGCGGGATGCCGGGCCGTAAAGATCAAAGATGTGATCCGGTTCGTCCGAGGTGTCGGTGATGTCCGGAACCGAAGTCTGCATGCGGAAGGCCATTTCGTATTGAGCGATGCGGGTTTGGATTTCCGGATCGTTGAACCGTTGTGCCTGGCCTTCCTGCAGGCGACGGAGGATGTCCAGTTGTGCCTTGCGATCTTCGAAGTCCACTCCGGGTGGGTTGTTGAGATAAAGAACCGGATCTTTCCCGGATCGGAACTGCACCCCTTGATGTTGTGAAGGAAGAAATCCGTTGCCCCACAAACGTGCATAGAGAGGCTGGCCGTAACGTTCCTTGGTGATCAGGACGATGAAAGCAGGCAGGTTTTCATTGTCACTGCCCAATCCGTAATCGATCCACGAACCAATCGCCGGACGCCCCGGGAATTGGGATCCGGTCTGGATTAAAGTGGCGGCGGGATCGTGATTGATTGCGTCAGTGTGCATTGAGTTGATGACGCAGATGTCATCTGCAATCTTGGCCGTGTGCGGGAGCAGACTGCTAAACCAAGTGCCGGACTGTCCATGTCGTGAGAAAGGGAATTTGGAACCGGCCATGGGAAAGGAACTCTGACCGGCGGTCATCCCGGTCAGGCGTTGACCTTGTCGCACGGAATCGGGAAGTTCCTGGCCGTGCCGTTGGTGTAGAACGGGTTTGTGGTCGAAGGTTTCGATTTGGGAAGGTGCACCACTTTGAAACAGGTAAATCACGCGCTTGGCCTTGGGGGCAAAGTGAGGCAGATCGGGCAAACCTGAAGGGGATGTTTGTGCTGCCCAGCTACTTTGCCTGAGCAGGGAAACCAGGCCCAGTGAACCCAGCCCACATGCTGATTCGGTCAGGAAAGCCCGACGACTCTGTTGAATCCATTCGTTGTTATTTCCGGTTGTCATAGGGGATGGCTCAAATTTAAAGGAAACCCGTCAAGCATTCATGAACGCTTTAGCGCCGGTAGGGATGCGCTGCTGCGCGTCCGCCAACGTGTTCGAATCTTTCAACACTTTCATATTGTTCCTGCGTTTTGGTTATAACACGCATCCATCTGATATTGAAAAATGGTAAAGTTCTTTCACGCTCATGGACCTGCGGCAGCAGGTCCCTACCAGGTCCTCTGTGTAATGCGTTTCTCATTTTATGTCTCAAATCTTACCGTTTCATATAAGCTTCATCGAAGTTCATGATGGTGCTCATCACCTGAGTCAGGGCGGCGGTTTGTGCTTTGTTCAACGTCGGGTCCAGTGGATATTCTCCGACGCTCAAAAAGGATTCTGTGGATTCAGGATCCTTGGTGTATTTCTTCAAAGCCAATTCATACAGAGAAGTCAGGAGTTCTGTTTCGCTTCCGTCCGGATGCCTTCCACAAAGTAATCGGAATCCCTGACGCAGCCAATCTACGAGACCGTTGCTTGTTTCCTTCTGCAAACGCTGAGCCAAGACACGAGCTGATTCCAGAAACTCGGGATCATTCAATAAAACCAAAGCCTGAAGAGGCGTGTTGGTTTTCTCCCGCTTTACGGTGCAGACTGATCGGTTGGGTGCGTCGAACGCGATCATGGCAGGGTGGGGCGTTGTTCTGCGCACATAGGTATACATGCTCCTTCGATATAGATTGGCACCTTTATCAGGCTTATAAGCGCTGCCCGGGCCTGTTTTTTCCACCCATAATCCCGCGGGTTGGTATGGTTTGACGCTGGGGCCACCGACCTTGTGCGTTAAAAGTCCGCTGGCGGCGAGCGCGTTGTCACGGATCATTTCTGCGGGAAGTCGATGGTAGGGGCCGCGCGCCAGATAGATGTTCGCGGTGTCGGTTTCCACATGCTCAGGTGTGCTGACAGTGGATTGCCGATAAGTCGCCGAAGTGACCATGGTTCGGATCAACCAACGGACATCCCATCCGGATTCAATGAAGGATACCGCCAACCAATCCAACAATTCGGGATGCGTCGGTGGTGCGCCTTGTGTACCGAAGTCTTGAGGTGTGTCCACGATGCCTCGCCCAAAGAGCATCTGCCAATAACGATTCACCGTGACCCGTGCGGTGAGCGGGTGTTGCGGATCGGTCAACCACTGGGCCAGGTCCAAACGATTTGGCAATGCGTCAGTGTTCAATGAAAGAATTTGAATGGGTACGCCTGGTTGAACTTCCTCGGTTGGAGAGTCGTATTGACCGCGATTGAGCACATAGGTCTTTCGGATCCTTTCCATTTCACCCAGGACCATGATCTCGGGCACGTCCTTGAGCAGTTCCAATTTGCGTCCCACCATGGATTGGATTGAGTCACTTGCTTCGCGCATCGCGACGCTTTCGCGTTGCAGAAAATGATCAATGAAATAGGTCGGCGGTTTGTTTGATTCATCGGGGGTGCTTCCGGTGAGCGATGCATACAAAGCAGCGATCTCGCGTTCAGTTACATATTGCTTGAACAAGGTGACGTGGTCGATGCTGCCCAGGAACACACCATTGTCTCCCGTGTAAAAACGACCACTGCGACCCACGATGACCGGCTTCTGTGGCCAGCCTTCTTGTTTCCCCCAGCCATGCACGATGCTGTGGTAGAGGTTGTCGTAGCCGATGGAACACGCAACATTTTCACCATTGATAAACAAGCGAACCCCGTTTGCGTTACCTAACCCGTCGTAGGCAAACATCACATGATGCCATTCATTTTTTGGAAGAGTTGCCAGCGTGGTGACCTGTAAATAATTTTGCGGCCAATAACCGGTTAATCTCAAGGACAGTCGACTTTCCCCGTCCAGGAAGAAATCCCATCCTTTCCACGCACTGCCGAGTTCGCCGGAGATGCCCATGATGGATTGGTTTTCTCCATCCTTCTCGGAACGTATCCAGGCACCCGCCGAGAAGGGTTCGTTCACTTCGAATGTTCCGTCTTCGCGGAGAAACACCAGATCATATTCCTTGTCAAAACGTAGAGCATTTCCCATCGGACCGTCCACCAGCTCCGGCTCTCCTGAGGCAACGGATTTCGGATTGTCGTCCACCATCTTGTCGATGGGCGTGTTGCGCACCACACGATGAATGGTGCCTTTGACCGGAATTTCTTCCGGTCGGATGGCATCAAACGGAAACTCGGCATCCGGGATGGGGACGTCGACCGGGATGGCTTTGGCTTTCTCAAGCATGGTTGCGTCCGCCAACGTTTCCTTTCGAATGGATTCAAGTTGCCCGCGTGCCTGTTCCAATTCGTTCAACAGCGTATCGAGGTTACTTTTAACTCGAGGTTCCGGAAGCAGCAGCACCGGGCCAGACGATGTTCCACCTTCAGCGACCATGCCAAGTTCCCGCTGATTATTGAAGAAAGCGAACAACTGATAATATTCCTTCTGCGAGATGGGATCGAACTTGTGTTCGTGGCAACTGGCACATTCCAAAGTCAAACCCAGGAAAGCCGTTCCAACCGTGTTGACCCGATCCTGAACATACTTGACCCGAAACTCCTCGTCGATGATTCCGCCCTCAGCTGAAACCGGATGATTTCGATTGAAAGCGGTCGCCAGGATCTGTTCACGCGTGGCGTCGGGCAGGAGATCGCCTGCCAATTGCCAGGTGATGAAATCATCATAAGGCATATTGTTGCGAAACGCATCAATCACCCAATCCCGCCATGGCCAGTGGTATCGTTCTGTATCTCCGTGCATTCCCTGAGTATCGCCGTAACGTGCGACATCCAGCCATTCCATGGCCATGCGTTCGGCGTGCGCTTCGGAGTTCAACAAACGATCCACCTCGCGTTCGTATGCCATGGGTGCATCGTCTGCAAGGAAAGCGTCGAGTTCCTCCGGACTGGGTGGCAAACCGGTCAGATCGAAACTTAATCGACGCAGTAAATATGTCTTTGGCGCCTCTGGAGAGGGACTTAAATCATGCTCACTCAGTTGGCTCAAAATAAAGGCATCGACGGGATGTGCCACGGTTTGCCTGTCACTCAACATGGCATTGGCTTGCTTGAACGGAACCGAAGGTTTGACCGGAGGAACGAATGCCCAGTGCTCGTTCCACTGCGCCCCACCTTCGAGCCAACGCCGAATTCTCTCCTTTTCCAGTGGCGACAAGGTCAACTTGGAATCCGGAGGAGGCATCAGATCATCCGCATCCTCAGTCACCATCCGCAACCATGCGACGCTGCGCTCCAGGTCCCCCGGAACAAAAGCAAATCCGTCTGACTCTTCCAACGTTCCAAAAGCCCCGTCCTTTCGATCCAGACGCAAACCCGCCTTGCGTGCTGCTTCATCCGGTCCATGACATGGAAAGCAACGATCGGAAAGAATGGGAAGAATATGGGTATTGAAATCAACGGGCCCCTCCGCATGCGCGATGGTTAACAGGGCCAACCAAATGGCTGCCACTCCAGTCTTAAGGCCCATTGTTCTGCAAAACTTCATGATCGGGAATTTACCAGTCAAACTCTAACGAAAAACCTTGGTTCTGTCCATCATGTGATTGACTTCGATAAACTCCAGAAAATGCTTTTATCAACCAGGAGCTAGGGACTGTGATGACTCTTCACCGCTTTGGATCTGGTCCGCGTCATCAGGAAAAGTGCTTTATACCGTGTTGTCACCCTCACCCCATCGCACTGATTGGATGTAGGCTTGTGAGGTTTGGGACTTTGGGTGAGGGCACCGTGCTTGATTCAATCAATCTTCACCAACCTCAACGAATCTCGATCGAACCAGACGATTCCCTGCATGCATCTGAGTTCGCATGAGAGTTCAACTTCTTCGACCGGGCGGTGGATACGGAATTCGGTGGATATATCGGTCCATCCGTGCGATCCGGTGAGCGGTTTGTTTGCTCCGTATTGCGACACTCGGATGCGGACTCCGCTTGCAGGGTCGGTTGGGATGGGAACGACACGTTCATATCGAACACTTGCCTCAAAACGGTAGGTGCCATGTGTGAGCAACTGGGTGGAATGCCAGCGACCAAGATTTCTTTGACCATCGCTCTTAACTTCCAGCACTTGCCGTTTGTCCTTGTCAGCCTCGTCAAACTGCATGCCTTGCATGTACTGGTGTGACTGCCAGTCCTGAATTTGAAGCTCTCCCGATTCCGGAAATTTCAGCGCCCGGTCCGGCGCCGACAGCTCTTCTGAAAGATATCCTCCACGTATGCGAATATTGTCCTGCAATTGTGAGACGGCTCTTTGGTGATAGGAAAAGCCACGTTCACTGCGCTTTTCCAGTTCAGGCGCAATGACGGCTTCCAGTTCATTGATGCGCTTGATCAGGCGTTCGGGTTGAAACACCGTCCCATACAATTTGCGCATGCGCTCAAAATATTGGTAGGGGATTTCCGGAACTTGAAACAAGGACATGGCGACCACTCCCCGGATGCGTGGATAGATGGATGCATAGGGATCCTCGAACATCTGATCCATTCCATGCGGGATGAACTGGAATTTGCCGGTGTCAAGATTGTGATAGAGTCTGTAATTGTTGTGCTTCATCGCGTAGCCATCCCAGTTCCAGGTGAACACATCCAGTGCGAGATGAGTGAGAAACATCTCCACATCCAGATGCTCCTTAATCTTCTCCAGCCGTTTGACCAAATCCTTTTCGTAAAGAGCGTCTTCCAACGCCTGCTTGGCATCATGATTGAGCGGATCAGCACCCGCATTGACGCTCAGGTCGGTGAAGATGTCCTTCAAAAACCCGCCGTCGTAAAGGTTGCCATCAATGTTGTCGAAGTGACGGCGCAACCATTTTTTGTTGAAACCTTCCACCATCACGTAGAGCCCCAGATCACGTCCATTGAGTTCCACCGTGGCGTGAGTGGCCCTTGGAGTGGGGATGCCAGCACGATTGAATAATTCGCGGCAGATGATTTCGTTGCAGAAGGTGTCGTCCTGCCTGGAATTGTTCAGGTAAAATTTGTCGTATCCCCGGAAATTCTGATCATCAATGTGTGTATCCAGATTCATCGTGAAAGCCGGCTTGGCGTAGATGGGCTGGAAACTCCCCGCTGCCCCCTTGAGTTTGATGGACACCTCTTTGAAGGTTTCCCCGTTGATCGTTACGGTCGCTTTTGTTTTGGGGCGATGGACGGGCCCACCGCCACCTCCGCGCCAGCTGCCTCGCACGGAAGAAGATTCTCCCAATACCGCAATACCTTCCTGAGGTACGTCGATTTTGATTTTAAAGACCTGATCAAAATCAAACGGATCCGGCACCGCTGCACGCAAAACCAAAGAAGTCTGCAACAGCCAAAAAGCAATGAACAAATAAACCGGAACTCTCATGACAACACCTCTACCCCACCACAACGAAAACCACAACGGGATTTTTAGACAGCCACCGCAGTTGCGGGATCTACGAGATGAACAGGATTTACAGGATGATTTTTTGTGCAAGGAGACGTTTGGATAAATGAACATCATCTGTGAAGAATGTTTCCCAGCTAAAATGGGTAGAACGTGCCGTCCCCGGCGCGTCCTTGTGGCCTACATGTTCACGAAAGCCGTGCAAAGGAAAACCCAAGGGCATTGTACACTCCTCAACTGCCTTGAGGCTATCAGTAATACCAGTAGTTGACACACTCCTTTACCCTTATTACCAATTAAATGAAGGGAGCGATGCAATGAGCAAAAATAAAGAGACTTCACAAGATGCCCCTTGTTTCGAGTGCGAGAGCGGAACTTTGGAAGCAGTGGTTCAAGATTTCGAAACGAATGTGACCGGAATTGGGGATGTGGTTGTTCCGAATGTGCCGATGGAACGTTGCGATCAGTGCGGAGATGTCGTTATAGGCGACGCTGGAAACCGAATCATTGATACATATTTTTATAAGCTTACTTCAGCGATAACACCCACTGAAATCCAGGCTTTTCTGGATAAGTATTCGATCACCCAAAAAGAGGCGGCGGAGATAACAGGTTATGGAGAGAAGAACATTTCCCGCTGGTTGCGAGGCCACATTCGTCCCTCCAAATCCGTGAGCAATAACATTCGTACCCTCCTTGCCAGCACGGAGGCATTTGAAATTCTCAAAACGCGTAACTGGAAACATCCCGTGACGCATGAACCGGTCATTTAGGATCCTGTAAGAGGATTGCGCATCGAGATCCACGCAGTCGCGGGACAAGGTGATCCGCTCTGCCTCAAGCGCAACCTACGCCAGGATGCCATTCACCACGTTGGCTTCGGCGTCGAGGCCGGTGAGGCGTTGGTTGAGGCCCTGGAATTTGTAGGTCAGTTTGCTGTGCTCGAATCCCATGCAGTGCAGGATGGTGGCGTTCAGGTCGCGGATGTGAACCGGGTTTTCGACGATGTTGTAACTGAAGTCGTCGGTGGTTCCGTATGTCACGCCGCCTTTGATGCCGCCGCCGGCCATCCACATGGTGAAACAGCGCGGGTGATGATCGCGTCCGTAATCGGTGCGTTCGAGTTTGCCCTGACAGTAGATCGTGCGTCCGAATTCACCGCCCCAGACGACCAGCGTGTCATCCAGCAATCCTCTTTGTTTCAAATCCTGAACCAATGCCGTGGCTGCCTGATCGATGTCTTTGCATTGGAGGGGCAGGTCGCGGGGGAGTTGTCCGTGGTGATCCCATCCGCGATGGAAGATCTGGATGCAGCGGACGTCGCGCTCGACCAGTCGGCGTGCCAGGAGGCAGTTGGCGGTGAAGGTGCCGGGGATTTTGGCGTCGGGTCCGTAGAGGTCGTAGATGTGATCCGGCTCGCCTGAGAGATCGGTGAGTTCCGGGACGGAAGATTGCATGCGGAAGGCCATTTCGTACTGGGCGATGCGCGCGTTGATTTCCGGATCACCGCTCAGGTTGAACTGTTTTTTGTTCATGGCGTTCAGACCATCGAGCATGGCCTTGCGGGTGTCCTGTGAGACTCCGTCCGGATTGGACAAATACAACACCGGATTCCCCTTGCTGCGCAAACGTACGCCCTGGTGTTTGGATGGCAGAAAACCCGAACCCCACAAGCGCGAAAACAAAGCCTGGGCATCGCGTTTGGCAGTCCAGGAGGAGTTGAGCACGACGTAGGTGGGGAGGTTGAGGTTTTCACTACCGAGCCCGTAGGACAGCCAGGAACCGAGGCTGGGTTTACCGGGGAGTTGGACACCGGTCTGGATCATCGTGATGGCGGGATCGTGGTTGATTGCATCGGTATGTACGGTTCTCACCACGGCGATGTCGTCGGCCATGCTGGCGGTGTGGGGTAATAGTTCGGAGAACTCAGTGCCGGACTGACCGTGACGACTGAATTGATACATCGAAGGCGCGATGGGAAAACGTGTCTGACCGGATGTCATGGTGGTCAGTCGTTGGCCTTGGCGCACGGAGTCGGGCAGGTCGGTGTCGAACAGGTCGTGCATCTTCGGCTTGTGATCAAACAGGTCGATCTGCGAAGGCGCGCCGGACATGAAGAGGTAGATGATCCGTTTGGCCTTTGGGGTCAGGTTCGCATGTGCAGGTAATGAACCAAGCAGTTGTTGCGGCATCATGGACGCCAGGGCGCTGGCGCCCACACCCCAGAGGGTTTTGCCGAAGAAGGCGCGTCTTGAGAGATGTTGGTCGGTGGTCATTTCGGAAATGTTCATGGTGCGTGTTCCTTAGTTCAGGGTCATGACTTCATCGAGGTTCAAAATCAGATTGCAGATCATGGTCATGCTGGCCAGTTCTGCGGCGGGTTCCTTGCAGAGAACGGGTGATTCCCCGGTTTGGATCAGTTGCTTGGCGGCATCTTCGTCCTGTTGATAGGTCGACAGATGTTTTTCGTAGAGATCGGTCAGGAGCTCGAGTTCGTCAAGCTTGAGGGATCGGCTGGCGGCCAGCTGCATGGCGTAGTTCAGGCGATCGGCGAGATCGGGTTTGGATTGTTCCATGACGCGTTCGGCGAATCGTCGCGCCGCTTCCACGTATTGGATGTCGTTCATCAGATTCAAAGCCTGCAACGGTGTATTGGTGCGTTCGCGTCGCACGGTGCAGGATTCGCGGTTGGGTGCGTCAAAGGTGGCCATCGAGGGAGGAGGGGAAGTACGCTTGATAAAAGTGTAAAGGCTCCGTCGATACAGCGCATCGCCACTATCCTGTACGTATTTCGCGGTGGTACTGCTTGGATATGCGACGGCTTCCCATAGCCCCTCAGGTTGGTAGGGTTTGACGCCTTTGCCGCCCATTTTATCCACCAAAAGTCCGCTGATGGCCAATGCCGAATCACGCAACACCTCTGCGTCCAGTCGGTAGCGGGGCCCACGTGAAATCAATCGGTTGTCGGGATCTTTTTTCAACGCTTCGGGGGTCAACACAGAGGCCTGTTTGAATGCTGCGGAGGTGACCAGTAAGCGGTGCATGTGTTTCATGTCCCATCCACTTTCGATGAATTCGCGGGCCAGCCAATCCAGTAGTCTGGGGTGGGATGGCAGATCGCCCTGGGTACCGAAGTCTTCGGCGGTCTTCACCAGACCGGTTCCGAAATGTTGTTGCCAGAAGCGGTTGACGGTGACGCGTGCGGTTAAGGGGTGTGCGGGATCAACCAACCACTTGGCCAGTCCGAGTCGGTTCATGGGCTCACCCTGAGGTATGGAGGGGAGCACTCCGGGAACATTGGCGGTGACCTTCTCCGAAGGTTTGTCGTATTCACCGCGCACCAGGACAAAGGTGTCGCGCGGCTCTTTAAGCTCTTTGCTGACCAAAGATTGAGGAATGGACTTTTCGTAATCGTTTTTTGCCTTCCGGATCTTGCCCTGTTGAGCGTGCAGGGCATCGAATACAAACTTAGTTTCGGTGCAGACATGTTCCAGAAAATGATTCTTAAGGATCTCCAGCTCGGCATCGGTTCGTTCTTTCGAGGCAATGGAAGCCAGTTCTTGAAGATCTTTTGGAAGGCCGGCTCCTTTTGTTGCGCCAATAAACTCGAGCCAAAGTGCAAAGGAAGCAAATCCTTCTTCACCTTGGGGAATCATCGTGTGCAGTCCGGCATGATCCCAATAAACCGTGCCATCGTATTGACTGAAGGCCCATCCATCAATGCGGTCACCGGGATTGATCCCGACTTGTTTGGCAGGGACTTCCAATCGCACCCAGCTGCCGGTTTGGGGGAGTTCACCCATCCATTGATGGTCGGCTCCATTTCCCTTGCCGTGTTCGATCAGATCCTCACCCCAGTAGGCGCGATGATTCCAGTCTTTGGTGTGGAACTGCAGCATGATGGTTTTGGGCGGGCGAAGTGCGTCCAGGTAAACATATGTAAAAAGCGTATCCCCTTCACCTGCCAACAACGGGGATGATGCTTCAGTGAAGAAATGTTGTTGCGAACCTTCGGCATGGCGACGGTGTGATTTGAGTCCGCTGTAGGCGGGGTATCCCGTGCCGGAAACAAATTGCCACCCGCCATCCGCATCGGAAGCTTTCGCCCCTGCGGGTAATGCATCTTCGATCCAGACGAAATCTTTTCGAGCTAGCGAAGTCTTGCTGTTGCCGGGGTCC
>JAQCFT010000098.1 GCA_027619545.1 Verrucomicrobiota bacterium | reverse complement strand
CAAAACGAAACAGCAAGAACTGTTCATTGCCTCCAATCAGATTCCCAAAACGCCGGCTCACCCGTTTTATTCCAAACTCAATCAGGTTTTTGATGAGTGCGGATTTGATGCTTATGTCGAAGAGTTGTGCGCCCCGTTTTACAAGAATTTTGGTAGGCCAGGCATTGCGCCCGGTATTTATTTCCGGATGATTTTCATCGGATACTTTGAAGGGCTCAACAGTCAACGTGGTATCGCATGGAGATGTCATGATAGCCTTTGCCTGCGTGAATTTCTCGGCATCAGTTTGACAGAGAAAACTCCTGTTCACGCATCGATGACAATTATCCGTCAACGCTTGTCCGATGAAGTGTTTCACAAGGTTTTCCTTTTTGTCCTTGAACAACTCAAAGAGAAAAAGCTTTTGAAGGGAAAAACTCTTGGTGTTGATGCCACCACCCTGGAAGCCAATGCAGCCATGCGTAGCATCGTGCGCAAAGGGACGGGTGAGGATTGGAAAGAATACCTTCGTGAACTGGCCAAAGAAGAAGGCATTGAAAATCCGAGTGATGAAGACATTCAGCGCATCGACCGAGGGCGCAAGGGGAAGAAAGTTTCCAACAAAGAATGGCAAAGCAAGTCAGATCCGGACAGCCGCATTACCAAGATGAAAGATGGGCGCACACATCTTGCATATAAGGCTGAACATTCGGTTGACTTGGAAACCGAGGCAATTGTTTCTTGTCATGTCACACATGCAGATCAAGGCGATACAACCACGGGGCCTGAGAGCCTCATCTTGGCTGAAGCCAATCTACAATTAATCGAATCAGAAAGGACCGTTGAAGAGGCGGTGATGGACAAGGGATATCACAGCAACGCATTGTTGGAACGGCTCACGCAGTGGGGTATCCGCACATACATACCAGAGAAGAAGCAAAAGAAGCGTAAGTGGGTGGACAAACCGGAATGCTACGAACACGCATTCCGTGGTAATCGACGAAGAGTTCGGAGTGTCAAGGGTAAGCGACTGAGTCGAAAACGAAGCGAACTTGTGGAGCGAACATTTGCTCATGTGTGCGAAACAGGAGCTGGACGTCGAACCTGGCTCCAGGGAATGGAAAATGTCACCAAGATTCACACACTGAAGTGCGCAGCATTCAACCTCGGATTGCTGATGCGGAAAATCTTTGGCCTCGCCAAGCCAAGAAACTGGGAAGCGAGCCTCGCTACCGCTTTGACGGCTGCTTTTGTCATAATTTTTGGCGAATGGATGACTCAGGGGGCGATAAATATGGCTCCCGCCGTCCTTTTACTGATTTCCACCATTTTATTATGCAGCTTGATGAAATCGAAGCCGGACGAGATTCGAATCATTCGGTTTTTCGAAATTGGCACTTATTAAACGGGCTGTTAAGAGTAACCTCCAGAGGCTTACCTCCAAGTATCCTAATTTTCGTCTGGTCGATTGCAAAATCGGACAATACCCCGTCGAATACACCTATGACTATCTTATGTCAAACGGTTCAAAACATCTCTTCAGCGGAGTCAACTGCTAATTTATGTTCTGAATGGAGTAGACTACATTCTTACTGGAGAATATGAGATTGAAGGATGTGGACTCAGACTATTTGAAAACAAACATACCATCAGAGATATTGCGGACGCAGATGGTAATAAGGATGCGATTATCTGGGCTGCGAATGTTTATGGCGAATACTTCTCCAAGACAATTTTTGGGATTCCTGTAACCGATGATGAACTAAAGCAATTTCAGCCCTTTTTGATAGAAATCAAATGGGACAGCCCCGACATTAAATTTGAAATAGGTGATGATAGTGGAACTGTCCATGCCGTATCGGATGTCTGGCCCTTCAACTGATTTCCAGCATGAGAAAACATTACTCAAACTGTATTCTAGCTAGTCTAGTCCTATGCCTCCTTGCAGTTGGTGTTGGGTGTGCGAATTACGCAAATGTTGATGCAGTTGAATCCAACAGCCGATTAGAAAGTGTCTACGCCTGTAATTTTCCGCAGAACGCTGAAATTGCAATTGCTCAAATGAGGTTTGGAGACACAACTTCTTTCATTGGGAGATTTCAGTGTGATTCTGAAGAGTTGAAGAGCTTCCTGGGTAGTTTCAATCCGACAATCGTTCTCCACACGAATAGTAATCCATGGGGGACTGTGAAGGAAGCGCCAACAAGAGGAATCAAATGGTGGGATGCTCATGAGATATTAGAATCAGCATCAGGAGTATTGGAGAGTCCAACGATGGAGTTTCTTGTTTCTGTGTCCATGCTAGAGACAAATTTGAACCTAATTTATTTCAAAGCTAGTTTTGAATCTGGAATGGAAGTTAAATAGCTAAATAAGGAAAACTGGCGGTTTTTAACCGCATACTCAATGCTACCATGACTGTTCAGCGCTTAAATACGGCTACGATGCAAGAGGAAGGATTTAGAATATGGCTTCAGGCATTACAACCCGGACACTGGGCGTTGCTTGAATAGAGATCCTATTAGAGAACAGGGTGGACTAAATCTTTATGCATTTATTCGAAATATTAGTCCATATGGTTGGGATAAACTTGGACTTGATGAACCCTTTTACGATGGTGAGCATAATATGTTTGCTGGATCTTGCTGCATAGGAAACAAGAATTACAAAGCAAGCGATAGAATTCCTACAGGGATTTTAGTTTGTCGTGAACCCGGGGCTATTGGTCATGAATATGTGGTTGTGGAAGGGTTGAGAATAGATGAATCGAATCTGGATGCTGAAGGGGGGGGGCATGACGCCGGCAGGCCTCCAATACCTATCCGTTCAAATATTATCATGGCTAGGCAAGTTGGCGGATATTCATCTAAAATAACATGGATATATATTGACAAAAAATAGTTTTTTGAATAACTTTCGTTCATTCACCTTAAAAGGAGGGTGGTTTTGAATTCTATCAAGCAAGTGTGATTGGGGAAACGTGTGCCCTATGAGCTTTGTAATCAATGCTGGCAAGTGAATGCTATTTCATTCTGTCCGTTTTGATGACCTTATATTTCCATATCTATCATTGACGAACAGCGCTTAGTTAAACTTGCGTACGTTGTGTTACGTGGAATGACATGTGTGTCATTGTTTTATTCGGCACAGGTGGTTTTGATTCGGTTGCTTGGCGGAAATACACTTAAAAAAGTATTATAAAAAATATGAAGAAGGTTCTAAAAAATATTCAAATGAAGACTGTTTTGGTAATTGGTATCGGTTCACAGGCATCCCACAGGATGAAATAAAAAAGGGCTGGTAATCTTTCTTGAATCCTGCCACTCAGCAGGAGTGAAAAACAAAAAACGAAAACCAACCCGCGGTAGAATCACTGTCCTTCAACAAATTTGCAATTTCATTCCGGGCCATTTGGTCAAAAAAATTGCTAAAGAAACGGGGGCCCAATCCAAGGCAAGGACCTTTTCATCATGGAGCCACGTCGTGTCAATGTTGTTTGCACAAATGACGCGCAGTATCGGATTGAATGATGTTTGTGACAGTCTGCAAATTCACTCGCAAGCACTTTCAGCTATCCGAGGGGCAACACCGCCAAGTCGTAATGGACTCTCACATGCCAATAAATGTCGCACCGCTGATATGGCCGAGAAACTGTTCTGGTCCGTGACTGATCATTTAAAAAACACCTTTCCGCAATTTGCACAAGGCCGAATGCCCCGCGGTCTTGGCCGGTTTAAAAGAAGGATTAACATCATTGATTCTACTACCATTGAACTGGTCGCCAATTGCATGGACTGGGCCAAGCATCGAAGAAGAAAAGCAGCAGCAAAAACCCACATGCGGTTGGATATGGAAAGTTTGCTTCCACGTTTTGCCATCGTGGATACCGCCAAACACAACGACAACCTAAGAGCCAGGGAACTCTGCGCGGGGCTCCTGGACGGTGAAATCGTCATATTTGACAGGGCTTACAACGATTTTGATCATCTCAAGGATCTTGATGATCGCGGAGTGCAATGGGTGGGTAGAGAGAAGAAGGGAACGGCTTGTGAGGTTATTAATACGATGGAAGTAAACGGTGATATAGTCGCCGATGAATGGATCGTCCTTAACAATGAAATGGTGGTCAGGAGAGTGACTGCGTGGGTTGAGGTCGACGGAAAGCGTAAGCTGTTCTCATTTCTGAGCAACAACCGGCATTGGAGTGCCAGGAGTATCTGCGATCTCTACAAGGCACGTTGGCAGATTGAAGTGTTCTTCAAGCAAATCAAACAGACTCTCAAGCTGACGGATTTTTTGGGTCATTCAGCCAATGCAGTGCGTTGGCAAGTTTGGACAGCGCTACTGGTTTATGTCCTTTTAAGATTTTTGAGCAGGATGAGCTCGTGGACTCATAGTTTTACGCGGATCTTTGCCGTAGTGCGTGCTTCGTTGTGGCAGCGAATGGATTTGCTGGGCTTTTTGCAATCACTCTGTGGGACAGCAGGAGGGGGTTTTAGAAACCTTGCTCGGCCCGAACAGGCATATTTCCCGGGATTTTGAAGAAAAATCACCGACACTATGGGACAGCACAATGAACTTAGTTGCACAAATACCCAAGTAAAGAGAACGAGATTGAAAAATTTCAAAAATAGGAAATCAGTCCAAGGTCAGAAAACCTTGGGAAAAAGAAGTGTTTTGCCCTACTGAAGCCTCCTATGGGATGCTACTAGTATCGGTTGCCTTTTATTACAACCGCTCAAGGCTGCTGATTTTGATATGACAACCGGCTCCGCTCCTAAAGAAGTGGTGATCCCCCAGCTGATTCCGGTCATTTTTTCAACAGTTAATCCAAACGATGCGACCTTGGTGCTGAGAACGACTACGATTGTTATCAATTCCTGGTTTGATGCGATTGCACCTTATGGGGAGCATAATGTGGGCGTTTACAGTCGTCTTGGCAGGCGTCCCGCAACCGAAAGAACAGACGAAAATCGTAATATTGCCATTTTGTATGCATCTCATGAAGTGTTGAACAGTCTCTATCCCGCTCATGTCACTCTCTGGGATAAAATGCTAGGAACTGTAGGATTGGATCCCGACAATGATTCAGTGGATCTGGATACTGCGATCGGTATCGGGAATGCTGCAGGTAAAGCCGTCAGGGCCATTCGCGAGAATGATGGGATGAACCAGTTGGGTAATGAGCCGTTTCCTGGCGAAGATGGGCCACGCGTTTACAATCTTCAACCCTTTGCTGATTACACTGCTTTTGAGCCGGTCAACTCTGCCTACGCATTACGCTTTCCATCCAAATGGCAGCCGGCAATCAATTCAAACGGCAATGGCATCTTCAAGGTTCAACAGTTTGTGACGCCACAATTTGCGCTGACATTACCTTACAGTTATAAGAGTTCCACTCCGTTCCGGGCTTCCAAACCTTTGGATAGCAATGTGTTCAGGTTCAAGGCCTACAAGGCCAAGGCGGATGAAGTGCTTGTAGCTTCCGCAAACTTGACTGATGAGCAAAAAATGCTGGCTGAATTGTTTGATAACAAAATCAACAGTCTGGGTTTTTCCGCGTTATTCAAATCCACTGTTTCCGGACTTTCACTCGAAGAATTTGTTGTTTACGACTTTTTGACCAATCTGGCTGCATTCGATACGGGTATTGCGATTTGGAAAGAAAAACGGCGGCATAACTCTGTTCGACCATTCAGTGCTATTCGTTTCTTATACAGCGACCAGGAATTGACCGCATGGGGAGGTCCATATCAGGGAACTGTGGATAACATTACCGGCAACGAATGGCAAAGTTATCTGCCCGTGGCTGATCACCCAGAGTATCCCTCCGCTTCGGCTTCCTTCTGTGCCGCTCATGCAACGTGTAGTCGGTTGTTTTTTGGCACCGATGAACTGGGGTGGTCATTTCCAGTTGGGCAGGGGACTTCCACCATTGAACCGGGATTCACTCCACAAAGCGATTTGTTGATCAGCTTTGCGACATGGACTGAGTTTGAAGCCACTTGTGGGATGACGCGGTTTTGGGGAGGAGTGCATTTCAAACCTTCCATACCTGCCGGTCAGGAGATCGGGCGTGAAATCGGCGAACTTGCTTACGATTTTGTGATGGATCATGTTCTAGGCACAGCTCCTGAGCTTTGATTCATCAGATCATGAAATTCCGGCGGGTGTTCGCTACTCGCCGGATTTTCATGGCGGTTCGAAAGGTGTAAGCTACGGCAGGCTCGGTTCATTGCGTGATGAACCCTGTTACCATTTCATTTGCAAAGTTGCCGAATGATGGGATGGGATGTCACCATATTCAGTGAACGAGTGACTGCACCCAGGTTTTGATCCACCACTTTCCTTGCTCTACGCCCCAATTCCACTCGTATACTTTGTTTTTCCAGTAAGTCATTCAGAGTATTGTTGAGCGCTTCTTTATTTGAGACCTGGATGGCTGCTTCATGTTCCAGGAAGGTTCGGGTGATGGCGCGGAAATTTTGCATGTTGGGGCCCATGATCATGGGCTTGCCGGCTGCGGCGGCTTCAATGGGGCTTTGGCCGCCCCTGGCACAGAGACTTTTGCCGATGAAGACGAGGTCTGCTTCTGCGGTGACGCTGGCCAGTTCACCGGTGGAGTTGACGATCAGGCAACGGGGATGGGTGCTTGATGGGAATGCCCGCTGTTCTTTCCATTCGGATCGGTAGTCGACGTGTATGCCCAGTTTTTCAAGATCCTTTCCCGCTTCACGTGCGCGTTCGAAGTGTCGTGGTACGATGACGAGTCGAAGCTGGGGGTAGCGCTCGATCAGTTTGATGTAAATCTCGCCCAATACGGCTTCTTCTCCCGGGTGGGTGCTGCTGCCCAACAAAACGGTGTGTGTTGATTCGATGCCTGTGTCTGCAAAAAGTTGAGGCACGTTGAGTGTGGGCTTTTGGTTGCTGGACAGGGCCGCATCAAACTTCATGTTGCCGGTGACCTGGATTCTGTCCGGTGAACATCCCAGTTTCCTGAGCCTTTCCGCATCGGATGCGTTTTGGGTGCCGACTCGTGCAAAGGACTGGAAGAGGGGGCGGAACAGAAATCCGAATTGACTGTAGCGGGCAAAGGATTTTTCAGATATGCGGGCATTGATCAGGAACACGGGGATGTTGCGTGCCGCCGCTTCCCAAAGAAAGTTGGGCCATACTTCCGCTTCGGAAAGGATGATGGCTTCGGGTCTTATGGTATCCATTGCCTGTCGCACCCAGGGACGTCGGTCGATGGGGTAAAAGCAGGTTTGGACCTCAGGTGGCAATTTTTTTTGCCATTCTCCCATTCCTGTTGTGGTGGTGGCGGAGACGATAATGTCGGCGTCTTTGAGTTGTTCCCTCAGGCGTCGAATCAGTTCCAGTGTCAGGTGCACTTCTCCCACGCTGACGGCGTGCACCCAGATCCGTTTGCCGTCCCGGCATGATTCGATGAAGGAAGGTGTGTATCTTCCAAACCGTTGACCGACCCGATCCCGCCATCCTCCCCGGCGGCTCATTCTCCTGTAATAATAGGGAAAGGAAATCAGCAGCCCGAGGTTGAACAAAGTCCGGTAGATCCATTGAACCGGTCCGGCGCTGACAGGAGCTGCCCCGGGTTCGGATCCGGTTGAGACCGGACCGGATGGATCAGAGGATGCCATGATTGTGAGTCAAGTGCGGTTCGATGGTTGGTATCGACCGTCGGACTTTTTTACCGGAAAAAGATGAACCACACAATCAAAACGGTCGGGACCATGTAGGGGATGGTGAATTTGAACACATATCCCAGAAAACTCGGTGCATGCACTTTCTGCTGGTCGGCGATGGATTTGACCATGAAGTTGGGCCCGTTGCCAATGTAGGTGTTCGCGCCGAAAAAGACCGCCGCCACACTGATGGCCACGACATAGGGCATGATCTCCGGTGTGTCAATCAGATGGTGAATCTGCGCATGTTCCGTCAACGCCGACGGGTCAATGCCCATGGCTTGCGCCGTGGCAAACTTACCAATGATGGCACTCAGAAAGCTCAGGTAGGTCGGCGCGTTGTCCAATACACCGGACAGTAGACCGGTTCCCCAATAGAAAATACTTGGAGAAGTGTGCTCCATGGCGCTTGCGTTGGCCTGAAGCCAATCGAGCGCGGGCATCATGGTCGAGAAGATGCCGACGAACAGAATGGCCACTTCCTGAATGGGATGGAAATTGAAATGATTCGACTCATGGATGGATTTCTTGGTGAGGAAATACGAACCCAAGGCGGCTCCAACCATCAAGGCTTCACGTAAAAACAGTGGTTTGGGTATGAAGACGGCTCCAAGAATGATTCCCAGAAATACCAGATTGATCAAACCATCAAAACGCCACTGGTCGGGTGGTTCGGCGATTTCTTCACGGACTTCTTTGGGCGCTTTACGATAGTTGATTAAATCCACCACGTAGAACATGGCCAGCAAAGTGCCAATTCCAACCAACCACATAGGCCAGCAATGTTCCAATACCCACCAGAAGGGGATTCCTTTCAAGAAGCCCAGAAACAGCGGAGGATCCCCGATGGGGGTCAAACAACCGCCTACGTTGGATACAATGAAGATGAAAAAGACAATATGATGCGCTGTGATGCGGTATTTGTTCATCCGTATCCAGGGGCGTATCAATAGCATGGAGGCTCCTGTGGTCCCCAGCACATTGGCGATCACAGCTCCAAACAGGAGAAACAGGACGTTGTTGTGCGGTGTCGCTTCCCCTTTGACATTGATATGAATCCCGCCTGACACGACGTACAGCGATCCAACCAAGGCGATGAACTGCACGTACTCAATGGCTGTGTGCGCGATTCTCTCCGTGGCATGTAATCCAAAGAAATAATAAACCAAGGTAATCGCCCCCAGCACGTATGCCAACTTGGGATAATGTTTCTCCCACCAATGCAGAAAGAACAACGGCCCCAGGGCAATTGTTGCAAGCAACAGCCCAAACGGCAGCATCATCCAAGGATTCGGTATTATGGCTTCGCCATGTCCCATAAGCGCGCAATAGTTACTATCCCTTTCTTGGTCAGGTCAAATGCTTTTGGCCTTTTTTTGCCGAATCGATGGTTTGTTCAGGCGGTTTACGGCCTGTTTGATGATGTCCAGGTTTTGTGATTTGTCTTTGTAAACCACGAAATCATGAAGTGCGCAAAGGTTGTAATGGGTTTTGCTATAGGTGGTTAGGTTGTGTATGCTTTGTGCGGGTGCTGCCTGGAAATTGAGATGCTCAGATTAAAGATTGGCCTGTTTTGTTCCCAGGAGTAGGGATTCGATGGTTTCGTAGTCTTTTACGACAAAATCGGCCTGTTTCAGACTGTTTGCGTCCAGGCTGTTCGTGATGGCGATGACCTGCATGCCTGCGGACTTTCCTGCCTGCACGCCCGCTGCCGAATCTTCGATCACGCAAATTTTTTCCGGAGCTTCTCCCATGTCCCTGGCTGCCTTCAGGAAAACGTCCGGAGCGGGTTTGCCCCTCGGAACGTCTTGAATGCTGACCACGGTGGGAAAGAAGCGCCTGAGATCCTGGAGTTCGAGGACCGCGTCGATGACCGGGTGCAATGAACCGGACGCCACCGAAAGGGTGAAGTGTCTGGATAGTTTTTCAACCAGCTCGGGCAAGGTCTCGAAAATGGGTTCTTCGGATCGGATCAGGTCGATCAGTCTGTCTTGCTTGCGTTGGGTCAGGTCTTCGATCGAAAAGGGTGGTTTGTGTATGTCCATGAAATCCACCCAGACCGATTGATCCGATTTGCCCAGGTATTTTTCAAACTGAATGCCGTGGATGTCCGCGTAGCCGATCTCATGAAAGACTTCCATGAATGCCTGTTGATGACGGGGCTCGCTGTCGACGATGACACCGTCCATGTCGAAGATGACGCCGGTGATGTGTTCCAGAGAAGGGTGAGGGGATGTTTCTGATGCCATGATGTGGATATCCGTTGGGGGTCGCTTGTTGCTTTAGTTGCCCAGTTTGACGATGCGTTTGAATTCTGCCGCGGTCAAGGGCATGACTGAAAGACGAGAATGCCGGACCAATGCGACTTCGCTCAACTCCGGATCTTCCTTGATCTGTGCCAGTGAGACCGGGTGCTTGAGCGGTTTGACCGGCGAAATGTCTACCGCAGACCAGTCACCTTTCTCGGCGGTTGTATCAGGATAATGTTCTTTGACCACCTCGGCGATTCCCATCACGCATTTGCCGGTGACGCTGTGATAATACAGCACCTGATCGCCTTTTTTCATGGCACGCAGGTTGTTTCGCGCCTGGTAATTGCGCACGCCTGACCAATTTGTCACGCCATCCGCGACGAACTGATCCCACGCATAAGCCTCCGGTTCCTGTTTCACCAACCAATAATTCATAGCCATAAGACACCCTATTTCAGAGGGGATCGAAGATTTTGCAACGAAAAGTTTTGTTGTTTTTTGGACAGTCGCCGCAGTCGCGGGATCTGCGAGATGAACAGGATTTACAGGATGGGGTGTGTGAAGGAGTGGGCTTGGGTTCTTATTGAATATCGGATTAGCGGATCGATCGACTGTGAACTAGGTAGGACGTGCCGTCCCCGACGCGCCATCCTTTGGGTTTCCATAAGCAAAGTAGATTCCGGATGGTACACCAAAAAAAATCCAACCTCCCACCCCCATCCAGTAAATCCAGTTAATCCTGTCTAAAAACCATACCTCAATTCCCGTCCCTGGCGTCCATGTCGATCCGCCAGAGCTTGCGTTGGGTGCGCCATGCCATCACCACCAAGCCCATCAGGATGGCCCAGAAAAAGATAGGGACCGTCACAGGCCACCAACTGGTTCCCAAGAACACGATGGACGCGTTGAGCACAATCACGATGATACGAATCTCGGTCGGACCGATGCCGAAGAAATAGATCTCGAACTCATTCGTGGCGGCAAAGGACAAAAAGGAACTCACCATGTAACCGCTTGCCATCACCAGGATCCCGACAAAATACCATGTCAAGCCAGGAGGAGAGATCATCATGTAACCCACCACTATGGCAGACTGGAAGATGTAGTCCAGAAAGTGGTCCATGTAATAACCCCACTTGATCAGTCCAGTCTTTCGGTAGCGTCCTACGGCGCCGTCGAACAAGTCGCTGAAATACTGAGCAACTACCATCAAAGAAACCAGCCAAAGCCAGTTTAGATTGTTCTTTGCCTGCCAGCAAAACACCAGAATCAGGCCGGACCAAATCAGTGTCAGATAAGTCAGGTGCCAGGTCTCGATCCAGGAAGGCAATCTTGGAACCCATTTGTTCCGAAACCGATCCTCCCACCGGGTCATGACCGATGCGCCGACCTTTTGGTCTCCCTTGAAAACCTGCTTTGCCATGCCCTGACCATAGCCCAGCCTGCGTAGGCACGGTAGAAAAAATTCAAAAAACACTTGCAGGGAGCCCAGACATTTTTTAGTTTCTCGCTTCCTATTGGCGCACCCGTAGCTCAATTGGATAGAGCGCCTGACTACGGATCAGGAGGTTTGGGGTTCGACTCCCTACGGGTGTACCATTTTTTTCTAACCGCACCACCGCCGAAGCGGGATCAACGAGATTGCGCCGATTCTCACAGATTTTTTTCTCACGCAGGGGCGCAGTTTTTTTTGGTGGTTGGTTTGCTTTGGGTTTTCTAGGGTAGTTTTCATATCATGAGAAGGCATTACCTACTGCTGTTTCTGGCCATTACGTCTGGTTTATGGATGTTGGTGGTCGAGGCTGATTTTTCCAAACCGAATGTCATTTTCATCTTTGTCGATGATCAGGGCTATTTCGATTTGGGGTGTTATGGCGCGACGGAAGTCAGGACTCCGAGAATCGATGCGATGGCGAAGGAGGGCGTGCGGTTTACGGATTATTATGCGGCGGCTCCGATTTGTAGTCCTTCGCGGGCGGGGTTGTTGACGGGGTGTTATCCTCGGCGGGTGGGGAATCACATCTGGGTGCATCGGGCGGATTCGCCTTCAGGATTGAATCCCAATGAACTCACCATCGCTGAGCTGTTCAAGGGGCAGGGTTATGCGACCGCCTGCATTGGCAAGTGGCATTTGGGGTTTCGGGAACCGTTTCTTCCGCACAATCAGGGATTCGATCATTATTATGGCTTGCTACATAATCTGGACCCGGTTGAGGTGGTTTATTTTGGGGATGAGGGGGTGCCGTTGATGCGAAATGGTGAGGTTGTGAAGAGCCCGGCTGATCCGGCGGAATTGACCAGGCTCTACACGGATGAGGCGTTGCAGTTTATCGCACAAAACAAGGAACATCCGTTCTTTCTCTATCTTCCTCATACCATGCTTCACAATCCCCTCGGAGTGAGTGAAGGTTTCAAGGGGAGTTCGAATTGGGAGGAATATGGGGATGCGATTCAGGAACTGGATTTTCATGTTGGACGTATCTTTGATGCGCTGGAGGAGTGGGGGATCGAGCAGAATACCTTTGTGGTGTATGCCTCGGATAATGGGCGTGGTCCCGGCCGAACACCTGAGCAGAAGATACGGGGGCGAAAGCTGTCAACATATGAGGGCGGCATTCGTGTGCCTGCCATTGCGTGGGGGCCGGGCTTGGGCGTGAAAAGTGGTCGGGCTACTTCAACTGTGGTGCGTGCCATGGATTGGTATCCGACTCTGGCCACGTTCGCGGGGATCAAGGTGCCGGAGGGGATTGTTATGGATGGGCGCGATATCAGTCCCCTGCTGAAAGGTGAATCAGACATTGTTCCCTTTCCCGGAAAAAGTGACGCGCTCAATGGCTCGGTGCCACTTCGGCGAAGGTGGGATCCTCCTGGGGAGTGGGCTCCACTTATTTCGAGAGAGGAATACAATGATGCTTTTTTCTATCATGGAAGCCAGGGAGCGTTGGCGGCGGTGCGTTGGGAACGTTGGAAGTTGTTTTTGAATCCTGTCCTGCAACTCTACGATCTGGAAGCGGATCCGGGAGAATCCAAGCCTGTTCGCAATGGTGCTATTATCCGCAAGTTGCGTGGCATGGCAGTTTTGTTTCAGGAGGAGATGCGATTGGATGCGCGGTCGGCGGGGGAGGTTTCAGAGGGTCGTTAGTTTTTTGTTCTCACACAAAGACTCCAAGGCACGAAGGTTGATTCATTGGGTAATTCTTTTTGGTGAGGGGGAGATTCTTTTTTTGGCTGACTTGACCGTTATTTGATTATGGGTGAGGATGTCTTCATGCGATTGTTTCAATCGAATAGAGGCTTGTATTGGGGTGGCCTGTTACTTGCGGGTTATGGGTTGGGGGGGACTGTGCATGCTGATTCGGAGATTGGGGTGTCGATTGATGCCACTTTGAACGGAGGTGTGGCCTTCATTCAGCAGTATTGCGTGGATTGTCATCAGCCTCCCAAGCCCAAGGGTAAGCTTGATTTAACTTCCTACACCACGAGAGAGAGTATCATTGCCGATGGACTTGAATGGGACAAGCATCTGCATCGTGTGCGTGATGGAGACATGCCGCCGGATGATGAGGACGTTCCAGTGCCAGGAGTGGAGGAGCGTTTGGCGTTTGTCGACTGGGTGCAGTCGACTTTGCGTGAAGCAGCTTGTGCCGACGGTGTGCAGCCGGGGCCTGCGCTTGTTCGGCGATTGAATCGAAGTGAATATTCCGCTTCCGTCCGGCATTTGCTGGATGTTCATTTCGATGCAGGTGAAGCTCTGCCCAGTGACGGAGCAGGGGGGGAGGGATTTGATAATGCCGCTGAAACACTTTTTATTTCTCCCATTCATGCCGAGAAATACCTTGAAGCCGCGCGATCTGCCGTTGAGTATGGTTTCGCCGACACACGATCCAGTCGTCGTTTTCTGATTGCTCAACCTGACGAAAACACCACTCCTCCCGAAGCCGCTCGCAAGGTGTTGGATCGGTTTCTGCCAAATGCCTTTCGTCGACCGGCGACGGATGATGAGATCGGCGAATACATGGCATTGTTCGAAACTGCTTTTGAAGCGGATGGATCGTTTTCCACCGCCATGCAATTGACGCTTTCAGCGGTGTTGGTTTCTCCGAAGTTTCTTTTCATCTTGGAAGAGCCTGTCGAAGGTGCCGAGCCTGTGCCTTTGGAGGGGCACGAACTTGCCACGCGCCTGGCCTACTTTCTCTGGGGCGCTCCTCCGGATGAACATTTGATGCAGCTGGCGGCTGAGGGGAAACTGCATGATTCGGAGTTGTTGAAGGGCG